>WQYW01000001.1 GCA_009781045.1 Alphaproteobacteria bacterium
GAAATGAGGGACTTCTGGGGAGTATGAGTCGATGAAGTCACGAGATACGTTCATCCGCCTGAAAAAATTCCAGGTTGATGAGAGGCGGCGCAGGGTCGCCCAGATTGAAAGCATGATTGCCGACTTCCAGCGCATGGCTGGGGATCTCGAACGCGAGATTCAGACCGAGGAGGAGCGGGCGGGCATCAGTGACCGCTCCCATTTTGCCTATCCGACCTATGCCAAGGCGGCGATCGCGCGGCGTGAAAACCTCACCCGGTCAACCGACGAGTTGCTGGGCCAGCTCGATGACGCCAGGGGCGCTCTCGCCGATGCCTTTGAGGAACTCAAGCGGGTGGAACTGCTTGATGAACGCGACCATGTCCGTGAGCGTGGCGAGGAAAATGTCCATGAGCACGGCAGCGCCGACAGTCTGATGCGGCCGCGGATGGGTGCTGTCGCCTGACCAGCTCCTGGTATCGACGGACCCCGGCTGTGGCCGCGCCGGATGGCCCGCGGATGCAGGTCTGCACGGCCTTCCAAAACCGCGAACGGCGGAGTCTGCGCCGTCCCAACCCCATGCCCCGGGCGCCCTGGTTCCTGCCAAGCCCCGGTGCCGGATGGTGCAGTCCCTTCCCTTGCTGTTTTAGCAGGCATTTTCGGCATTTTCGCCGGGATGTTGCCTCCCGGCAGGCAAGCCTCCGTGCAAGCTCCGCTCTGCCAGCGTGCCTTCGGCTTCGCTGTGGCGAGGATCACGGGCTTTCGGGCAACACTGTGACAATAACAGCGATGCTGGCGGACGCCCGGCAGCAGCCCTCGGAGCCCCCGCTGCATCGCTGCAACACATTGATGATTCAGGGATTTATCGTTGTGGCCACAGCGGGCGTGCGGGCGTGGCCATCACCGGTCCGGCCTCACATTTCTGCCATATCCCGGAATTAGCCTTTTAATTCGAATAAGAAATCAATTATCTGACAAATAGGCCTTTTTTTGCACCAGGCAGGGCACGTCATGCTAGAAAAGGCGCATCCTGTCCGGGCCAGGGGGCCAGGTCCCCCGGTGTGGCACGAACTGAGATAAACCTTTGTTTAAAAGGTTCTGGTAGCGGTCGGAGAGCGCTGAATGCTGACATCAGCGGAACTGGTATGGCTGGTCGCGACGGTGGCGAAGGACGACGAGGTGGCTTTCGAGCGTCTCTATTCGGCCACATGTGCGCAGCTTTACGGCATTGTGCGGCGCATTCTCAGGCGTGAGGATCTCGCCGAGCAGGTGATGCAGAGTACCTATGTGGAAATCTGGCATCGTGCCGGCGAATTCGATCCCGCCTTGTCGCTGCCGATCACCTGGATGGCATCGATTGCCCGCAACCGTGCCATCGATGTGGCACGGCGGATGTCCGACATTCCGATCGAGGATGGGGCGTCGACCATTGAGACGCCGCGCACCACGCCGATTTCGCGTCGGGAAATGACCGAGGGGTTGAGGCGGCTGCTGGAATGCATGGGGCGGCTTGAGCCGAGCTGTCAGAAGCTGGTGCTGCTCGCCTATTTCGACGGTCTGAGCCGCGAGCAGCTGGCAGAAAAATTTGCTTCCCCGGTCAGCATGGTGAAGTCGTGGCTCAGGCGCAGCATGTTGGATATCCGCGAGTATCTTGAGGCGTGAGCCCTATGAACTACACTGAAGACCATATTGTACTTGCCGCGGAATATGCACTCGGTTCGCTGAATACGGAGGAGCGTGCCCAGGTCGAAACCATGATGGCGGTGGATGAGGAATTCGCCGCCGTGGTGCAGGCGTGGGAATTGCGCCTCGGGGTATTGAACCAGATCGTGGAGCCGATCGAGCCCCCCGCGAGCGTGTGGACCAAAATCGTGGCTGCGCTGACGCCGCCGACGGCGCCCGATGCGCCACCTTTGCCGCCGGCAGCACCGGAGGCCGAGGAGGAGGAGACGGAGGTGGCGGTGCAAATGCCGCCAGCGCCGATTGCCCCGCCGGCCGTGCCCACCCCGCCCCAGGCGGCGGAGGTGCCATTGCCGCCGCAGACCGTCTCCGAAGAGGAGCCGGCTTTCGCCGAAGGTTTTCTTTCTCAGGCCCCGCGTCTGCCGGAGAGTGATCGCCCGGCGCTGCAGCCGGAAATCGAGCCTCTGCTGCCGGTACCCCTGGGGGTCGACCCCAACGCGATGCTGCAACCGGCCGTCGGGGCGGGCTGGCGTATCAGTACCGTGCTGTTTGGTGTGGTGGCGGTGATGCTGGCCGTGGTGCTGTTGCTGCAGTCGTTTCAGAACGAGCCGTCGCCCCGGGTCGCGACACCGCCGGCGGTGGCCGCGCGCTCGTCCCTGCACAGCGTCGGCCTGCTGCGCCGGGCCGGGGCCGGGCCCGCTTTCATTCTGGTGGTGGACAGGGGCAACAAGCTGACCGTGCGCATGGTGGATGCCGATCCAGGGCCCGGCAAGACCTTCCAGCTCTGGCTGACGTCGGACAAGCTGGCGGCGCCGCGCTCGCTGGGCCTGTTCGGGGCTGCCGGCGACTTGCGGGAGCATGAGGGCCTGAGCGGTTTTGACGCCGAAACCATCAACACCGCGAGTTACAAGGTCACCATTGAGCAGGAGGGCGGCTCCCCGACGGGCCAGCCGACCGTGGCGCCGGAATTCACCGGCAGGTTGATGGATCTGCATTGAGGAATGGCAGCACTGGCGGATGCGGCCGGGATCGGGGCGCGTCGCCGCCCGCTGTGACCTCAGCGGGTGATCCGCACGTCAGGCCTGTGCGCGGGGCATTGGCGTCTGCCGATCCCAGTCGCCGGCGACAGGACTCTTGCGGATTTCAACATCCTCACGCGGCAGACGCAAACGGGCGTTTGCGCGGCCAGCGCCATCCCCAGGCCTATGACGGTCAGAGGCCGATGGGCTGGGCTGGCCTGGCCGGGATGCGCGCGCGCTCCCCGCGGCCAGCTTTGCGCTTCTGGTTTTGCATGTTGGCGGCGGGGCTTGCCGTTTTGGGCATCTGTGACGATGCGCCCTGGTGGGATACGCCCGCACGTGGAGGCTTCCGGCTTCACGGGATGGTCGCGGTGTCGAGGACGGCCAGCGACTCCCCTTCAATGGCGAGGCAGGTCAGACGGCCGCTGGCATAGGCGCCGGTGTCGATGCCGATGCGGTTTGCCCTGACATCGACGGATGCCGCCGGGCTGTGGGCGTGAACCACGATCTTGCCGAAATTCTTCTGGGATGAAAGGAACTCCTTGCGGATCCAGAGCAGGTCCCGGCCCTTCTGCCGCGACAGGTGGACCCCGGGCCGGATGCCGGCATGGGCGAAGAAGAAATCGCCGCAGGAAAAGCAGGCTTTGAGATCCTGCAGAAAATCCCGGTGCGCCGGAGGCAGCACGGCGTTGAAACGCTGCTGCAGCCCGACGATGTCGGCAGCCCTGATGTTGGCTTTGACGGTGATGCCATAGGACGCCAGGGTCGCTACTCCGCCGAGGCGCAACCAGTGAGCGAAAATCTCGGGATCCCTGAGGCTGTCAGCGGCGATCTCCTCGTGGTTGCCGCTGAGGAAGATGCTTTCCCGGTTGCGGCCATGCTCGATCAGCCGCTCGAGGGTCTGTGCCGAGGCGGGCCCGCGATCAATATAGTCGCCAAGAAAGACAAAAATCGAGCGCGGGATGGGGAAAGACCGGATCTCCAGCTCGATGTGGTGGAGCAGTCTGTCGAGCAGGTCGAGGCGGCCGTGGATGTCGCCGATGGCATAAATCCGGATGCCTTCCGGCAATGCCGGCGGGCGTCCATGGACCTTGTTGAGCCGATGGATCCCAGGAAGCGGATTGGTCAGGTTGAGATATTTCACGGTTGACGCTTTTTTCGGGACGATGCGGGTTCGCAAGAGTGGCGTTTTCCCAATCCTGGGCCGAGGGTCGACAGGGACGGCGTGGCGCCAGCGCGCGGTGGTGAGGTCGTTGCCTGGAGAGCAACGCCAGACCAGATGCTGCCGGGGAACACCATCTTTAAGGAGCGGCGGGTTGGCAGCGGGTTAATCTGCCGGAATCATTTGATAATTGTTCTAGGTTCGGGATCTGTCACCGTCTGTTCCTTCATGCTCGCGTGACGTCTTCTGGAATCTGCAGCACGCCGCGCGCAGGGCCGCGGCTGGAAGAGTGGAAATGCGCAAATTCTGCCGTCAGGTCTCTCGTCAGGGCAGCGCCACCTTGAGGTGCCAGACGCTGTCGCCGGTTTCCGCTGCTGCCGAAAGTCCTATATGGGCGACATTGGCGCTTGATGCGAGAGAAGGGAGCGGTCTTGCGATCCGTCAAATCATCCTGCACCCGGGTCTGCCACGATCCTGTCGCATTCTGTTCCTGACCCGCAACAAACCGCAGGATGCATTGGATACCGTTTGTGGTAGTTGCGGAGGGCAGAACGTGCTGCGGTCTTGTAATCTCTCCCGCTGTGGTTGTGGATAGTATCGTTGCGGTTGACGCACGCGTTGCCATGGTCCCTGTCGAGCACTATTTTGAGCAGGGGACGATCCCGAACAGCAGGGAGCCGCTCTTTTTTTTCGGATAGAAACCGGGTTGCTGCGTCGGCGGCAGCGATCGCACAGGATATGCCTGTTCTGCGTGGACGTCCTGTTTCTCGACCCGGCAGGAAGGGGTGCCCGAGGCCTTATGGAGCATGTTGAGCCAATCGATCTGTGGTGGCTGACGTGAGATCCGCGCGGGTCAGGGCTTCGCAAGCGGCGTCATGGAAAGATCGCAGCCGGAGGTCGCGGGGAGCGATCAAACCTGTGTGATCGCAGGAGTATTCAGTGCGGCGGCGCTTGTCGCTGCGCCACCGCGGCGATAGGCTTCCACTCTCTCACGATCTGCAGCAGTCTGAAATCGGCCAAATTGTGTTGCAACTGTGGCGGGCCACGATCTTGCCCGATTCTGTTCCGCAAATCCTGCCATTCCCTGATGCGGCACGTGCTGCTGTAGCAGCGGGTGCGGCTGAAATCGGCTCTCGTTGGGGTTGCAGAAAACGATCGCCGTGGTTGAAAAAGCCGCACGCGCGCGTGTCTTTCAACAAGATACAGGAAAACAGATACGGGCGATGATTCGATTCCGGCTGGATTTTCCGATATCCGCGCCTGCATCAATTAACATTTGTTCAGATGTAAGTTGTGGAATTAACATTTGTTCAGATGTAAATTGTGGAACGGGGTTTTCGATGCATCATGGCAACAGCGATTGCGATTTCGTTGCGCTGGTCGCGCGGCGGGACACATTTTCTGTCGCCGGGAACCTGCCGGTGTGATTTATCCAACTGAGATGGAAAAAAATCAGGCTTTGCGGTTTTGAGTTATGAGCGTGACCGAATACGTTGAAACGAATGGGGGCGTGCAGGCGGCTGCGCTGAGTGCGTCGCCGGGGAAGCTGACCCGCAAGCGGATCATGGATGTCATTCTGGCGTCCACCGGGATTATTGTGCTGTCGCCCCTGATTGTGCTGTGCTTTCTGCTGACCCGGATGTCTTCACCCGGGCCGGCGATTTTCCGCCACCACCGCGTGGGTTTCGGTGGCAAGGGCTTCTACTGCCTGAAATTCCGTACCATGGTGCCGGATGCGCCCGAGCGGTTGCGCACCCTCCTGGGGGAGGATCCGGCAGCGGCTGCGGAATGGGCAGCGTGCCAGAAGCTGCGTTGCGACCCGCGAATCACCCCGGTCGGTGCAATTTTCCGCAAACTGAGCCTTGATGAAATTCCGCAGCTCTTCAACGTTCTGTACGGGGATATGAGTTTCGTGGGCCCGCGTCCGGTGACGGTTGAGGAACTGGACCGTTATTCCAGTTCGAAGGAAGCCTATCTCAGCTGTCGACCCGGCATCACCGGGTTGTGGCAGGTGAGTGGCCGCAACTCCACGACCTTTGATGAGCGGGTTGCTCACGATACGTTTTATGCCCGCAACTGGTCAATCTGGCTCGATCTCAAGATCGTGTTGCGCACGGTTCCAACCGTGTTGTCGGGCAGCGGCTGGTAGTTGTCGCCAGCCGCCTTGCGAGCGATCTCTGTCAGGCGCCCGGGGACGATGGCCTCAAGTCCAGGTATCAGGTCGAGGTATCAGGTCCAGGTATCAGGCCCATGTGTCCAGCCTGGCGCGGCTCTGCAGGAAACGTGCGGCAATCCTTCAAAGAGCGGTATCGGATGATGGTGAAGGGCGCACAGCCAGTGGCGCTGCCGCGGGACGTGGGACCTCCGACCCGGGCCTCGGGCGGGCTGGTCCGGCCCCATGGGCTTTGCGCGTGCCGATCCGGCCAGGGGCTGATCGGGCAGCGGCGGATCTTTTGAAGGCCTGAGGGCGAGACTGAATGCCACGCCCGACAGATTGATGCGATCGGGTCGGTTGTGAACCGGTTGCAACCCTCGCGCCATTGCCAGCGAGGCGCGTGCGAGGGTATCGGCTTTGCGGACGGTGTTCTGGCCGGGTCCCGGGCGGCGAGCGCGCACGACGCCACACGAGGCCGCCGCACGTTGCGGGGAAGGCGCGGGGGACCCTTTCCCTTAAAGGGATAGAGGATAGAACACCGGTGGAGACCTTCGGCCTCGATGAGGAATGGCCTTGATCATGAATCCCGTGAATGGCTCTTCGGCCCGGATTGGAATCCGCACTGCGGCAGGCGCAGGCGTCCTGGTGGCGTCCCGGCTGATCACACGGGGCGTTGATTTTGCAGCGCTGATCATCCTCGCGCGCCTCTTGTCGGTGGAGGATTTCGGGGTCATCGCCGTCGCAACTTCGGTTGTGATGATCTTTGAAGCGGTCACGGATCTGTCGCTCGGACTGGCGCTGGTGGCGATCGCGGATCGCACCAGCGCACATTACGATACCATCTTCACCATTCAGCTCGTGAGAGGTCTGTTGCTGGCGGCGGCTCTGGTGATCCTGAGCTGGCCTGTGGCGTTTCTCTATCACGACCCGCGACTGATGGCCCTGATCTGCGCCCTCAGCCTGGCTCCCGCTTTCCGCGGAATGGGTAGTCCGCGGATGACTGAGTTCTCGATCGAATTTCGCTTCCTTCCGTTTCTGATCGTTGACGCCGTCGGAAAGGGCACCGCCTTCGCGGCGTCGATCGCGGCCGCGGTGTGGACGCCGAATTATTGGGCACTGGTTGTCAATTCGGTGGCGGCACCCCTGACCTCATGCGTGGCCTCCTACCTCTTTGCGCCTTGGCGCGGCACGCGCCTGACATTCGAGAAATGGCGGGATTTTGCGCATTATCTCGGCTGGTCAACCATCGGGCAGACCGTCAGCGCGCTCGACCGGAAAATGGATATTCTGATACTTGGCGGCGTGGCGGATCATCTTGCGATCGGTGCCTATGCCATGGCCGCGGATGTGGTGGCGTTGCCGGCCCAGATCTTCGTGTTCCAGATCCTCCAGCCCTTTGTCGTCGCCTTCTCCGCGGTGCGCCAGGACGGGAGGAGACTGGCTGCCGCCTATCAGAGGGCCGCTGCAGGTGTGGTCGCCGTCTGCCTGCCGATCCTGGTTGGAGCCAGCCTCTGTGCCGAATCCCTGCTGCGGCTGGCGTTCGGCGAAAAGTGGATTGCGTCCGCCACGTCGCTGCGCTGGCTTGCGATCGCGGCGATCCCGTATTTCTTCACCGGGCCGCTGCAGGCCCTGGCGATTTCGCTCCAGAAGGTCAACAGCGTCACCCGTCTGATTTTGCTCGAACTGGCGGTCAAATTTCCCCTCGTGCTGGTCGGCCTCGCCAATTTTGGCGTCGCCGGGGTGCTGGGGGCCCGCGTGATCACGGCGCTGCTGGTGGCGGGAGTGGCGATGATCACAGTCCGCCGCCTGATCGGATTGCGCATAAGGGACCAGATATTCCCTGCGCAGCGCGCGATCGTGAGCGTGGCGGGGATGGCGCTGGTGGTCGGAGCGCTGCAGGTCCTGCTCAGAGATCATGGCGGCGCCAGTGGCGAGGCTCTGCATCTCGCCATCGTTGTCGGTGCCGGTATCCTCGCTTATGTCGGCGCGATGCTGGCGCTGTGGAATTGGGCGGGTCGCCCGGCGAGCGTGGAGGGCGACGTGTTTGCTGTCGCAGGCGGCTTGTTGCGGCGGGCTTTCGGTTTCTTTCAGCGGTGATGGCCGAGCCCGAGGGATGGCGGTTGAGCGGGCCTTGCCGCGCTCCGGCACCGCCTTTGGACCCGGGACTTTGGGACCCGGGACTTTGGGACTTGCGGACTGTGCCGAAGCGGCTTGCGCCTTCATGGCGCGGTTTCCTGCACGTGCCGCCCGAAAGAGACCCGGTGAGCCGATCGGCGCCTCCCGTTCAGCGCGTGGTTACATCCTTGCTGGTGCGCGCGGCATTGGCCCGGCGGTACCAGGTGGCTGCCAGCTCCGGATCCTGGGCCACGCCTCTGCCGTCTTCGTACATCTTGCCGAGACTGCGCTGCGCCTGGGCGTAGTTCTGTTCGGCCGCCTTGCGATACCAGACGGCAGCCGTAGTAAGGTTCTGGGCCACGCCCTGGCCCTGAGCATACATCTGGCCGAGAGCGAACTGGGCGGCCGCATCCCCCTGGCTGGCGGCCTTGCGGTACCAGGCGACGGCCTTCGCAGGGTCCGGGTCGATACCCATGCCTGTCTTGTAGATCACGCCGAGATTATACTGGGCATCGAGCATGCCTTCGTCTGCCGCCTGGAGCAGCCACCGCAGCGCTTCGGAAGTGTCCGTTGGTGTTCCTTTGCCGTTGAGATACATCATGCCGAGATTGTACTTGGCCGCAGTGGTGCCATGGTCGGCGGCCTTGCGATACCACAGCAGCGCCTCGGCGTTGTTCTGCCGGATGCCCTGGCCCTTCTCGTTGATCACGCCGAGCTTGAATTGCGCGTCGGCGTTGCCCTTCTCGGCGGCCTTGCGAAACCACGAGGTGGCGAGAGACATGTCCTGGGCGATGCCCTGACCGCGACTATACATCGAGCCAAGGGCGAATTGCGCGTCGGCGTTGCCCTTCTCGGCCGCCTCGCGATACCATGCGACGGCCTGTCCGAAATCCTGCGCGGTGGCCTGGCCCTTTTCGTAAATCCCGCCGAGCTGCAGCTGTGCCTCGGCCATTCCATCTGCGGCGGCCTTGCGGAACCACTGCAGGGCCTCTGCGGGGTCCTGCGCGGTGCCCTTGCCGCTCTGATACATCAGGGCAATCGCGTAGCGCGCGGAAGTGCTGCCGTTGTCGGCAGCCCTGCGATACCAGCGCAGTGCCTCGGCGTCGTCCTGTGCCAGGCCCTGACCTTTCTCGGACATCACGGCAAGTCTGAGTTGAGCGTCAACGTTGTTGTTGTCGGCGGCCTTGCGGTACCAGACAGCCGCGAGGGTGGCGTCCTGGACGATGCTCAGACCTTCATCATACATGTTGCCAAGCGTGTACTGGGCGTTGGCATCGCCCTTCTGGGCCAAGGTGTGGATCTCCTCGAACCGGGATGGCGGCCTGCTGCGGGCGACCGCAGGGGAGGCCGGCGGATTCGAAGTCGCGGGGGGGGGCGGGTTCGGGGTCGGGGTTGGTGTCGGGGTCGGTGTCGGGTTCAGTGTCGGGGTGGGTGTCGGGTTCAGTGTCGGGGTGGGCGTCGGGTTCAGTGTCGGGGTGGGCGTCGGGTTCGGGGCTGGCGGAGGAGTAGGGACCGGCTCATTGTCGGCATTGATCAGCACCAGCGGTTCGGCGGCGCCGTTGCCTGTGACGACCAGGAAGCGCATGTCCCAAAGACCCGCGGTCCGGACCGCATGCACGGTCGCGGTGCCGCGACCTTCACTGCCGCGAACAGGAATGTCGAGTCTTGCAGTGTCGGAACCGGTGAGTCTGACTTCGGTGGTGCCGCTGATCCACAGACCTGGTCGGATGTCCCTGCCGATCAGGGCCGCGACCTTCGGGTCGGCGTTGAGTGTGTCGAGTGCGAGCTGATAGGCACCGTTGCCACGCAGGAGGAGCTGGCTCGCAGCAGCAACGATGGCAGGGATGAGGATCCATACGGCGATCCCTGCGGTGGCCCAATTGCGCTGAACTCTGCGGAAGTGCGCGGCGTCACGCCAGGTGCCGTTGCGCCAGGCCCACTTGCTGCCCCTGGCACCGAGCACGAAGAGCATGGCGATGTTGATGATCGGAATGAACATCAACAAAGCGATGAAGGTGTTGTTGCAGATCCCCCAGAACCAGTTGAGAAGAAACGCGCCCCAGTTCCACCGATCAAGCTCCGGGGGGATATCATTCACTGCCGCGTTCAGTCCAGTTGGAGCGGCATTATTCATACGAAAATCTCTCATTCAACAAGACCCGGAGTGGGGACAGAAGCCGGATGACGACCGCCAGGCTGGGAGGGATTGGATTCAATCCTGGAAATTCCGCCTTCATTTGCAGACACCGCTGTGCCGGGACAGAATGTCCGGTGCGGCGCCCGAATGCCATTCTACGGCCCGTGGCATGTCTGACAACCTCCTTTGCCTGTTTGCCGGATCACTTCCTGGGGAGAGGAAGCAGCCCCGCGCATATGCGGCATGAGTTGGTGTCATGGGAAAGGACGTCAATAGCACGTGGTCACTCGGAGGCAAGACCCGTCTTTGAGGGAGCTGAATCAAGTTGTCGCGAGGACCGGCGGGAGGGGGTGACGGGGCTGGGGCTTTGTCAACAGGGAGAAGGCAGGTGGCCGCCGGCGACAGGCGGGTCGCTTTGCGCCGGGCGAAGTTCAGACCATGCTGCGGTCCCTGACGGCGGGAGTTGCGCCGGTGCCTGGATACCAGAGGCTTGCGGGTGGAGCAGGCTTGCGGATGGCGTGGGCTGGAAGGCGATAGCCTGAGAGCAACGTCGGGGGCCGCAACCGGGGTGGCGGCACGGCTTTCGAGGCCAGGAAAGCCGCCTTGAGGTGGCTTCGTCCAGCCGGGAGGTGAGAAACCTGAGGTGGCCGGCAGCGTGCCTTGGAGGCCGGCGCTCAGGGCACGCGGGCGCAAAGTGCGCAGGTGAGCCGCGCGACGGGTTTTGAGGGGGCGGCAGACCGGGGGCGGCTCTCAGGAGTGTGACCAGCCGCCGCTGCCGGCTCAATTGACCAGGACACGGGAGAACGCCGTTGGCGCCTTCGGCCCTGTTCAGCGCCGCCTTGATCTCATTGGCGTCGGTGACGCCGGCTGCAAGGGCGGCACCCCCGATTTCGGCTGCGACCACCCTGGTCCTGTTGCGGCCGATGACACCGATCCGGGCTGCCCTGGAGGCCATCGCACGTGCCGTCGCGGCAACCAGGGCCGGAAGCGTCGTCCGTGATCCGAACGGCGACATCTTTTACCTGCATCCTGGTTCTGTTCCCGCCCGGTTCATGCTGGCGGTGCGACCCGCCGCCGGGCATCGCAAAAACTGTCATTTTGATCAGCGTGTCGCAGGTTGGTCACGGCATTGCGGCCCCAACAGGGGGCCGGGAACCCGCCCGGGAGCGCAGTGACCGCGATGACATGCGGGAGCCGGAAATTCCGTGATCCCGCGCGGCAATTCGTCACGAAATAGCGCTGTTGCGGCTGACCTTGCGGGTCGGGATCAATCGGTGGTGCGGCGCCTGGGCGCATTTCTGGGTCGTCGCGAGCGCTGCACCAGACCGAGGCTCTGCCAGCGTTCGGCGACGAAGCGGCGGGCTTCGGGCAGTTCATCGGATTTATGGATGATGCGGTCGATCTCCGCCTGACCGATGGTCTGTGAGCGTAACAGCGCTTCCGCAACGCCCTTGATACTCAGTTTGAGCCTGACCCCGACCAGGTTTTCGGTCATCACCTTCAGTTCGCGCTTGAGCGCGTCGTTGATGGGGCGTGGTCCGCGCCGGCTGGCGGTCTGCCATTCCGGCTTGGAGACGATGCGGATGTCTTTGTTGATGCGCCGGCGGTCACTGCGATCACCGGCATCGCGGCGATGGATATCGAGCAGGGTGATTTCGGCAGCGCGTCCTGCCAGATTGATCATGATGCTGGAATAATAACCGTGTTCAGGTCGATCGTCACGGCGTTTGCCATAGACATCATGAGGGGAGGCGTGGCGCACCGAGCCGAGCCGCTCCTCATCGGCCTCAATCGTCATCCGGTCCACGGCGACCCCGAGAATGCGGGCGACCACCGCGTGTCCGGCTTCGTGATAGGCGGTGCGGATGGTGCGCAGGTGCAGCGGTACCCCGAGACTGGATTCCTCGATCAGCCGCCACACCATTTCCGAACGGTTGGTGCCGTGGGCGGCTGCCTTGGCGTCGATCCAGGTGAGCAGGGGCGCGGGAATCCGGATGGTGATCGCGGGATTGCGCGTCCTGGCTGGCCGTTTGCGGCTCGTTTTGATCACATTGCGCATAGGTGAGGTGGTATCAGAAAATGCGCCCTGCATCCCGGGCAAGAGGAATGTGTGGTTAAAATCTTTGCGTCACCACTTGCGGCAGCGGAAATCCCCGGGGCCGGCGGAAGGTGCTGAATCTGCGGTCCGGAGGGCGGCGGCGATCGGGGTGTTTCTGCGCGGTGTTCTGCGGAAGTCAAAGCTGTGCGGGGTGGGGAAATGGCGGGTGCGCGCCGCCCGCGTGCTTTGAGGAAAATCGCAGGGATGAAGTCGCAGCCGGCGGCAATCGGCACGCTCGTAGATGAAGACGCGTCTGTTCAGTCGCCCCGGTCGCGTTTGCCGATGACGAAATCCTCCATTTTTTTCCCGGCCCGCAATTGCGCCACCACCCATCGGGGCTGTTTGCCGCGGCCGGCCCAGGTTTCGCTGTGGTCGGCGGGATTTCGGTATTTCGGTTTTACCGGCGGGTATTTTCGCCGCGCCCTGGCGGCATCCAGCGACGCGATCGGGCGTTTTGGCGCGGGGCGTTCTCCCGCCCAGCCCTCCCTGATGTTCGCCAGGGTCTCCTCAAGCCTGGATTTTTCAGTTTCGATCCGCTTGACAAGCACCATCCGGATCCGCTCGTAAAGAGAGGAAATCTCCTCGAGGGAAAGACGCTCCAGTTCCGAAGCGCTGGGAATCATCTTCTGTTCTCCAATCAAGCCTGCTCCCGGCAGACCGGGAGAATCAGCGACAAGGGTTAATTTGACCTTAAGGTTGCAAAAGACGAGGTAATATTGAACCTTTAACCCTGTTCACCGAACATTGTGGCCGGGCATTCTGTTACTTGTCCCTTAAAGGACGCGCTCCAGTTATAGAAACTGACGGTTTTGTGATAAGATGCCGCCATGAAAATGAGAGTACCTAATTACCGCCTTCCGCTGCCAATGTCCGCGATTATTGGTGTGGCGCGTTGGTATGTCTGGATTAATCTGCGTCTGCGCAAGCTCGGAGGGCTTTTCGGCCGCAGCCGGATGATGGTCTATGACAAGGTTCAGGGGCGCTGGCATAGTTCCGATGAGGACGGCCCGGGTGCGGACGGCAGCGAATTGTCGGAATACCGGGAGGCTGCCGAGGCTGGCAACGCCATCGCCCAGTACAATCTCGGGTTGATGTACGAAAAAGGCCGCGGGGTCAGACAGGACGATGCAGAGGCCATCGCCTGGTTCGGCGAAGCGGCCGCCCAGGGGCTCCCCGAAGCGCAGTATAATCTCGCCCAGATGTACCGCAACGGCCGCGGCGTGGCGCAGGACAGCCAGCAGGCCGCGAGCTGGTACCGAAAGTCTGCCGAACAGGGTTTTGCTGCGGCACAATACAATCTCGGGCTGATGCTGGCGAGCGGTCTGGGTGGGCTTCGCGATCCCATGGAGGCGGCGCAGTGGTTCCGCAAGGCTGCCGACCAGGGCAGTGTGGCGGCGCAATACCGTCTGGGCTCGGCCTATGCCAATGGTTGGGGGCTTGACCACAGCGATGGCGAGGCCTTTGCCTGGTTCGCCAGGGCTGCCCAGGGAGGCAACGCCTCTGCCCAGCTCAATCTCGGGCTGATGTATGGGCGCGGTCTCGGCGTCATGGCCGACGATGCTCAGGCGGTGGTGTGGTTCACCAAGGCCGCCGAACAGGGAAATGCTCTGGCCCAGTACGGTCTCGGCCTGATGTATGCGAATGGGCGCGGCGTGGTGCGCAACGATACACAGGCCGCCGAATGGTATCTCAAGGCCGCCGATCAGGGGAATCCCGCAGCCCAGAATGCGCTTGGGCTGATGTATGCCAAAGGCCGTGGCCTCCCGGCCGAGGCTGTGCAATCCGGCAACACCTGGCAGGAGAAGTCTGCCGACAGCGCCCCTGACACGGGTTATGACACCGCCAGGCGCAACCTTCGCTCCATTGAGGAGGCGCTCGCCAACCTCAGGCGGGAGCGCGATGTGGCCGGTCGTCTGTCGTGGGACGGTGCGCCCGCCGCCGCCGCCGCAGCGGAGAGCCGCCGCAACGAGGAGGCCCTCCGGGCTGCGCCCGCAAGTGTCAGAGCCACTGACGATGGCAGGCGCGACAATGCCATGGCTGGCGCCATGGATGACCGTTCCGGTTATGATGTCGACTATGATGACTATTATGACGAGGACGACGCCTACGACGAGAAGATAGATGCCAGCATCCTCGACAACAGCCTGAGAGCCCGCCCCGCCCCGTCAGGCACGGCGACGGCGAACACGGCCAGCAGTGTGGTGGATATCGCGGCGTTGAGCCGTGCCATGCGGGGGGACAGGGCCAGGGAGGATATGGCTGGAGTCACGGTGCTTGAGGAAGGCGAGCGCAAGGTTCTGAGAAACGCAGTGGGGTCATCGTCGCGCAAGGTCTGACGGCGGGTGCGAAGCAAAATGTGGGCGGATGCAGTGGGGTCGCCAGCACCGTCACGTTCGGGGCTCTGTCCACGGCCAGCCTGAGCGACGTCGTTGCCGGGACCCTGGGCAAAAATACGCGACCCTGTCGCCCGCGCGCTCGTCCGCTTCATTCGCCGGCGGGAGTTCAGGCCAGCAGGAGTTTTCGGGCGACGAAGGCCTCGGCGTAGCGTGAAGGCGCACGGCATTCCATGCCGCGCAGCCGCGCCAGGCCGCGAAAAGTCTCTTCATCGAACCAGTGTTTTGAGCGCTGGCTGGCGAAATGGGCCATCAGGAGACCGATTTTGCGCTCCAGCGCGGTTTCCGGCACCGCAATATAGGCGTTGGGCTGGCCGAGATCGCCATCCCATTTGGGAATTTCGTATTCCAGGATGAGGTGATCGCGGAACGTGTTCCAGGTCAGCTCCGAGATCTGGCGGTGATCCTGGTGGGCATCGTCGCGCCGATGGGTCAGGATGACGTCGGGATCGACCCGGGGTTTGAGGCCTTCGAACCACGCTTTGATGGCCGCGCCATGCTGCGGGAAAAATCCGTCCGGAAACGACTGCAGCTCGATCTGCATCGAGGCGCCGGCGAGAAATGCGCCGGCCGAGCAGCGTGCTTCGGTCTCGCGCGCCCCCCCCCCCGAGAGCACGCACCAGTGCACATCGAGCGCAATGCCGCGCGCAATCAGGCTCAGCAGCGTGGCGCCGGCCCCGATCTCGATATCGTCGCAATGCGCCCCGAGGCACAGGACTTTGAGCGGATCGCCGGATTTGGCGAGATGTAACGGTGTCATTGCTCAGACCTTTTGAGCTTCCGCTCCAGCGGCCGCAGCGAGCCCGCGCCGGCTGCGGCGGGTCGAACCGGGCGTTAAGCCCGGTTCATGTCGGTTCAGGGCGTGAGATCCCGCGAGGGGTCGATGACCTCGACCCTGGGGATCGGGACGATGAATTTGCAGCCCCATTCGGCCACGTGGGCCATCTGGGCGATGATTTCCTGCTTCAGGTTCCAGGGCAGGATCAGGAGGTAGTCGGGCTTTGCCTCGTCGATGGCCTCGACTGGCAGGATGGGAATATGCATTCCCGGCGTATAGCGCCCGTGTTTGTAGGGATTGCGGTCGACGGTGAAATCGAGGAAGTCGGGGCCGATACCGCAGTAGTTGAGGAGTGTATTGCCCTTTCCGGGAGCCCCATAGCCGCACACGCTTTTGCCGCGCTCCCTGGCGTCGATCAGAAACGACAGCAGTGCCCGCTTGGTGGAGTGAACCTGGGCGCCGAAATCGGTGTAGTTGGTGATGTCCTCGAAACCAAGCGCGCGCTCATGCGCGAGCAGGGTGGCCACGGCCGGCGTCGCCGCGTGAGCGGCGTCTTCCCGACAGAAATAGACCCGCAGCGAGCCGCCATGGGTCGGAATCTGTTCGACATCGAAAATCCGCAGCCCGTGCCGGGTCGCCAGGCGGTCGACGGTCACCAGCGAAAAATAGGAGAAATGTTCGTGGTAGATGGTGTCAAACTGGTTCTCTGCGATGAGCCGCTCAAGATGGGGAAATTCCACAGTGATGATGCCTTCGGGCGCCAGAAGGTCTGCCATGCCGGCGGTGAAGTCGTTGAGATCGGGGACATGGGCGAGGACATTGTTGCCGATGATGAGATCGGCGCGGCGATCCTCGGCGACCAGCTGTGTGGTCAGCCTTGTCCCGAAAAATTCCACGATCACCGGGATGTTCCTGGCACGCGCCACCTCGGCGATATTGGCCGCCGGCTCGATCCCGACCACGGGCACGCCGAGGGGCAGGAAGTGCTGGAGCAGATAACCGTCGTTGCAGGCGATCTCATAGACCCGGCTGGCCGGCCCGAGGCCGAGGCGGGCCGTGATCATCTCGCAGTAGCGCCGCGCGTGTTCGACCCAGGATGTCGAATAGGAGGAGAAATAGGCGTATTCGCTGAAGATGTGCTGGGGGCGGACATATTCCCTGAGCTGGACCAGGAAACAGTCGTCGCAGACCATGGCGTGCAGCGGATAATAGGCCTCCATCTGGTCGATCTGGCTGGCGGCGAGGAAGCTTTCGCAGAGCGGCGACATGCCGAGATCGACAAACGTCGTGGTCAGCGGGCTGCCGCAGAGCCGGCAGCGGCAAGGTTCGGTGGAGCAGGCCGGAGCGGTTTCTGTGGCCGGGGAATGCGCAGTCATTTCGGGGGGCCTTCAGGGGACAACAGGGGAGAGAGGAGGAAAGACGCCGGGCGCGAAAAGCGGCGGATTTCAGGCTAGCGCAAAACAGAGGTGGGTTCAAAGCATTCTACATCATGTGATTTTGTATTGAATGTTCTGGACATTTTTGCCAAAGCGGCAGGCGTGTTTGCAGCGATCATGACGAAGGGAGCCTGAGAGGGGCCATGCGGTTCGAGGCCACGGATCTTAAGGATGCGGTTCTGGTTCATGCCGAGCCGAAAGAGGACGAAAGAGGCTCTTTCGCCCGCCTGTTCTGCCGTGACACTTTCCGTGCCCATGGACTGGAGGCCGATTTTCCCCAACACAGCGTGTCGTATTCGCGTGAAGCGGGGACGCTGCGGGGAATGCACTTCCAGCGAGAACCCTGGGCCGAGACCAAGCTGGTGCGCTGTCTGCGCGGGGCGATCTTCGATGTCATTATCGATCTGCGCTCGTGTTCCCCGACATTCCGACACTGGCAGGGCTTCGAATTGTCGGCGGACAACGCCGTTCAGCTCTACGTGCCGGAAGGCTTCGCCCACGGATTTATCACCCTGTGCGCGGAGGTTTCCGTCAATTATCTGATTTCCCGGGTCTATGTGCCGGATGCCGCGGCCGGGGTGCGATATGACGATCCGGCCTTTGGCATCACCTGGCCGGTGCCGGTCACCGTGATCGCCGACAAGGACAGAGAGTGGCCCGATTTCGTGGTCTGAAGGCAACAGATCGGAAGGGTGGGGTCGCCAGATGCTTCAATCGATCGCTTCCAGCAGCTCGTGCTGGAGCAGGAGGCCGGCGGCGCGGCGCACCGGCTCAAAGGGAAGCCCCGAGCGGCTGGCAATGTCGAGCAGGGAATGGGTGCCGTCGGAGAGGTTGAGGACCCACAGCATTGCCATGCGTGCGGCAGCCGCACCGGCGTCGCCACCGATGGCATCATAGAGGCCGCGGCGGCCGAGTTGAGGCTCGCCTTTGGCGATCCGATTGCGGAATTTGCGCTCCCCCTCAATGACACCGATGACCCCGGCAAGAATGCGGCAGGAGGCCTCAAGATGGGCGGGCTGAATGAAAGAGAGATCATCGGCCGAAGAGTGATATTGCGGGATGCTGCCGTATTTGCTCCGCTGCAGCAGGCCGACCGGGAGATTGAAGCCCGGCGAGCAGTATTGGCGTTCGTCATAACCGTAAGGGGAGAATTCCTCGATCGTAGCGGGAAGGCCACAGTGACGGAGCACGTGAGCCATCGCCCGGTCGATCAGAGCGTCGCCGCGGCGGCTTTTCTTGTAGCAGGGACCGGCGCTGTCTCCGAGCATGGAGAGGATGAGGCCGTGGTGGATGTGGCTGGCGCGTTCCTCGTTGCGGGCAAGCCAGGTGATGGCACCGATGGTGCCTGGGGCAAACAGGAAACGGTAGCTGTAACGCGTGCGCGTTTTTGAGATCGCCGCTGCCAGATAAGCGAGCAGCGCCAGCCCTGAGCAGTTGTCGTTGGCAAGCGAGGGGTGGCAGATATGGGCGGAGAGCAGGAACTCTTCGTCGCTGTCGCCACGATGGAGATATTCTCCGTAGGTGAGATGGCCGGCCTGGAGCGTCGAATCGATCACCACCTCATAGACCTCGTCCGGCAGGGACTGGAGCTGGCGCTCGGTGATGCAGAAGGCCCAGTTCTCGTCGTAATAGGAGGTGCGGTAGGGGATCCAGTCGGGCCTGTCCGGCAGGGTGTGGAGGTGCGGCTTAAGTTCGGCAAGCGTCATGTGGCGGTGCACCGGGACGCTGTAACTCATGACGTGGAGATTTGATTTGCGGAAGTCGACGATGCGCTCGCCGCGGGCGTTTTTGATATAGGCGTCGCGTATGTTCCACTCTGCCGGCACCGTCCAGTCGAGCACCGTCGTGCCGCTCGGCACCTCGTGGATGACAACGGGGATCCGGGTCGAGAGAGCATCGAGGGTCTGCCGCACGCCGTTGCCGGTGATGCTGCGGCAGATCGGAAAGATCGTTGCGGCGAGGGCAAAGATGGCATCGCCGCAGCCTGGCGGCCCCAGGAGGTCGGGGTGGACAACGGGTGCGCCGGGCAAGGTTCGATCACTCCCGGTCAGTCTGTTGCCGCGGCGGTGCTGCGCAGGTCGGAATCGAGAATGCCCTCCGAGAGCAGCTTGCGGATATGGCCGATGCGCTGGTAGCGCGGCCCCTCGAAATCCTCGAGCGTCACGCCCGAGCTGCGGTAGGCCTCATAGAGCTGGACGGCACCCATCCTGGCGTCCCATTGCGGCCTGAAGGCCGTGAGACGGGTGCGGATCTTCTCGAAACTGACCCGGTAGGAACGGGTGTCGGGGCCGGCGTCGTCGGCGAAGTCAAGCTGACAGCCGGGCACGGTTTCGGCCACGATCTGGGCGAGATCGCGGATCTGATAATTATGTTCGGTGCGGCCGACGTTGAAGGCTTCGTTGAACACGGCGTCATCCGGGGCCTCAAGGGCGGCGACGAAAGCGCGGGAAAGATCCTCGACATGGATGATCGGACGCCATGGCGTGCCGTCGGATTTGAGAAAAATCCTGCCCGTGGTCACTGCCCAGGCCACAAGGTTGTTGAGCACGACATCGAAACGCAGCCGTGGCGACAGGCCATAGACCGTGGCCGGCCTGAGATAGACCGGGCAGAAACCGTCGCCGGCGATGCGGGCGACATCGATCTCGGTGGCGACTTTGGATTCGCCATAGGCGGTAACCGGGTTGAGGGCACCGGTCTCGTCGAGCATGGCTTCGCCCGCCTTGCCGTAATTGCTGCAGGAGGAGGCAAAGACAAAGCGCGCCACGCCGGCCGCTTTGGCGAGTTCGGCAATGCGGACACTGGCACGGTGGTTGATCGCATCCGTCAGTCCGGGCCTGAGATTGCCCAGAGGATCGTTCGAAAGGGCGGCGAGATGGATCACCGCGTCAAAGCCGGCGAGGTCGCCCGCCTCGACATCGCGGGTGTCCTTGTGGATCATGGGCACATCGGTGATGGAGCCGCCGCCGACAAAGGAACAGCGGGAATAGAGGTCACTGTCGAGGCCGACCACGTCGTGACCGGCCCGGCGCAGCATGGGGGTCAGGACGGTGCCGATATAACCAAGATGTCCTGTGAGCAATACACGCATGTCGAGGCTTCATTCCGGGATTGTGGACGATTCGGGGTGGGTCGCGGGCCGGCCGGGGTTCGGGAACGCCGCCGGTGCCAGGGCTGGCGCCGGGAGGCGGGCGTTCTGGGCGAGAAAGCCGGCTTCATCCATCCGGGGGCCCCAGGGGATGTGCCAGCTGCGCTGCCAGGTCTTGTAGGGAAGCCAGTCCAGCATGGCGCGGATGTAATCGGTGAATCCGGCAGTGGCCTGGCGCCGCGCCAGATCGGCGTGAAACTGGCGCAGACAGTTCCAGTCGCCCTTGGCGAGATGGAACGCGGCAATGCGCAAGAGATAGGCGCGCATCATCCGCCGCTTTCGTGCAAAGGTCGCTTCATCCCAGCAGCGGGCGCCATAGCGGCACAGATTGTCGTAGCCGTCGAGGCGGTAGGCGAGCCAGCGCGCCCGCACCTCGCGGTTGGTGACCGAATGGTCGTGGGTGCGGGTATAGACGATGGGTTCGCGGACATAGGCCAATCGCCCGCGCAGCGTGGAACGGACCAGGGCGCCACAATCGAACTGCCAGGGGACGCCGTCGAAATAATCCGCCTCGCGGTCGCTCTCGTGATAGCGCAGGAACATGTGATGGGTCGGCGCCCAGTTGATGCTGCCCTCAAGGATGCGCCGCGCGATGACGATGCCGTCAAAGACCGGATCTTCCGAGGGCAGAGAGGCGCGGCGAATCGCGTTGCCATAGACGTCGTCGGAAAGCACGGCTTCGACCTGCGAATCGACTCCTGCGGCAGCGACGAAGCGCTCGATGCAGTCGTCGCGCATCAGATCGTCAGCACAGAGGATCTTGACGTAATCGGTGCCCACTGGAACAGCGGCGAGTGTCCGGTTCCAGTTGTCGCGCAGCGGCACGGTCTGCGGGTTGCGGCGGGTGACGAGTTCGATCCGCTTTGAGCGGAAGCGGTCAATGATGTCAGGGGTGTTGTCGCCGGAGCAGTTGTCGACCACGACGTGGACCAGGCGGTCATAGGTCTGGCTCTGCACACAGGCCATGGTCGCTTCGAGAGTGCGGCCGCCATCGAAGGCGGGTGTGACGACGGCAACCAGAGGGCGGCTTGGACGGACCGCCATTTCAGGTCCTCAGGGGGCAGGTTGCGGGAAGGGGGGCGGCCACGTCCTCAAGGGCGGGCTGTCTGGACGGCGCCAGCAAAGGGGAGACATCGGGCCGCTCCCACATCTGCCATTTGGCCCTGCCCGAATTGACCATGTCGTCAAGCATCATCTTCTCTTTGAAGGTATCCATGCAGGTCCAGAAACCATCATAGCGATAGGCCAGGAGCTTGCGTTCCTTGATCAGACGCTGCATGGGCTGCTCGACAACCTCCTCCCCGGGGCGGATAAAGTCGAAGATCTCGCGCCGCATCACCCAGAAGCCGCCATTGATATAAATCCCGAGCTGGTCGGACGGTTTGATGCTGGCGATCTCGCCGTCGGCATCATATTGCACGGCATGAAAGCTCGCGGTGGGCTTGACGGCAATAAAGCTCATGATCTTGTCGGACTGCGCCAGGCGGTCGATCATGCTGTCGAGGGGCGCGTCGGTGAGGCAGTCGGCATAGGCGCACAGGAACATGTCGTCGGTGACAACATGGTCCCGCACGCGCACCAGCCGTTCGCCGATATTGGATTCGATGCCGGTATCGGCGAAAGTGATGCTCCAGTCGTCAATGTCGGAGGACAGCAGGGTGACGGTGCGGCCGCCATTGGTGAGCACGAAATCGTTGCTCATCGCCTCGACGTAATTGAGGAAGAAGTCCTTGATCACATCAGCCTTGTGGCCGAGGGCGAGAATGAAGTCTTTATGCCCATGATGGGCAAAATACTTCATAGTATGCCAGAGAATAGGTCTCTGTCCGACCGTCACCATCGGCTTTGGTGTGGTGTCAGAGTAGTCCCGCAGCCGGAGACCCTTGCCTCCGCAGAAAATCACAACCTTCATTTCCCGTCTGTCCGGTAATTCAATCGCCGAAAGAGTGCGATCATGCCCTCAGCAAGGCACATTACGCCTATATTCCAACGATTTCCAGACGGGCCCCGGCGTTTGGTTTATGCCGGGGCAGGATGGCGATTAGGATTTTCAGGGCTTGGCAGCGAGCACTGCGTGGGGCCCCATATAAACCTGGGAGGAGGCCACCGTCCGTCCGTCCGGCGTCAGGCGCGACAGACCAGCGGCGATCGTGAACACCAGACTGTCGCGCTGAAATTCAAGATTGACCCGGTCCATTTCGCTCATGATCAGCTCGGACTGGGCGTTCAGGGTGTCGATCACGGTGCGGAAGCCCGCAGTGCGCTCGACGCCGATGCCGTAGACCGCCGATTCCATCGCCTTGACGCGCTCATCGGCGCGTTTGATCAGGCCGCGGGTGGCCTGATATTGGACATAAAGTGTCGTGATTTTGGCAACGCCCTGTTTCTGGGCGTCAGCATTTTCCCACCACTTCTGGCGGGCGGCGGCAGCGCCCTCGGCGATGCGGGAATAGGCACCGGGCTCGTAGATCGGCACCCGCATCTGGATCTTGACAGTGTTGTCGGTCGCCTTGTCGAGCGCCTGGGAGATATGAGTCTGCTGCAGGCTGGCGGCGTAGAGGTTCACCTGGGGCAGCACATCGGCAACCTTGGCGCGGGCGTCATAGCCGGCGGCAACCACGCCGAGGCGGGAGGCCTGGAGCTGGGGATTGCTGGTGATAACGGCCTGCTCGAGTTCCGAGACGCTGGAGGGAACGGCGTCGTAGGGCACCCGCGGCGGGGCCAGACGGCCGGGCCGGGTTCCGGAAATGCGGGTATATTCGATCTCGCTGGCACGCAGATTGGCGTTGGCCTGTTCGACATCGGCCTGCGCCTGAAGCAGGCGCGAGTTGGAGATGTCGACATCGGTCTGGGTGGCGTCGCGCATCGAGAAGCGCACCTTGGTGCGTTCGAGAATCTTGGCGATATCCCCGACCTGGGTCACACGCAACGCCACAATGCGACGATCGCGCACGATGGCGAGATAGGCGGTGGACGCGGCGAGATAGGTCTGCTGCTGGGCGTCGAGCTGGAGATATTTTCCGGCCTGGACGCCAGTGCGGGCAGACTGGAAGTTGTTAAGGCGCTGAAAACCGTCAAACAGGGGCATGGTAGCCATGAAGCCCTGTGCATTGGGCTGGCGTCTTGCCACCGTGTCGGCACCGTTCTGGTCGGGCAGGGTGTAGTCCGGTGCGTAGGTGATCTTGCTGGTCAGGACCCGTTCGTTGACATAGGCGACCGTGGGCAGGAACGCCTCGACCGAGCCGCGCATCCTGGCCTCCGCGCCAGCCTGACGTTCGTTGTCCGCCTGCACTGCGAAGCTTGAGCGCAACGCCCATTTCATCGAGTCGTCAACGGTCTCGGCACGAGCGAGACCCGCTCCTGCAATCAGTGCAATAAATGACACGGCCATCGGCGCCGAAAGACGGCGGCAATAACGACCAGGCTGAAATCCTGCACTCTCATTACAAACTGACAATTTTCTGGACATCGACATGGCACGCAACATTAACCCTATTGTCTGCCCTATGGCTTACGCCGCAATTTATAAGAAGGAAAGCTGCTGTTGCCGAAAATCGGCCTTTTCAGGAATATAATTTGGAACTGTGGCAGGGAAGGGGCACTTTTTGAATTAACCCTTTGAGTCAAATGCTTGGGTGTGGCCGGGAGAACGCAGCCGGGGGCGAAAAAGGCGGGTTTTGCAACGCTCCTGAGGGGGGCGGGCAAGGGGGCGAGGGCAGGAAGCCACACCACCACAGGTAGAAACAGTGCAGCCTCATACACCGCCCCGGCGTGCTGCCGGCGGAGGCGCGGTTTTGCGATGCAGTTGCCGTCTCAGGACCGCTGGCGAAAATGGGAAGCCGGCGCGGGGGAAATCTCAGGCCGCGGCGCAGGGGCGCAGATGGGGAGCCGGACTGGCCGGGGACTGCCAGCCCGGGATGCGGCTCAGCCAGTCGCGGACGTGGCGCTGGGCTTTGGGTTCCCCGAGGACGACATGACCGGCATCCGGGATGGGCACGAAGGTGATGTTGGGGCCGCCGGAGGCCGCCAGCCGCCGGCCATAGCGGATGGGGATGGTTTCGTCGTCTTCGCCATGGATGATCAGGATCGGCACTGTCAGCCCGCCGATGAGGAGGTCGGACCGGAACGGGTCCTTCATGAAGGGGCGAACCGGGAACATCCAGGCGCGGTCGGCGGCAATATCGACAACGGAGGAATAGGGCGCGTCGAGAATCAGGCCTGCGACTGCGTGCCGGGAGGCAAGGCCGACAGCCACCCCGGTGCCGAGGCTTTCGCCATAAAGCAGGATGTGGCGGGGCTCAAAGCCGAGTTTGCGGGCATAGGCGTAGGCCGCATCGGCGTCGCGTGCGAAGCCCTGCTCTCCGGGGCTGCCGGGGTTGGCGCCAAAGCCGCGATATTCCAGCGCCAGCACGGAAAAACCAAGTTCCCTCAACTGGGTGATGCGCATCGTGCGGGACGGCAGAGAGCGCCCGTTGCCGTGGAAATAGAGCGCCAGAAAGGGGCTCGGACCGCCGCTCAGCCAGGCCTCCAGCCGGATTTCGTCGGACGAGGTGAGGTGACAGACCGAGGTGTCGGCAAGGCCCACCTCGCCTGGGCTGGCGCTGAATTTGTCGTTGATTATGACGAGAGAGCCCTGATTCAGATAAAGGGCGAGGGCAACGGTGAGATAGAGTGCGATCACGACAGCCAGGACAGCGATCGCGATATGGGTGATCCTGCGGCGGATCGTCGGAGGCCGCTTTGATTCGCCCCTCAGCACGGCAGGGTCTGGTCCTGGGGCGGCTGCTCAAGCATCAGCATCCAGGACAGGTCGCAGCTCATCGCCGGCTTCGGCTCGTGCTCGATCTCGATGACACAATGCAGCTTTATCAACATCTTGTCTCGCGCCAGATAGGTCGCCCGGTCGAGCTTGAAGACGCCACGGATGCGCTTGCCGGATTTGAGCGGGGAGATGAATTTGGCCCGGTCGACGCCGATGAGAAAAATGGCTTTGAGGTTGGGTGGCAGCGGCATGACCTCCTCGGCCAGAGCGCTGACCATGGACAGGGTCAGAAGGCCGTGAGCGATGGTGCCGCCGAAGGGGGTCTCGCGCATGGCCCGCTCCTGGTCGACATGCACGAACTGGAAATCATCTGTGGCCTTGGCGAAACAGTCGATGCGATCCTGCGCAATGGTTTTCCAGGCCGAGCTTCCGAGTTCCTGGCCGAGCCAGGGGGCGAGTTCGGGTGACGACATCATGATGACCCCATGGAAACAGTCATGGAAAGCAAAAAGTCATGGAAACTATTGAGGCTGCCTGAAAACGAGTGATGCGTTGGCTCCGCCGAACGCGAAAGAGTTGGAAATGGCAATGTCAATCGGCATGGCGCGGGCGGTGTTTGGAATAACGTCAATGTCGCATTCCGGGTCCACTTCTTCAAAATTTGCGGTGGGCGGGGCTACCGACTTTTTCATGGCCAGAATCGTAGCCACCGCCTCAATCGCGCCGGCACCACCCAGCGAATGGCCGGTGACCGCCTTGATCGAGGACATCGGCGGCGGGTGAGCGCCGAAAACCTCCTTCATGGCCCGGGTTTCGGCGCTGTCGTTGGCGGTCGTTCCAGTGCCGTGGGCGTTGACATAGGCGACATCGCCAGGCCGGATCCCGGCATCGGCCAGTGCCAGACGCATGGTGCGTGCCATGCCTTCTGGGGAGGGGGCCACGATGTCGACACCGTCAGCGGCGCTGCCGAATCCGGCAATCTCGGCGAGGATGACGGCACCGCGGCGCCGTGCATTTTCCTCCGACTCGAGGATCAGCATGCCGGAACCCTCGGAAATCATCATGCCGTCACGATTGAGCGAGAAGGGACGGCATTTCTTGTGGCTCATCACCCGCATGGCGTCCCATGCCAGCACGGTGCCAAGCGACAGCGGGGCCTCGGTGCCTCCGGCGATGGCGATGTCGGCCTGGTTGGTGCGAATCAGTTCGGCCGCGGTTCCGATCGCCTGGGTGGCCGAGGCGCAGGCGCTCGACATGACGAAAGTTGGCCCTTTGGTGACGAAGGCCAGCGAAATCCAGCTCGAAGACGAGCTGACCATGGCGCGGATGATGGTAAAGGGATGGGGTTTGCGAAGTCCTTGTCGGAACAGCCGTTCATATTGCACCTCAACGCTGTTCAGGCCGCCTGAGCCGTTGCCGACCACGACGGCGACCCGCTCCGGGCGCTCGAACGGTCCCTCCAGCCCGGCATGGCTGAGCGCGCTGCGGGCGGCGGAGACGGCGAGAATGGCGTTGCGATCACAGGGCGCCAGCGATTTGAGCGGCAGATCCTTGAAGCTGATGGTGGGGGCGATCGCCCCCACCAGAATTCCGCTTCCGGGTAACACCACTGACTCAGCAAAGACATTTTTGCCGTTGAGGAGCCCGGTCCAGAAGCTTTCAAGGTCGAAGCCGACCGGGCAGGTGACGCCAAGGCCGGTGATGACAACGCGTCTCATGGTGCAGTTTGCTTTGCGGCAATCCGCGACTGGATCAGCGCGGCAACGTCGGCCACCGTCTTGAGGTTCTCGGCCGTATTGGCGTTGAACTGGAGGTCAATCCCGTATTTGCCTTCAAGTTCATAAACGAGTTCAATAAAATCGAAGGAATCGATCCCGGATTCCTGGATCGTGGTGTTGGGTCCGAGTTCCTTGGTGTCCTTGGTCTGGGCCTGAATCATGGTCACCAGGTCGGAAATAATGGCGTCTGTGGAGGGGGCGGGGGCGGATTGGCTGATTTCGGAGGCGGTCATGTCGTTCTCTCTTTATGGAACTGCGGAACTCTGGTCCGGCTTATATCGAATTGCAACAGTTCCAGTGAATTTTATAAAACTGATAAAAGTCAGCTTGATTTCCCCGCTTTGGTTTGGGCAAGGTTAACCAGAGGTAAACCCTCCCGGGATCGATGACCGATCATGTGCCAGATGTTCAAATTGGAGTGAGAAAATGACCAAGATTGATGTCGGCATGCTTAATGCCATCTCCGGCGGCTGCTGCAGCCCCCCACCAAGGTCGTGCAGTCCTCCCCCGCCTCCTCCGTGCCGGAGCCCGAGCCCCTGTGGCGGCGGCGGCGGCAAGGGCGGTGGTGGCTGCTGCAAGCATTCTGATTGTTCCTAGCCTGGGACGATCAGAACAGCCGATTAATACCCTTTTGAGAGATTGGCCCGTTTTTCGTCCGGGCCTGTTCCTTTCATAAACCTCCAACACCCCTGCAGGGACGATCCGCATCGCCCCTTTGTGGTTCTGGAACGCGCCTCCGGTTGGAGCCGATCCGCTCACTTTCGGCCCCAATCGCAAATTTCCGTGCGCAAACCCACTTAAAGCCACCCCTGACAGCAACTCAAACCCGCTCCCGGGTCGCCCCGGCCTGCGCCTCAATACCGCCGTGAGAATCCGAAACCGGCACCGAACCGCTTCCGGGCTCTCAAATTTCCCCCTGAATCACTCTCCCGAGTTCTTCGTCTACTAAAAATCAGAAATATTGCCTCTCGTCAAGGTTAACATTTAACGTCCTGCGAATGTTTTTGCGTGGGTTCTGGCATCTGCCCTTAAGCGCCGGCGACACTGGCGTGGCGGTTTTGGCCACGGCAGGCTGTGCCATCTCTCTGTCGCATGCGGCTTGCGGGAACCGGACCCGGTGGAAACGGCTCCGGGGCCGGTTCGGGTTCTTCCGGGTTCTTCTCAATGGAGTCTCCGATCGGGCGCAAATTAAATAAGATTGCAACACTTCCGGTGATTCTGAGAAAACCCGGCAAAGTCAGCTTGATTTCTCCGCCTTAATTTGGGCAAGGTTTTCATGAGGCAAGCCCTCCGGGGATCGATGACCGATCATGACGACAGTTGTTCTTAATGGAGTAAAACAATGACGAAGCTTGATCTTGGCAAATTGAATGCCATTTCCGGCGGTTGCAGCAGCAGCAAGTCGGGTGGCTGCGGTGGTGGTTCCGGCGGCGGCGGCGGTGGTGGTTGCGGCGGTGGCGGTGGCCACGGCGGCGGCGGCCATGGCGGCGGCAAGAAGGGCGGCTGCAGGAGTTCGGATTGTTCCTAGTCGTTTAAGGCGGCTGGAACGGCCGGGTAGCTGATGGTGGAATGGTCGGTGTTTGGCCCGGCTCCTACTCGTCACGCTCTCCGACGCCATGCAGGTGCTGAGCCGGACAGGAAAATGCCGATCTTGGCACTGATATTTTTTGCGATTGGAGCCGTTCAGTTCAACTGCGGCTCCAATCGCAATTTTGCGGGTGTGAAATTTTGCCAATGTTCAGGCGCGCCGGTGAGGAAGGCCTGAACTCTCCCTGCGGTGCGCGGCCTGGTGGCGGTGATGCTGCGGCCGTTGCCCGATCGGTGGCCGAAAAGGATGGCACACCTCCTCACTTTCCCTCGATAATATGTTCTTTCCAGCCTCCAGTGAGGAAAGCGCGAGACGCATCTGGCGGCAACCGGACGGGTTCGAAAGGCCGGTCTGGTCGCGGCCGCCTTTTCGCCTTGAGGCTGTGCCGTTTGTGACCGCTCAACGCCAGTGGGGATGCGTTCCAGCTTGGCAGGTGAGGCTGCTCTTTAAGGCACCAGGCGTGCGGCGAAGCTGCGCCGAGACCAGGGCCTGCGGTGTGGGAGGTCTTGGGCGCTGGCGCGGACTTTCGCGAGTGTGCCTTGAGTTCGAGATCAATCCCATAGCGCTACCTCCGAATCCGAAAAAGACGTCTCATCCGCAGCGCGCGTCGCCGCCCTGTCTCCACAGGACGCCACGGGAGGTGAGAGATCCTGACATCGACGCCGCAAAACCGATCAGGCGCGTTATATTTGCGCCGCCGATTGCCGATTGCGCGTGACCTTCGCGGGTTCGCGATGCATCCGGCGATGCCAGCAGCCATCGCTCAGATGGTCCTGCGGTTTGCGATTTTCTGACCCGCATACGCCGGGTCGCCAGGGTCTTTGGCGGAAAACCGGCCCCCCGATGCCGGGACGTGTGAATGAATTGCCACATCGTCCGCAAGCGTTGCCGGCTTCCCCTGAAGGATTGTGAAAGCTGTAACAAGCCGCGTGGCGCTCGGGCCCATCGGAGACGGGATTGGGCGCACAGGGCAGGCGGCTCACGTTGCTGTGCGCGGCACCTCGAGCGCCGTCGCGGTGGAATCCATGCGCGCCATCGCACAGGATCGCGCGTGCCCGGCCTGCTGTGAAATTCTCACGCACAGTTGCTGCCGATCACCCGGCTGCGAGGCCTCGTTGTGTGCTGGCGGCAGCCAGCAAGGTCGGTGCAGCGTGGCCCGGATCTGCAGACGGCTTGCAGGCTGTCGATCGGGACTGCAGAGCCGGCAAAGCCGCCTCATCTGCACACAGCAACAGCTACAGCGCGGCAACGCAGATGCGGGTGCGAGGGGGCATGCGAAAATTGCGCCTGCATTCGGGGCGCGCGCTGCCTGCATCTTCGGGTGCAGCTGTGCAATCGACACGGAGCGAGGTGTCAGGGCCCAGCCGGCCTGAGGCATGGATCCGCAAATTGCTCACTTCCTGATCCGCGCACAAATCGATATCCTCCCGCCAGGATGCGGCACGGCAGGTCCTCGTGAGTGAAGAAGGATCGACTCGTGCACGCTTTACCCGCGCAGGAATTGAGGATCGGTTCCATGGCCCGGGCACAGCTTGCCGGGCGAGGGCCCGGAGCCTTTGTACATGTCGATGAAGACTTCGGGAGGGCATCCGCTGTTATCCCGGCAGGGGGCCCGCATTCGCGTGTGTCGTCATCGCCAACAGGCTGTTTCGTCGGCTTTGGCGATCAGGATGTGAGGTTCAGATCGAAAGAAGATCGTCAGAACTACGCGTTGAAAGAGGAAAGACCATGAAGGGGACTCCGGGGCGGGCTTTTCTGTGTGCCTGTGCCGCCAGGCCAGGCCAGGCCTGGCGGGGTTTTGCGCTCTTTCGATTTTTCCGCATCCGGACAAGCTTGTGCGGTGGTACCGGCATGCGCCGGCTGGCGGCCGGCTGTGCCAGACGATCCCGAACCGTCCGCTTGCGCGGCTGCGGTTTCCGGGGTCCCGGCAAGATGGCGTCGCCGGGGACGCTGTGGACCGGCCGCGACACACGAAACTGCCAAAGCAGTCCCTTTGCGCAGGGAGGCTGGATCCGTGCTGTTAATCAGTTGTTCATGTCCCGGGGGCCGAATCCTTAAAATGTGATGTGGGAATCGAAAAATATTGCCGGAAAATCAGCCGTGGGAGCGATTCGCGTCGCTCTGGAGTCTCCGTTCGGGGGGAAATTAAATACGAATGCAACACTTCCCGTCAATTTCAGAAAACCGGCAGAAGTCAGCTTGATTTACCCGCCTTGATTTGGTCAAAGTTCCCTTGAGGTAGACCCTCCAGTGATCGATGACCGATCATAGAGACAGTTGTTCATAATGGAGTAAACCAATGACCAAGCTTGATGTTGGCACACTTAATGCCATCTCCGGCGGCTGCACCACGAAGGTTTCGGGCTCGTGCACCGTCAAGACCAGTGGTGGCGGCGGCGGCAAGAAGGGCGGCTGCAGGTGCGGCGATTCTTCTTAGTCTTTGCGCGGGCAGAACATTATTTTCCGGGTGAAATCGGACGGGGGCTTGCTCCCCGGGATTGAGGCCGGTGATTAGGTGATTGCTGCGTTGACAAAGCTGGGCTGCATTCGTGCAGCCCAGCTTTGCTTTTTTCCGGACTGTTCATGATTCAAGTTGTTGCGATTCCGTAGCCGTGATTCTGACCTGCGTAAGATCTTCCGTGATAGGGTCCGCGGGGCGCGCGCAGGGTCTGTCGTGCAGACCCTGCGGTTCCCGATCCCCGCATGGGGAACGGCATTTTGATGGATTGCCCCGCGAGGGGTGGTCTGATACCGGTATTGTGTAAGATTTGAATCTCCCTGGATTTGAATTTCTCTGGATTTTGAGGCGAATTTCGAGTCTCTTGGGGAGCCTCCCGGGGAGTCTCGCAGGCTCCCGCACCTGGACAGGTTTTGTTCAACCGTGAGCGAAGATTACGAATACGAAACCCTGCTTTCCGACGTGGCCCAGCTGCCGGGTAAGGCGCGCCGCCGCACGCTGCGCCTGTTCTGGAAGGTGCTCCGGCTGACCGGCAACCTGCCGGACATCGGGGTCACGGAAAATCTCAAATATATGCTCCATCTGTCGAACGCCGAAGCGCAGCGCGTGGAGGAGGAGATTGTGTTCCAGGATCTCATCGTCGGTGCCGAGTGGCTGGCGACCCTGCGGCGCAATCACGAAGAATTATGGCAGGATTCGGCGCTGATCTCGATCCCGGGGCGGGAGGTGCTGGACGATGTGGGGCGCAGCGGCAAGCCGCTGATTTTCGCCCCGATCCATATGGGCTGTTTTGCCATGCCCTTTGCCAAGATCATGTTCGATCATTTCCGCTCGCGCCGGATGCTGATTCTGCGTGCCCGCGAGGACCGGCCCGAGGAAACGCTGGCGATGCGCCGGGTCTCCGAGATGGGCGTGGATATGCGTTTCCTCAACATTCACCACAAACAGAGCTATTTTGACGCGGTCCAGTTCGCCAAGGACGGTGCCATCATCGTTATGTTTGTGGATCTGCCGGCGAGCTATGGCGGCGCGGTAAGGGTGAATTTCTTCGGCAAGCCGATCCGGCTTGCCATGGGCATCGGTTCGCTGGCGCGTCTGACCGGGGCGACGGTTATTCCGCTTTCGGTCCATTCGACGGTGCAGGGCGATGTCGTCAATGTCGGCCGCGCCTTTGAGACCTACGAAAAGGGACCTGAGGAAAAGGAGCGCGTTGCCACGATTGTGCGTCGGCATATCGAGGACAGTGTGCGCGACTCTCCCGAGCAGTGGCATATGTGGTCGCGCCTCCATGAATTTCTGGAGCCTGGACCGGAAGAAGAGGCCGCGTAATGAGTTCGATTGATTTCGATGACGAAATGGCGGCGCCGAAAGCGGGGCCGAAATCTCGCCAGCAGTCGCAGCTGCAGCAGGCGACGCAGCCCGCCCAGCCGCAGGGGTCGCAGGCCCTGGTGGTGCGGGACACCGCAAACGAGGTGGCGCTGTTTGCCGCCCAGGCTTCGCGCATCGGCAGCACCATCGATCTGCGTCAGAATCGCACGGTGACGGTGATGGCGTGGCTGACGCTGGCTGTGATCGTGTCGCTGTTTCTGGCGCTGCGCTTCGCCCATTTTTCCAGGACCGAATCGGTGCGCGGTCTGATTGCCTCCAGCCTCGGTTCCGAGCGCCTGGATGCCCCCAGGAACGGGGTGATCAAGGAGATCTATGTCAAGCAGGGGGATACGGTCCATCCCGGCACAGCGATCTATCAAATCGCCATGAGCGACGCGACTTCCTCCGCGGGTGAATCGGTGGTGGCCTCCGAGGGCCGGGCGCTGACCCAGCAGCGGGCCAACCAGGTTGCCGAAATGCAGCGTGCCGAGGCCTTTCTGAAAGGAGCCAACGAGCAGCAGGCGGCGGTGGAGCGGGAACAGAAAAAGGTGGTGGCGGCCCTGGACGAACAGGAAAAGGGCATGCAGGAGCTGGTGGACGAGGCCAAGGCCAAGGTAGCGCATATGCGGGAAATGGTGGCCAAGGGCTACGCCACGCAGGTCCAGCTGGATGAATATCTGCGCTCCAAGGCCGAATATGAAAGACAGCTGATTGAGGTCCGGGTGCGGCGGGTCGAACAGACGCGCCAGGAGACGGAAAAGAAACGCGAGTTCCAGATTCTTCTGGCGGAAAAGGAAAGCCAGAGGGTCAATGCGGGGAGCCAGATCGCCGCGATTGATGCCCGGCTGACAGGGCTCAAGACCCAGTCTTCCATGGTGGTGCAGTCGCAGTCGGAAGGCCAGGTTCTCTCCGTCAACGTCACCATCGGCGACTCGGTGGAACCGGGGCAGCATGTGGCGCTGATCGGCAGTCCCAAAGCCGAGGCCCTGATCGTGCTCGATGTGCCCTCGCGGGCCATCGGTCTGGTCAAGGTCGGCCAGAGCGTGGTCCTGAAATACGATGCCTTTCCCTACAAGACCTTCGGGATCCAGCATGGCCGCGTGACCTCGGTGGCACAGGCTGCGGTCTCCGGCCCCGGGGGAGCCAAGCCCGACCTTGGCAGCCTCGCCAGTCTGGGCGGTGCGGCGCTCGGCGCCGCCGCGGCCGGTGGCATCGGTGCCGTCAAGCAGTCGGTGTACCGGGTCGAGGTCAAGCCCGAGAAGAATGAGATCATGGCCTATGGCGAGAAACGGAGACTGACGCTGGGATCCACCCTGTCGGCGGAGATCATCGTCGAACGCCGCCGCCTGATCGACTGGGTGCTGGATCCGGTTCGTGCCATGGGAGGCCGGGGATGAGCGGCGTACTTGATATCCTCAGCCGCAAGCGGCGGGTCCGGACGGTGCTCCAGGGCGAGGCCAACGAATGCGGTCTCGCCTGCCTCGCCATGGTGGCCAATTACCACAGCCACGACATCTCGCTGTCCTATCTGCGCTCGCTGTTTCCGCTGTCGCTGCGCGGCATGACCTTCGGCGAGATCGTGCGCCTGGCCGACAAGCTCGATCTGGATGCCCAGGGCTTCGCCATCAGCAAGGTGAAGGAAGTGGCCGAACTCAAATGTCCGGCGATCCTGCACTGGAACGGCAACCACATCGTGGTGCTGGAGAAGGTGGTTCGGGGCGTTTTCTACATCCACGATCCGGCCTTCGGTGTGCGGCGCTATTCCCTAGAGGACGTGAAGCAGCATTTTGCCGGGACCGCCCTGGAATTCGAGCCCCGGGTCAAGTTCAACGCCATCAAGGCGGCGAAGAAATCGCGCTACTGGAGTGTGTTCAAGGCCTGCCGCGGCATCGAGAGCACCATCGCGGTGGTTGCGGTGATGTCCTTTGGTGCCAGCCTGTTTGCGCTGACCACCCCGGTCTTCCTCGAGGTGGCGCTCGATAACGTGATCCCGCAATATGACGTCGATCTGCTGCTGATGATCACGATCGGCATGGCGCTGTTCACAAGCTACGAGGCGGTGGCGCGGTGGCTGCGTGATTTCGTCACCCTGCAGTCCTCGACGGTGTTTGAGATCTTCTTCACCCGCAACGTGGTCGGGCACGCCTTTCGTCTGCCGGTGCGGTTTTTTGAATTGCGCCATCCCGGCGACTTCCTCACCCGGCTGGCTTCGATTGACCACATCCGCACCTTCCTGGTCACGGGCTTTGTCTCCTCGGTTGCCGATGGCGCGATGTCGCTGCTGACCGTGGTGATGATGTTCTACTACTCGCCGACCATGGCCGGGGTGTCGGTGGGCGTCCTCATCGTGGCGCTGGTGGTGCGGGTGGCGACGTATCCCAAGATCGCCGAATACACCACTGCGACGCTGGAGGCGCGATCGGAGGAGCAGGCGCGGCTGATCGACGGGCTCCAGAGCGTTGCCACGCTCAAGGTGCATAATACCGAGGAGCTGTTCTGCCTCAAATGGTTTGACAACTTCACCCGCTTTGCCAATGCGGGATTCCGGACCGGCAAGCTTACCATCGATACCGATCTTCTGCTCCATATCCTGTTCATGGTCGGCACGGTGGTCACGCTTTATATCGGCGTCGCCGATGTCATGAAAAACGAAGCCTCGGTCGCCAAAGGCGGGACCACAATCGGTATTCTCTACGCCTTTTTCGCCCTGCGCGGTTCCTTCTTCAACGCCATGAACGCGCTGATCATGAACCTGCTCCAGCTTTCGGTGATGAAGGCGCATTTCGCCCGGCTTGACGATATCCTCGACGAGGCCCAGGAAACCAATATCGGCCGGGTCGGCGGAGAGCGGTCGATCCGCAGCGCGGTCCGGATTGAGGATGTCAACATCCAGTTCGATCGCGGGACCAAGCCGCTGGTTGAGGGCATCAATTTTCAGCTCAACGTCGCCGCCCATGAGTCGATCGCCATCATCGGCGATTCGGGGTGTGGCAAGTCATCTCTGCTGAAGGTCGTCTCCAGCCTCCACGCCCCCTTCACCGGCCGGGTGCTGGTTGATGAACTGCCGCTGTCGGCGTTCGGTCTCCACGAATACCGCGCCAATCTCGGCGTGGTCTTCCCCGAGGACAATCTGTTCAGCGGCACCGTGGTGGACAACCTGACGATCTTCTCCCAGGAGGTCGACGGCAAGCGGGTTGAGGAGGCGCTGGCCATGGTCGACCTGCTTGAGGAGGTCCATCGCCTGCCGCAGGGGCTGGCGACGCTGCTGTCGAATGAAAGCCCGATCCTTTCCACCGGACAGCGCCGCCGCCTCCTGCTGGCGCGCGCCATCGTGCGCCAGCCGCGACTGCTGCTGCTCGATGAAATCACCGCCAATCTCGATCCCCAGACCGAGGAGAAAATCGTCTCCGCACTGAGCCGGGTGCCGGCGGCCAAGGTTTTCGTCACCCACAGCGAGCGGTTGCTGCGCTACGTCAACCAGATCTATCACATCACCGAGGGCCGGATGGTGCCGGTCACCTATCAGAGATCGAAGACCGCCGTGTTGAATCCGGTGTAGGTCGGTCCTGATGCGGTGGCTTCGGGGTGTCGGGCACGGGCTCTGGTCGGTGCCAGGCTGTTGGCGTTTCAGAAAGCTGTGACTTGCCGGGCAGGATTGGCCGAGCGGCTTGCCGCCCGGGACCTTTCGCCGACAGCGTTCCCTCGAAAGTCTTCCGGGCGGTTGGCGAGGGGAGCCGTGATCTTCACAAAAACAAGGGCTTCGATTGAGTTGCGCCGCGCGGCGCCTTGACGCCGCTTTCGCAAGGCCACCGGGGCTGGCGCCAGGGGGGCGGGCAGGGCGGCGCCGCGGCAGTTCGGCAGCGAGGAAAAAGACAAACAGGCTCAATAACTTCCTGCTTCAAGGCGGGACTGCAGCTGCGGCAGGACCGGGCACCAGGGGGCGGGCCGCTGCCGCCGGTGCTGCGGGAATTTCGCTCCCGGGATCCGTCTTCTGGCCTGATGTCCCTGATTCTCCTGAACCATTCTGCACCCCGAGAGCCCGCCGCAACAGTGTCAGGACCGGCAACGACGGGGCAGGCCCGTAAACCTAAATTAATAAAGTATTTTCTGAGGATTGTATCAGAGCCTTTTTTTTGACAGGGTCGCGGCATATTCCCTGTGGTAAATGGTGGCTGTCGAGGCTTCGCGATCGCGGCAGCAGGATATGCGGAAGGGGGGGCCGGTTTTCGGGACGCCAACCCCTTTTGGGAAGGCCGCGTCAGGACAGAGGGCGCTTGAGGATCAAAGGGCGCTTCAGATCTGGTTTGGCGCGGATGTGAGAGATGAGACCAGTGGTCCGATAGAAGAGGGTTGCGATTTTGCTCCGCGTGCCGTGTGGCGGGCGCGCATGGCGGGTTGCGTGTGACAGCCGGGTGATAGGTAGATGTCGGTACAAGAGTTTCATTCCCCTGAGAGCGAACCGGTGACAGGACAGTCGACGTTGGAGACCTCCGGCTTCAGGCGCGCTCCGCTTGAGGGCCCGGTGCAGGAGCAGCCGAGGTCGCCAGCCGATGCCCTTTTTGCGCTCCGCAAGCCCTCTGACAGTTCTCTCACCACCAGGCAGACGATGGAAGAACCCACCAGGCCGACCCCGGTCACTGCTCTCTCTCCCCTGGCAGGGAACGATGAAGGCCTGTCGGCGGTGAGACGGCCGTCCTTTGAGAACGCCGCCTCGCCGCGCCCGATTATGGAGCAGCTGGTCCCGTCCCAGTCAGCTGTGCGGGATCCGGTGCAGCCGGCGAGGCCGTCTCTGGCACCGACGTCGCTGTCGGACAATGGGGATGGCCTGTCGGCGGCGAAGCGGCCGTCCTTTGAAAACACGCCGCCGCCCCGGCTGGTGAGCGCGGCGTCAGGCGCGCCCGCAGCGGGCGAGGGCTTTCCAGGTCTCAAGATTTCGTCCTTTGGCAATCCGACGGCGCCCGGCGCGCCGGAAGCAAGAGTGGGCGAGGCGGCAGCCCAGTCCGATCCGGCGGCGGGCAAGGCCGATGGTTTTTCCGCCCTCAAGCAGCATCTGGTTGCGATCACCAGTCAGATCGAGGCGCTCAGCGACATCGGCGCGCCGCAGCTGTCGGCGGCAGCGATTCATGGCGAGCTGGCGCAGATTCGCAGCGTGATTGCGACTGCGCTGCCACGGCGAGCCATTGAGGTGATCGACGGCAAGATCGCTGTGGTGCGGCGACGCATTGAGGGTGCGCGCGGGCGGGTGCGGGGCGATATCCTCAAGGATATCGAACAGACGCTGGCGCAGATCGGTGAGATGCTGGGGTCGCTTGCTCCAGCCGAACAGCTTGCCGGTGCCGACAGGGAAATCGTCGAGCTTGGTGCCAGTGTTGACCGGATTCTTGCCAACAAGAGTGATGTCGGGAGCTTGCGCAAGCTCGAAGGCGATGTCGCAGGCCTGCGGCAGCTGGTGTCGCATGTCGCCTGCAGGGAGACTCTTCATCAGCTCGAAGAGAATGTCGATCTGTTGTCGGCGACGGTCGGGGAGATCATACGTGCAGCCGGAGGGGGTGACGCCCCGGTAACAGGGGAACGTCCCCTCGAGGTGCAGCCCAGCGTATCGCAGATGATCCGTTCTGCGCCTGCCGCGCCCGCGCCTGCGCCTGCGGGCCTCATCGTCGAGCATGTCGATGACATGGGCCGGAATGCAGGACCGAATGCAGGACCAATGGCTCCGGTGCCGGGAGTGCGGCCACAACAGCCGAATCGGGCGGCTCCGGATCAGGCCGCTGCGGAGGATGGGCGCGAGAAAGGCGCTCGGGGGGCGATGGACAGCCTGGTCGATCTGGTGGCCCGAGAAACCGGCCAGCAGCGGGGAGTGCGTTCCTCGCCTTCCAATGAGGGACTGGACCTGCTCAATCTGCGTGCTGCGAAGGAGGGGCCCGTCGTTCATGGGGACCACTCGACTGACGCCGGTCAAAGCGATGATCAGGGCGAGGTCAACGCCGCGGTGGAGCGCATCGCCCAGCAGTTGAGAAATGCCGGGGCGAGCAGGCCCGGGGTTTTCAGGGACCCGGCGGTTCAGGAGGCCCTGAACCCGGTCGGTGCCAGCGACAATGCCAGCGCAAATTCACCCCTGTCGCGGGGGACGGGCAGGCCGAAGCGGGGCAAGGCGACTTCCGGTTTCCAGGAGGGCCTGCCCAATCCCTTCCTTGACAGATCGACGGAGGTGGACGTGTTCGCCTCTCTGTTCGAACCGAACCAGGAGGCGCGGGCCGAGTTCAGCGCCGCTGCCGAGCCCGCCCAGGCCTGGGGTCTGGAGCCCATCGTCACGCTTGAGGAGCCGGCGCAGGAAGCGCCGCCGAATCCACGCATGCGTTCCGGTGGCGGGATGGGCTCGCCCGAACCCATGAACGCTCCACGGCGTGGTCGCGAAATGCCGAAGATGCGACCGCCGGACCAGCGTCGTGAGATGCGCCTGCCGCCGCTGCGGCAGAAGGCAAAACGTCGGCGCTCCAGCACAGGGGCCGGTATGGGGATCTTTCTCGCAATGACCGGACTCCTGGTCCTCGGCGGTGTCGGGACCACGGTCTATGCGCTGCAGGCGCGATGGAACGTTCCGGCCCTGAACGCGCCGACCGCACCGATCGACGCAGCGATGAAGACGGATGTCAGGCCGGTCAGCACCGGCACCCAGTCGGCGGAGTTTGGCAACCCGCAATCCGTGCCGGAGCCGGACCTGCAGCCGCAGCCGGCAGTGGATGCGAACCTGCAGCCGACACCGGAGGATCGTACCGGATCAACCGGCGGCAATCCGGGGGAGACGCGGGCGTTGTCCAGCCCGGGCCAGGATATTCATCGGGTTGCTCTCAACAGCGATTTTCCTGTGGTCCAGATGCACACCACGCTCAGCAAAGCGCCTGTGCCGGAGACCGAAAGGCTGCCGGATGCCATTGGTGGGCATGGGTTGCGTGCTGCGGCGCTCCGAGGTGATCCGGCTGGGGTTTATGAGGTCGGTCTGCGCTTTGCCCAGGGTAAGTCCGTGCCCCAGAATTATCCGGAGGCAGCGCGCTGGTTCCGGTGGGCGCAGCAGGCCGGGGTGGTGCCCGCGGCTTTCCAGCTTGGCGTGCTCTTTGAGAAAGGTCAGGGGGTGTTGAAGGATCCGGAGAGGGCAAGGGCGTATTATCTTGAGGCGGCGGAACGTGGCAACGCAGCTGCCATGCACAATCTTGCTGTTCTTGAAGCGGACAGAGGAAATCCCACCAGTGCGGCGCAGTGGTTTATCAAGGCCGCCAACTGTGGTGTTACGGATAGTCAGTTCAACCTTGCCGTCCTCTATTTCCGCGGCGTCGGTGTGAAAGTGGATCTTGGCGAGTCCTATAAGTGGTTCAGTCTTGCTGCAGCGCGGGGGGATCGGGATGCGATGGACCGCCGCAACGATGTGGCCATGCGGCTGAGCGATGTGGAGCTGGCCCGCGCGGAACAGGCGATCAAAAACTTTGTAGTTGAGCCTCAGCCCGACGAAGCCTTCAGTGTCCCGGGGCCGGTTGGCGGATGGGATGCCACAGCCGTGAAGACGCCCGGGCCGACCGCGCCCACCGCGCCGCCGCCGCCGGTGGCGACCGTGCATTGATGATGGGGACGCGGTCTTGCTGACCGCCTCCAAACGCTTGAGGCGGTCTCGCCTTTATCAAGATTGGCGGCGGGTGAGCGTGAGGCAGGGGATCGCCAGGGAGCAATTGCAGATCCCATGGCAGATTTCCCAGGGTGCCATATTGCCATATTCATGGCATCCGCCAGCCGTGCGCTTGGGGAATATGGCATATCGGCCGGCTGGATATGCTGGAACGTGGTGCGAGGTTTGAGATCGCCTCGGTCCCTGGGCTGTGGTGAGAGAGTCGAAAGCGCGGAAAACCCAGGTTTGAAAAACCCGCTTGATCCGCAAGCGGGCGTGAAGCGACAGCGCTGCGGATCCGCTTACAGTGGGTGCGCGCTGTTTTACGTGGCTTTCGCCTGTTCCTGATTCTCGAGGTTCGGTTCGCGTCTTTTTGAGAGCGTGCAAAAATCTCCTTTTGCGGAATTTCGCTGCACAGGTTGTGGGGATGTCTTAAAGGGGATGGCCTGGTGTCATCCTCGAAAAACCGTTTCGATTTCACTCCACCCGCGAGCTGCCGCTTCAACGGCTGCAGAGAAAAAGCGCGAGTGAGCGCCGATGATGGTTGCGAAACGCAAAAACGCAACTTCAAGAAGGCTCGAAGTTGCGTTTTGCTGGATGGTTCCCGCGTCCTGACAGCCTAATGCGCTGCTCCAAGATCGTTATTCTTCCGCCACCGCATGAACTGCTGCAGGGCCCGGTCGGTTTCGCCATTGGCGTGCGCGTCGTTGGCTTGCGCGGGCGCAGACGGTTGGGATGCCAGGATGGTCGGCGGCGGCGGCGGCGAGGACAAGGTTGGTGCCGCCGGCGGCGTATATTGTGTGTTCAGGGTTGGCGGGGCGGTTTCTGTTCCGGCGTCCGACTCCAGGGCTTCGATCGCGGTACCCGGAATATGGTCTGCCGAGGGGCGCATGCCGATCATCATGAACATCACGGCAACCGCACAGGTGACGCCGAGAAAGCCTGAGAAGCCAAAGAACATCAGCAGCAGGCGACGTCGCCGGGTCCAGGCCTCAAGGGCCTCGGGGGTGGCGACAATATCGTCTTCCATAATCTGGGGTGGCGGGGGCGCAATCATCGGCACCGGCAGTGGCGCCAGAACCGGAGCCAGGCGGAGCGCCTCGTGGCGGCCCTCGGTGATCGCGACTTCCAGCTCCTTGGCGATGACATCCTCCAGCATGCGGGAGATGTCGGCCTCGCGGGTGTGACGGACTCTTTCAGGCGAAGGCGTGTCCCAGCGTCGCGCCCTGATGTCAGCTGCCGTTGCGAGCGCTGTGCCAGGCTTCGATGGCGCGGCTCTGGGCGGCGGCGGCGGGGGGGCGGATCGGGGCTGCGGGGCTGCGGTTCGCGGCTGCGACGGGGCTGCGGTTCGGGCCTGCGGAGCTGCGGTTCGGGGTTGCGCCGGAAGGATGTCGGGGGTCGAGGGGAGTGCGGACACCAGCTGCAGTTCGCCCCGCCACTTCTTGGGAACCTCTGACGAGTTTTCCGCTGGCGCCGAGCGGTGCAAAGCGCGGTTGGGCGGGATGCGCGACGCGGGGGGCTGTCGTGGCGGAGGGGGGGGGATGCCGACCTCAAGCGAGAGCCGGGCGAGCAGATCTTCGCGGTCCGGAAGAACGGGTTTGGCGCTCCGGCTGCGATTGATTTCGCGGGCGTCATTACTGAAGGAGGGACGCGGCGGTGGCGGATCTTCGCGTGGCGGCATCGCCCTTGTCGCAGTCGTGGTCTTGCCGGAATCGTCAACGGATGCGCGGGCCAGGAGATCGTCGAGCCAGCCGTTCGATTTTGGTCCGCTTGAGCGCGGTGGCAGTTCCGTCGATGCGCGCAGCGACGCGGTTGCGGGCGAGGGCTTGGGGACGGACTGGCGGATACGCGTTTCGAGGCGTTTGACCGCCTCGTCGAAAACCCTGAGTTCTGAATCGATCGAGCTGGCGCGGCCCGCCGAGCGCATCTCAAAGACCAGATTCTTGCGGGTCTGCTCGTAGAACGCGCGGCGCGATGTCGGCGTCGAATTGCCCTGGCTCTCCACGGCCTGCGCCAATACAGCATCGTACCGATCCAGCACCGATGCCGAGGCCCGGACCGTGCGCTCTTGGAAAGGCTGCATCGTCATGTGGACTCCTTTCGTCCCAGCATGTTCGCGAAATTTCCCGTGTCAGACCTCGCAGCACCGGAAGATACGCCCGAGAGCATGACCAGCCATGGGCAGCAGGCGAAAACGGCTTGGGCGAGCTGGATTTTCGTACAAAATCCTTGCAGTCGGAGCCAAAAACCGGAGGATTTCCAGATTTATGCCCTGATTCCTGCCAGATTCAATCCGGTTCTGTTCCAGCCCGGTCGCCAACCGAAGTCCCCTTAAGGGTTCCAATTAAGGTTCCCTGATTTAATCCCAGACCGCCATCCTTCGCAACGATCCCGTTGATTCTGATCGTCCCGCATATCCCAATAGATTCGGTGAGGATACCGCCGAAAAACGCGTTGGTTAATTCGGTGGCGGACAATTGTGTCATTACGGCGACCATATGAACGGGGCACACAGAAATTGGTTGTGATTTTCAACCGGAAAGGTTCCATCGTACCTTTGGCCGACAATGGGGCGGCAAAACGCCGACTTAAATGCCGCAAAAATAAGGCGTGAAACGTTTTTGGGAAAAATGTTGCTTTTAGGAGACTGACTCATCGGACAGAGTCGCGTTAAAGAGAAGTGTTATTCACCCCAGGGTTGTCGTTTCGGGCACTGTAGCTTACCTGGGATTGAAAGTCCGGTTTTTTGGAGGCGGCAATGAAGAGAGTCTGGTTGGGAATCGTCGGCGTTGCTGCCCTGGGCCTGGCGGCGCCGGCCGGAGCGGCGGATCTTGGCCTGCAGCCCTATGTCAAGGCTCCGATAAATCAGGCTATTTTTGACTGGAGCGGGCTTTATGCCGGCATCAATGTCGGCGGCGGCTCCTCCTGTTCGTCCTGGAAGCTGAGGGACGTGAAGAGCGATGATGGCGGATGCCATGACGCCACTGGCGCAACCTTCGGTGGTCAGCTTGGCTATCGCTGGCAGCTCCATAATATTGTGCTGGGTGTTGAGGCCCAGGGCCAATGGGCGGATTTCTCCGCCACCTCGACCAATGCTGACGGGTCGTCGTTCCATTCCCGGATCAACGGCTTCGGGATGTTCACCGGACAGCTCGGCTATGCGTGGAACAATGTCCTGCTTTACGTCAAGGGCGGTGCCGGGGTGGCCGACAGCAAGTTCACCATGAACGACGGCAAGGGCAGTTCCATTTACGCCGGCAATACCCGCTGGGGCGGCACGGTGGGGGTCGGCCTTGAATACGGCTTTGCCCCGGACTGGTCGGTTGCTGTTGAATATGACCACCTCTTTCTTGGCGGGCGTGACCTGACCATGAGCGGACCCTGCGGTGGGACGGCGAATTGTGTGGCGCATGTGAGCCAGGGCATCGACGTGGGTCTGGTGCGCCTGAACTACCGTTTCGGTGGTCCGATTCTCGGAATCTACTGAAACCAGTTCGGTATTTTCCGCGAATAATCCCTCCGGGATGGCCTTTGGAGTGGCCGTCACGGGGGGCTGTGGTCCCCGTGTCGCACGGGGAGGGGAAGGCGCCTGGTTCGAGCGCCATGTGCCTTTTGGCTTTGATTCCTTCCCGGGTCCTGTTCCTTCCCGGGTTTTGGCAGGCGTTCCGGCCGGACGAAGGCGAACCGTTTTGCGGCGCCTGGCCCTGGCGGCGCATCCAGGATTGAAAACGGTGACAGTGCAAGGGGCGTAATCCCAGGGCGGGCCTGCCCCTGAAACTGCCCCGGTGTTCCCGCCGGGGCGGAATTAATCATGTTTAATAATACTTTAGCCGATTTCGCGGGCTCTGCGATTTGGGGTGCCCTAAAGGCAACGATTATCATATATTTCTTATGCTTTTGGGGTAGGATAGGGGGACGCCCTTCCGCTGGAGGTTATTAATGTCGTCCATTCAGCATCCTCCGTTGAGGAGGAGGACACCAGGTATTCTGGCCGACTATGAGGCGCTTCTGACGCGCGCCATTGAAAATCTTCCTGATTCCTCGGCAGCGCGACGTGAAGATCTCTATCAGCGCACGAGGGCGGCCTTGGTGTCTCAGCTGCGAGCCTCAAGGCAGGAGGCATCGATCGACAGCGAGCTGGACATCCTTAATGAGGTGATCGAGCGGGTCGAGTCCCGAATCAGTGCCCGTGCCAGCACCGCATTGCGCCAGCTGGCAAAGCCGGACCTGGATCCGCAATCGGATGGCTGGCTGGGCAACCTGCTGACCCGGGCCTCGGAGGATGATGAGCCAAGACCGCATCGGGAGGTCTCGCTGCGCAACCTGCTGAGCCGGGCGTCGGAGGATGATGAGCCAAGACCGCATCGGGAGGTCTCGCTGCGCTCGGTGGCTACGACATCGCTGCAGACTTCCGAGGCCGTGGTTGGGAATGACAGCAGGCTGGCGTTCACGCGCACCCAGACCCGCTCCACGGAACACCGCTATTTCAAGGATCCGGTACCGGTGGCGCCGAAGCCGGTGGCGGTGCCGGCGGCGCCGCGAGCGATGTCGCGCAGCGAGGAAATGGAGCGTGCGCTGCGCCGGCTGCAGAACGATTCGCCAGGCGTCGAAGCCAGCGCCCTGATTTCCGAGGACGGCCTGATGATTGCGAGTGCGCTGGCCCCCGACATGGAGGAATCCCGGGTTGCCGGCATGACCGCCACGCTCGTCAATCTCGGCAGCCGGGCGGCGGTGGAACTCGCCCGCGGCGAGGTTCAGGAAGTGATTGTGCGTGGCGAACACGGCTATGCGGTGCTGGTCCGGGCCGGGCGCGGAGCGTTGCTGCTGGCCCTGACCAACGAGAACGCCAAGCTCGGCCTGGTCTTTTTCGACATGCGTGAGACTGCACGAACCCTCAGCAGGGTGCTTTAGGGCTCAGTGAGAAAATTGCCGCTCCGAAAGGGGCGATGGGCCGCCCGCTGGCGGGCGCCCATCACCATACCAGGCCCGCGCACGCGCACGGGTCAGCCCGCGAGATCACCGCCGTTTTACCTTGCCGCAGCTTGCGCTGGTGGGGGCAGGTGCCGGCGTGGCGTTGTCGCGGACCATGCGGGCCGGTGTGGCATCCCGGCTGACGACTCAGACCCGTTTTCCAGCCCTCTCATGGCCTTGAGGGCTTTCAAATTCACGAAGTATTTTTCTCAGGCCGCATTCCGGCTCTTCGCGCACAATAATTCCACGCACGAGATAATTCTGCGCGTCCCGGTGGCGCACTCCACAACTACATCGCGAAAACCGCCTTCGATCATACTTTAACCTCGCCCGGGAGGTCCCGCGGTCCGGACCATCAGGTGAGGGCCGGAACGCGCGATTCTCAATCACTTCGAGCCAGGATTTGACATCAAAAGGCCACAAATCCACAGCCCTGGCGGAACCTGTGGGTATTTCCCCGCCGTTCGCGCGAAATCGCTCACCTGTAAAAAATGTCAATTAATTGAGTTGCTTGGCTGCCATTTTCGGGGATTTCCACATGCCGGAGTGGCAAATAAATCACGGATTTTGAGCGCCGACGGTTCACTGTTGTGTTGCAGCCGCAACACAGGGGCGGATTTGTGGCGATTTATGGAATTACTTAATGCGTGATCGAGACAATTGTATTTAATAACCTTGCTGAGGTTTTAACGCGGCGCCGCGTCGGTGGTTAATTTCACCGCGGGCTGTGTCGTCGGTCTGGTTGCGTTGGAGTAACAAAAAATGAAGCGCGTGTTACTAGGGGTGGCATCCATTATCGCTGCGGCGGTAATGTTTTACGGGGGAGGGGCAAGCGCCCAAACCACCACCGACTCAATAAAATACCATCAAGGCCAGGGAGGATATTGTCAGATCTCCCAGCCCAGTCAGGCCACCAAGGATTATGCGGCCACGGATCCGAATTTCACTGTGCACGGGGAAACTCAGCACGGGCAGCCAACCGGGAGCGATGAGATCACGTTTACCGGGCCTTTGTGCGCCGCTTTTGAAGCGGGAAAATGCACGGACGCCACGAGCTGTATCGACTATAAGCCGCCATGTGATCCGGCCACGCCAGGGTGCGTAACGCCTCCGCCTTCGTCGAAGTGTAAGAAGGTTGATGGCGTTTGCGTGGACAAGGACAAGTCCGGCGACAAGGGCAAGGATCACGGCAAGACGTCTGACAAGGACAAGGACCACGGCAAGTGGTCTGACAAGGACAAGGATCACGACAAGACGTCTGACAAGGACAAGGACCACGGCAAGTGGTCTGACAAGGACAAGGATCACGACAAGACGTCTGACAAGGACAAGGACCACGGCAAGACGTCTGACAAGGACAAGGACCACGGCAAGTGGTCTGACAAGGACAAGGATCACGACAAGACGTCTGACAAGGACAAGGATCACGGCAAGTGGTCTGACAAGGACAAGGATCACGACAAGACGTCTGACAAGGACAAGGATCACGGCAAGTGGTCTGACAAGGACAAGGATCACGACAAGTGGTCTGACAAGGACAAGGATCACGGCAAGTGGTCTGACAAGGACAAGGATCACGACAAGACGTCTGACAAGGACAAGGATCACGGCAAGTGGAAGGACAGGGATCACGGCAAGTGGTCTGACAAGGACGACGACAAGACTCCGGATCCTGGTCCAACCCCCGATCCTGGTCCGACCAACGACCAACTGCGCAACACCGTGGAGACTGCTTCTGTGGCCCCCGCGTTGGCGAGCCGGCTGGGACGTACGATGCTTGCAACCTACTTCGACCGCACCGGTGATGGCGATCTGAACCCGCAACGCGGCCAGGTCTGCATGGATGCCGTCGAAGAGCCGATCCCTGGCGTCTATAACAAGGCGCGCAAGGCGAAGCCTCAGGGTCAGTGCGAGGGTACGTTGCTGTGGGGCCGTCTGTTCGGCGAGACCGGTTCGGCTGGTGGCAGCATGGACAAGTACGGACCGGGCTACCGCTATGACCTTGGCGGGATCCAGGTCGGTGCTGACATCGTGCATACCAACCGTGACAGTCTCGGACTCTACGGTACAGCGGCGACGGCCTCGGCCGATGTCACTGGCACCAGGGGAACCGGCAGTGTCAGCATGAACGCCTATGGTATTGGCGGCTACTGGACCCATCGTGATCCAACCGGCTGGTATACGGACCTGGTGGTGCAGGCGAACAGCTTCGACAGCATCAACGTCAGTCCGGTGGTCGGGCTTGGGGGCTTCGGGACCCAGGGCTGGGGTTTGACAGCGTCAGCCGAAGTTGGCCGCACGATCCAGCTGGGTCAGGGCTACAGCCTTACCCCGCAGGCTCAGTTGATCTACCAGCGCACCAGTCTTGACGGTGTGGCGATCAAGGAGGGGCAGCTGAACTTCGGTGCCACCGATGAGCTCTATGGTCGCTTGGGCGGTCGTCTGGCCAAGAACTGGCTCACGAATGACAACCGTGGAGTGACCACCTGGGTTGATGCCAGCTTCTGGCACCAGTTCGGGGATGATCCGACGACCTCGCTCATCTACGGCAACCAGAGCCAGATCGTTTCGTCCAGCCTTGGCGGGACCTGGGCTCAGGTCGGGTTGGGTCTCTCTGGTCAGGTTAACCGGAACCTGTCGATGTTCGGCAGTGTCGACTACAACGTAGGGATCGATCGCACCGAGCACGCCCTGGGTGGCCGTGCCGGTATGAAGGTCGCCTGGTAATGCTGGTCCGCTTCATCCGGAGCTCCCCCATGCTCCGGGTGAGGCGGCTGGTCTGCCCCACTCGGAGCCCCCCCATGCTCCGGTGGGGCTATTTTTTTGTCTGGTGTGATTCTGGCGGGGGTTGGAACTGTGTGCGGTACTGAAATACCGTCTATCTGCAGGTTCCCCGACACAGTCAGCTCTTTTGGATTGCAGCTGGCATCTCAACAGAATTTCTCGGACTGATTCTCTGCGGCGTTCGCGCCTCAACCAGTGAGCACTGGGGGGCTGTCGTGGCATTTTCGCAGCGCCGGTTCCATTTGCGGAACTTTTGCATCACATCCGTTGATTAAGACTGCCATCTGCCTTATTCTTAACAAACTTTAACGATGATTGTATCGCGGACCGGCACGTATCTCTTGAGCACATGGGGCTGTGCAAGCGATTATAGCTGCCGCGACAGCGATCACGACGCGAGTTTGCGGATGGTCCGTGTTCTGTTTCGCGGAGCATCGGGGAGCGCGCGACACGTGTTCGAATGTACGACATCGTTCGCGAGAGGCATGCTTGCGGGTGATTCGGGCTGTGGCCGGTCCGAAGCCGGTCGGGTTGAGGTGGGTTGGAATTTTTTCGAACCCGCTTGCGAGGGGCAGGGTAGAGATGCGTTGGATCAATTCGCGATCTGTCAATTCGCGATTTCGTGCGGGGTCGCTTTTTTTCTCCGCCGGCCTCCTTTATTTGCAAATTGGATCCGAGCGGGCTGGAATCATTGACGATGACGGTTTTGGCGGTGAGGATCCGCATCCGCTTTCCGGGGGTTTGACGCTGACGATGCGATGATCGTCAAACCAGCCCGGTGGCGGGCTGAGTGGAGGTGGCCGATGGACAGCAGTCTGGAGCACGCGCGGGGGATACGGATGCGCAGTATTTTTCTGCAACCAGGTGCTTTGCGCTCCAGCACGTCGTGTTCCCTGTTCCCGTCCATGCTGTTGCCACGCCGCCTGTCGCTGTTCCCGTCATCTCCATGCCTGAAGACACCCTCTTCGGTGACTTCGTTTCCGTTGATCCCGCGCCGCCCGCTGGCGGCGCGAACCCATTCAGGACGCAGGTGAAAAATGTTTGCCTTCAACCACCTCCGTCAGCGTGAGCCTCAATTCCGCGACCTCCTGCCTTACGGGGCGATGGTCGATGACGGTGTCATGCTGCTCAAGGATGGATCGCTGATGGCGGGCTGGTATTTCGCCGGTGCCGATGGCGAGAACGCCACCGCTTTCAAGCGGAACGATATTTCCAGGCAGCTGGGTTCCGCGATGACGGCGCTGGGGCCGGGCTGGATGATCCAGGTCGAAGCCATCAGGATGCCGGCGCTCGCCTATCCGCGTGCCGAGCAGTCGCATTTTCCCGATCCTGTCAGTCTTGCGATCGATGAGGAGCAGCGCATCTCTTTCGAAGGTGCGGAGGCGGGTTTCGAGAATCAATACGCCATGATTCTGACCTACCGGACCCAGCGCCAGGGCGGCCGCAACCAGTTCTTCTTCGCCGATCCGGGCTGGCTCGAATGCTTCGGCGACCGCATGCTTGACTATTTCACGACCGCGATCGCCGAGTTCGAGCAGGTCGTCGCCGACATCGTCTCGCTGCGACGCATGCGTACGCGGGGCGGCGACCCCATCAACGGCCAGGCGCTGCGCTACGACGATCTGCTTCAGTTTGTCCGCATGTGCCTGACCGGGGCGGGCAGGGCGGTTCAGTTGCCCGACGTGCCGATGTATCTCGACCATCTGCTGGCGCCATCCTTCCAGCATGGCCAGGTGCCGGTGATCGATGGCTATTACGTCAATGCGGTGGCAATCGACGGTTTCCCCTCCGAGAACTGGCTTGGTCTGCTGCAGACCCTCAACCGCCTGCCGCTGTCGTGCCGCTGGTCGCTGCGCTATGTTCTGGTGGATGCTGATGACAAGAGCGGGGGCCTGATCCACGATCGCAGGAACTGGCGCGAACGTGTGCGCCCATTCATGGATCTGACGTCGGGATCGAACAGCATGGAGCAGCCGCCTCTGGTGACCCGTGAGGCGGATCCGCCGGCGGAAGAGGGTGAGGAGGCGGAGCCCGAGACCTACGGAACCTGTGCCCCCGTCATCGTTCTGTTCGACACCGACCCCAAGCGCGGCCGCAAGCGCGCTGAAGACGTGCGGCGTGTGATCCAGGATGACGGCTTCCACACAAGAATCGAAGACCTCAATATCACCGACGCTTTCCTGGGCTCGCTGCCCGGCAACTGGTATTCCAACGCTCGGGAAACCGTGATTTCCACCGCCCGATTCGTCAGCATGATTCCGCTGAATTCGGTCTGGCTCGGGGAACGTGAGTGCCCCTGTCCGCTTTATCCGCCGCATTCCCCGCCTTTGATGCAGCTGGTGTCGGGAGCGGTCCCGTTCCGTCTCAACCTCCATGTCGGCGACAGCGGTCACACATTGCTGATCGGACCGCCGGGAAGCGGAAAGTCGACCCTGCTGGCGCTGATCGCGGCCCAGTTCCGCCGCTATGCCGATGCCCAGGTGTTCTGTTTCGACCACAGCCGCGCCATGCTGCCGATGACGGCGGCCCTTGGCGGCCAGCATCTCGACGCCGGGAGCGCGCTGACGCTGTGTCCGCTGTCCGAACTCGATTCGGACGCCGATCGGGTATGGGCGGCGAAATGGCTTGAATTCCTGCTGGAGGTTCAGGGTGTCCATGTCAGCCCGGAACATCGCGACGCCATAGCCACCCAGATCAAGGCCATCGCCGACGAGCGCAACCGGTCCCTGAGCGCTTTTGTACGCGGTGTCGGCAATCAGGAGATCCGGGACGCGCTCGCCCACTACACTGCGGATGGCCCGCTGGGGCATCTTCTGGATGCCGAACAGGACTATCTGAAATTCTCGAATCTGATGTGTTTCGATATCGGCATGCTGATGAACATGGGCGACGGCTATCTTCTGCCGGTGCTATATTACCTGTTCCGTCGGATTGAGAGGCAGTTGACCGGCGAGCCGAGCCTGATCATTCTCGACGGTGCCTGGCTTACCCTTGATCACGAGGTTCTCGGCGAATGGCTCAATCTGCTGCGCAAGGCCAATTGCGCGGCGGTGATGGCTACGAAGTCGATCGCCAATGTTGCCAAATTCGGCGTCGTCGATGTCCTCAAGGAGGCCTGCCTGACCCGGATCTATCTGGCCAACGGGGAGGCCACCGATCCGGAGACCAGGGCGTTCTATCAGAAGTTCGATTTCAGCGAGGAGTCACGCGACGCGGCTGCTCCGGGAATGAAGCGTGATTATTATGTGGTGTCGCCGAGTGGCCGCCGCATGTTCCATCTGGGGCTTGGACCGCTGACCCTGTCCTTCGCCGGTGCCAACAGCGATGAAGATATTGAGCGGGTTAACGCGTTGCGCCGCGAACACGGCAGCGACTGGCCTGCAGCCTGGCTGAAGGAGCGAGGCGTTCCTTTTGACGCCGACGCCTTCAGGATGGTCGGGGCGGAAGAGCCTTCAAATGTCAGTTGGGCACTGAACGACAGACTGTGGCCCGACCGCGAGAACGTCCGACACATGACAGATGATCCACAAGGTGATCCGCATAGTGGTAAATAAGAAACAGCCACACGATTGACCAACAACCAGAAGTAACGAGCAAATGACAGACACGGCTCCCGACAATCCCTACTTCGCGGCGCGGAAGGAATGGAACGAGCATTACGGCAGCTATGTGCGATCTGTCCGGATATGGGTGGCTGGCACGGTGATCTTCTTCGGCCTGTTCGTCCTGGCCGCGTTTATCGCCTTCTATCAGGCGGGCCAGTCCGGCCCCGAGGTTGCTACCGCAGCGGCCGCAGTGCCGGCCAAGGCCGAGCCGAAAACCCCGCTTGAGGCCGCCGACCCCAATGTTATCCGCGACATGCTCGGCAACTGGGTGGTGGCGTTTCGCAGCGTGACGCCCGACAACCTTGTCGAGAAAGAGAATATCGACAAGATCTTCGCGCTCACCACGGATGAACAGGGCCGCAAGATCCAGGATTATCTGAGCGACAATCATCCAGGCGAGCGTGCCCGCACCGTGATGGTCAAGGTTGATGTCAAGAGCGTAGTTCAGGAGTCGCCTACGCGGTGGCGGGTCAGCTGGAACGAAATCGACCATGATCGCGGCGGGCGGGTGCTGAAGACGACCAAATATTCCGCCCCCGCCTTCGTCGATGTGGTGCCTGCGGAAGCCGGAAAGCCCCATAATCCAATCGGGCTGCGGATCAGCTCTTTTGAGTGGAAGAATTAGTTTCAGAAAGGAAAGCAGCATGGAGCGAAAACGACGATATGGTTCGGCCGTGCTCGCAGCAGTCCTGTGTGCCATGGCCTCAACCGCGCTGGCGGAACCGACTGCGGGGCCGCATGATGGTACAGTTGCGGGAAAGCCGCAGCTTCCTGTCGCCAAGTTCACCCGGGGTTCCGACGGTTCTGTGGTCTATGCCTTCGGTGGCAACTATCCAATGGTGATCTGTGCACCGTTACGGCTGTGCACGATCCAGTTGCAGCCGGGTGAGCGCGTCCACGACATGTTTGTCGGCGATTCGGCACGCTGGAAGGTGGAACCGGCACTGTCGGGCAAGGGATCCGCGGAGCGTGTGTCGATCGTGGTCAAGCCGTCCAATCCCGGATTGGCGACGTCGATGGTGATTACGACCTCGCGGCGGGTTTACCATATCGGCCTCAAGTCGAGCATCCACACCTATATGGCGCGGGTGTCCTTCACCTATAAGGGAGAACCCCGCAACATTGCCGATGTTGCCCCAAGGAGACAGGAGGTGGTGGAATTCGTTCCACCGCCCTTTCGCGATAATCCGCCTTCTGGCGGGGGCGCAGAGGAATACCAGGTGCCACCGTTTCCGATACCGGTAGCCAGGGCCGGAGGCTACAGTGTACGGGGCGACAATCCGTCGTGGCGGCCGAGAAAGGTCTATAACGACGGCACTCGGACCTATATTGAATTTGCCCATGCTGCGGTGGGCAAAGTACCGCCGATTTACGTGGTTACCGGCGGTCCTTTCGCCTCCCGGCTGCAGTATGTCAGCTATCGGGTTGATGGCGATATGATGGTGGTCGACAACGTGTTTGAGAAAGCTGTACTGGTGTCGGGGATGAACAGCATCAAGCCGACCAGAGTGGTGATTGAACGTCAGGGATAATTATCGCGCGGAGGTGATGGGTTCGATCGGTCGTGATCGGCAACCCAGGTCACCGTGAGGAGAAAGCTTAAGCGATGCTCGATTTCACTTTGGGCCGATCAGGCATCACGGGCGGTGTGTCGTCGCGGGCACGCCTGTTTCTCGCAGGCGCGGTGCTCGGCATCGTGGTTGCCTCCTCCACCGTTGTGGTCGCGGAGGAGAGCAAGGCGTCGGGTTATGCCGATTCAATCAAGAAGGGCCTTGGCAACGGCTTCACGCCACCAGCGGAGCGCCCGGCGAAAGCGACCGAGGCGCCTGTCGTGATCGAACCGGTTCGCTCCAGGCCCGCGGCGCCGGTGGCGGCGCAGCCTGAGCCCAAACCTGTCGATGCCCCCTCTGAGACCGTGCGCGCCAGGCCGGCGGAGCCGGCGGCGGTCAGCGCCGAGCCCGGGCCCAAGGCTGCCCCGAAGCCCGCTGAGGCGCCAGTTGCCGTCCAGCCCAAGCCTGTGGAGCAGCCGCTGGCTCTCCACCCCGCGCATGACGAGCCGGCCCAGGCCAAACCGAAACGGGCGGAGCCGCCGGTAGTGGCACAGCCCAAGCCGAAACCGGCAGAGCCGCCGGTGGTGGCGCAGCCCAAGCCGAAACCGGTGGAGCCGGAGGTGGTGGAGCAGCCCAAGTCGATCATGGTAGAGCCGGAGATGGTGGCGCAGCCCAAGTCGATAATGACGGAGCCGCCGGTAGTGGCGCAGCCCAAGCCGAAGTCAGTGGCGCAGCCCAAGCCGAAGCCGGTGGAGCCGCCGGTGGTGGCGCAGCCCAAACCGAAACCGGTGGAGCCGCCGGTGGTGGCGCAGCCCAAACCGAAACCGGTGGAGCCGCCGGTGGTGGCGCAGCCCAAGCCGAAGCCGGTGGAGCCGCCGGTGGTGGCGCAGCCCAAGCCGAAGGCGGTGGAGCCGCCGGTGGTGGCGCAGCCCAAGCCGAAGGCGGTGGAGCCGCCGGTGGTGGCGCAGCCCAAGCCGAAGCCGGTGGAGCCGCCGGTGGTGGCGCAGCCCAAGCCGAAACCGGTGGAGCCGCAGGTGGCGGCGAAACCCAAAGCCGAGCCCAGCCCTGCCGAGGCCAAACCTGTTGAACAGCCTGCGGCGAAACCAAAAGCTGCTGTGGCGGTTCATGTGCCGGCCAAACCGGCGACACCGCCGCAGAGCCGGGAGACCTGGCCCGCTGCTGAGCCAACACCGGCGTCTCAGGAGAACGGGACCGTGGTGAGGGGGGAGGGTGAAGAGGACGCATTGCTGCAGGAGCAGGTGCGAAGGAGAGCGGCGCGGCTGCGTGAACTCTATCGGGCGCTGAATTCGCCGATCAGGGTGGATCTGCGCAAGTTGCGATCCGGTGCCTATTAGGTGACGCAGTCAGGCCCTTTCGGGGAAACGAGGCGAGCAAGCCGGTTGGTGCGGGACGCACGAGCCGGCTTCTTTTCCACATGAAGCGGAAATCTACCCCCCCAGCCTGGTTTCCTTCTTCTCCAGCAAAGCGGCAGGCCTTTTGAAGCCAAGCCACTGTGGCGAACGGCTGTCGGGTGGTTTCGAGCCCCGAAGCCTCTCGAACGGCGGGATGCTTGCCGGCCTGTCGCTGTGACCGGACCTGCGCTCAGCGCAACCTCACGAAATCGCAAAGCCGGACCTGAGTGATAATTCCTGATTCTTATTCTCATTCTCAATCTCAATCTGCGAAGTGCGGCAGTTGGCAGTGCAACGGATTGGAAGTCCCGCGTCCACAACGCGTTGCAATTGCTTCAGCCAATCGGGGATGATGTCCCGTTGGGTCGCAGGGGCGGGTGCAATATCTGGAGTTCACAATAATAACTCCGCCGATTCGTTGCCTCGGACTGAACGCAAGTCAGGTTAATTGCCGCGGCAGCAGAGTTCGGGCTGCCGCTCAGCTGGCGTTGATGCGCCAGTTTACCGCCATGTCGCTTTGACCCCATCGATCTGAAGTCTCGCATCTGCCCGTTTATAGCGGCAGCGAGGCCTGCAGGTATGCCGCGCGATATCGCACTGCCGCAACACATGGCGCAACCGATGTGCATCTCGCGCATTCGGCGATTTCAGCCGGCCCGGCGACCTGTGGAGTGTGGAGGCGCTGGTGAAATCGTGCGGCACAGCTTCGCAGGTGGCCCGAATATGCGTCGCCATTGCGGTAGCTAAACACCACAATCTCCGCGCCGTGAAACGCTGGAGGCGATGGCTGCGAAATTTCAATGGCCCACTCCGCAAGCAAGCTGTGTCTTTGCCCTTTTTCAGTCCTCGGGAAACCGCGCGTAACACTTCCAACGCCGGTTTCGGTAACATGGTCCATCCATGTCAGAAAGCCTGGAAATATATCGGACACATAGTAAAACGTTATTGTCCCGGATGAATAAATTCGTCTCAAAGAAATGCTGGTATTTCATTTCGACGCCATCGCCTTCCTGTGAATTATACCCGCATCCACGTCGGTTTTGGCGCCATGGTCCATCCATATCCAAAGACTGGAATTAATATCGATCTCATAGTAAAAGTTATTGTACTAGATGAAAACATTCACTCAAAAAGATGCCGGTATTTCATGTCGGCGCCATCGCCTTCCGGTGAATTATATTCGGACTAATTATTCAAAAAAGTGGCACGGCCGGGCGGCATCCTGGCGGGTTGTCGAACTCTGACGTATCAGCCTACCGTTAAATCGCGGTAAGGACAGTATTTTCGTGGTCCTGTTGCAACAACCTCCAGAAGAAATGTTTTCTCCATTTAACTCGGAGTGGTTGCGGGTGGTTTGTTGACATAAAGTGTCGTCGGACATCCCCCTTGAATTCAAATGCGGGGGAAAGGGCTGTAGGAGTATTAAGATGAAACGAATTATGTTGCTGAGCACTGCGAGCCTGATCGCGTTCACCGCTGCGCCCGCAAGTGCCGCGGACCTTGCGGTTGCAGCACCCGTTTATACCAAGGCGCCCATGGCCGTGGTGGCCACGGTGAACGAATGGACCGGTCTTTATATCGGTCTCAACGCTGGCGGGGCCTGGGGCACGTCGCATAGCGACGTCGCGGTTACCAGCCCGGGCGATTTCTTTGCTGCGAATTGTTTCCCGGATGGCGGCCAGACCTGCTGGGTGAATACGGTTGACGTGAGCAACGCCGCGCGCCGGTCGGCCCTCACCAACTCCGGCTTCGCCGGTGGCGGGCAGATCGGCTATAACTGGCAGGTCGCCAACACCGTGTGGGGCATTGAGGCGGACATCAACTCCTTCAACCTGTCGATGTCGGGAGCCCGGACGGTCGCGACCGTGAATCCAAATGCAGGTACCGTCACAGTCTCGCAGTCGATGTCGACAAACTGGCTGGCCACCATCCGCGGACGGTTCGGTGTTCTGGTCGCACCGCAGGCTCTGCTTTATGCCACTGGCGGCGCTGCCGTGACCAGCATGAAGTCGGGCTGGACCTACGGCGATACACGCTGGGGCAACAACAACGCGGCGGATTTCTCGAACACGCAGTGGGGTTGGACCGCGGGTGTCGGTGCGGAGTACAAGCTGAGCCATAACTGGAGCATCGGTGCGGAATATCTTTACGTGAAATTCGATAACGTTTCGAACACGACACCGGTGTATATGAAGTACGGCAGTGCTGGGCCGGCCTCTCAGAACTTCACCCAGACGACGGACCTTGATGCGCAGATCGTCCGCGCCAAGGTGAACTATCACTTCTGATTTCGCCGATTCGACGAAATTTCTCGCAAAGCACAGATTGGAAAGAGCCCGGCCTTGCGCCGGGCTTTTTTTCAGGTGGTGCCGGGAAGGATCGGCGGGGGGCGCAGCTGGTGCGTCAAGGTGGTTTACCGGGCCCGCCAAGGACCGCCAGGGTTGGGCGGAGACATCGCGCCCTGGCGAAGGCAGGAGCCTTGCCGTGCAACGAGCGAAAGCCCGTGTTCCTCGAGCCCTTCGCTGCAGCAACTGCGCAATCCTGCCCGGCAAGGTCTGGCTGCTGTCAGACCTTCGGTGGGCCCGAGCCCGTAATCGGTGGATCGGTGCGCACGGCGCGCCATCGTGCCGCGAAAGCAGGGTCGACCGCCGTTTCGCTCCGCGCTCAACTGCGATGGCGGCAATGTCAAAGGCGCTCTTTGAACTGACGTGAACTGGCAAGGCCCGGATCGGCGACCGCCAGCATGGTTGCGTGGCGGAAAGGCGGACAACGGCGTGCAACCGGTCAAAAGCCAGCACTGACACGCATTTTCTTCGAACTCAGGGATGCCGCGCTGCACCGTTGTGGCGCCACGGCAGACTGTCTTTGCTGCGTGCGGCACTGACGCGAGGAAAGGGACGCCGGCACCGCATGGCTGCACACAGTGTGCGCAGCGCTCTCGCAAGACCTGCCGAGCCCCATTTTTGTTTTGCGGCACGCGTTCGGGCAATTGACCGATGCGTCGCGGCTGGCCCTGTCAGCGGTGCCGTTTCTTTTGTGCGCTTTTTGTGGCTGCTGTCCTCTGGCTGCACCAGGTCTCTGGTAGGGGGCCAGGGGGGCCCCCAAGGAGGCTTGGCCAAAAGGCTCCCGCTGGGTCGCACTGGGAGCCAAAAAAAAGAACACCGGGGAAAGCCCCGGTGTTCGAAATCCCGCATGGTTGCCGGTTGCGGCACAAGCCGCCTTTTCAGCCCGCGACCTTTTCGGGGCTGCGGTCCGGCTGCTTGTCCAGCTTGCGTCCCCCCTTCTCGGGAGCGCGTTCCGACGCGGCCCCTCCGGAACCGACGATATTGGCCAGCCGGATGCGGTCATATTCGCCCCAGACCTTGGTCAGCCAGTGGCGCACATAGCCACGCAGCACGAAGGAATGGTTGGTGGCCTCGTCATGCATGCCCTTGTTGGCGACGAAACGGGAGAACGGAACCGACGCGACCTCGACCTGCTCATAAGCGATCTGGTTGAGCTTGGGCACGGTGAGATGAATCGCATCCCTGACATGGTGGAAATAGGAATTATAAATCGCCTGGTCCCACTGGAAGAACTGGGTGTCATTGACGAAGTTCTTGACCAGGAAATACTTGGTTCCGGCCATCACATTGGTGGTCTCGGGGATCTCGTCGAGGGCGGAGACCGAGGGGCCAAAGATGTGGAAGACGGCGAAGATGAGCTGACCCTGCTTGGCAGCGTCAAAAAATCCGATGTCGCGGAGCGAGGACAGAACCGGCGACAAGAGCCCGGCGCGCACGTCGATCACGGTCACGGAGGGGGTGGAGGTGTTGAGGGTATCGAACACCTTCATCTGATCCACTGTCGAGGTCAGATCGACGACCTCGGTGATATCAGGGTGAAAGCGCTTGAGGGTGCCACGCGGGAATTCAGCGTCGAACGCGCGGGTCGGCACGTTGTTGGCCGCAAAATAGTCAAGCAGGGTACGCGACACGGTGGTCTTGCCGACCCCACCCTTGTCGGCACCAATAACAATCACTGCCGGTTTCGCCATGAAAGCCTCCTTGTGCCCAGACCGGTCCTATTCATCACCACTCAATCAAAAGCGCCGCTGACGTGAACTGCGTGGGTGACAATCGGTGTTTGAGGAAACCGACTGTGAGCCACGCACGTCGCGGACGACGGTCGTTCGAAGTGGAATAAGGCCCTCTGACATAACTGGCGTTACACTGCTTGCCATTTAACCCGAAATCAGCTCGGGTAAAAGCGAAAAATCACAATTAACCTTCTTTCCGGGAATTCTTTGCCATAATTGTGATTTAAATTTGCCGGATTCCTGTGCTCGCAGCGCGGTTTTGCTGCAACCGCGGGCTGTTTTAACCGTGATCCGGTGCCCGGCATGCTTTCGTGCCGCAGGCCGTGAGGCCGCAGAGTTGTGCTGGATCGAGGCATGTTTCAGAAGGGCGTAATGCGAAGAAAGGGTGCCTCGCACTGCGACACAGTGCTGCGCAGGCGGGAGTGGATCGGGCGCGCGCGGTGTGGGCTTGCGGTTCGGTCCTTCTTTGCAAAGGGTGGATGGCGCGCTGCGTTGTTGTTGGGGCGAGCCGCTATGCATTTTGCAAATAACAACCCGCTCCGCGGGAGGGATGCACGCGAAGTTGGTAGTTGACAGTCTGTTGACAGCAACGGACCACGATGCGCTTGAAGCGCAGTTTCAGGACGTGCTGTCGCCAGGTGTTCCCTGCCAGGCCATTGCCTTGCGGGGGAACCCCGGAAGATTGAGAAGGTCAATGGCGCGGCAGGCGATCTGGTCGGTGATGTCGAAAATCGTCTGCGGCTGCAGATAGAAGGCCGGGAGCGGTGGCGCGACGATGGCGCCAAGTTCGGTGGCCTGCACCATGCTGCGCAGATGACCGAGATGGAGCGGGCTTTCGCGCACCAGGAGGATCAGGCGGCGCCGCTCCTTGAGCTGGACGTCGGCGGCGCGGCTTAAGAGATTGTCAAGCTGCCCCCAGGCGATCGCCGACAGGGTGCGGATCGAACAGGGCGCCACGATCATGCCGGCGACGGGAAAGGAGCCGCTGGCGATGGCGGCACCGATATCGCCATGGTCATAATGGCGCCAGACGATGGATCGGAGATGGTTCAGGGTGCCGGGGCCGACTTCCTGTGCCAGTGTGCGTTCGGCTGCGGGCGATATCACAAGGTGGACGGCGCAGGGCGCGTCAGCCATCGTGAGACGTTCGACGATGCGTGCGCCCAGCGCGGCACCCGAGGCGCCGCTGATCCCGACCACGACATGGGGGGCGCCTTGCGTCATGGTGTCCCCGCGCTGCTGAGATCGATTCCAAGCTGCGGCCAGAGTTCATCGACCCGGGCGACGACCGCCGGGTCCATGGCGAGGGGACGGCCCCATTCGCGTTCGGTTTCGGGAGGGAGCTTGGTGGTGGCGTCGATGCCGAGTTTGCCGCCGAGGCCCGACTTCGGGGAGGCGAAGTCGAGATAGTCGATCGGGGTGTCGGACAGCATGAGGAGATCGCGCGAGGTGTCGGCGCGTGTGGTTATGGCCCAGATCACCGAATGCCAGTCGCGGATATCGATGTCCTCGTCGACCACGATCAGAAGCTTGGTGTAGGTGAACTGCGGCAGCATGGACCACAGCCCGAGCATCAGCCGCCGGGCCTGACCGGGATAGCGCTTTTTGATCGAGGCGATGGCGACACGGTAGGAGCAGGCCTCCGGCGGCAGCCAGCAATCCACCACTTCGGGAAACTGCTGGCGCAGCATGGGCACGAAGAGCTGGTTGAGCGCCTCGCCGATCCGCGACGGCTCGTCCGGCGGTCTGCCGGTATAGGTCGAGAGATAAAGCGGCTGGCGCCGGCAGGTGATGGCGCTGACGGTAAAAAGAGGAAACTCCTCGACCGAATTATAGTAGCCGGTGTGGTCGCCATAGGGACCTTCGGGTACGGTCTCGCTCACCGATACCGTGCCCTCGATCACGATCTCGGCCTGCGAGGGCACCTGGAGGGGTACGCTGATGCAAGGGCTGAGATCGGGCCGCTCGCCGCGCAGGAAGCCGGCGAAGCGCTGCTCGGAGACAGCCTCGGGCAGCGGCAGCACGCCGGCCAGAATGGTCGCGGGGTCGGCGCCGATGACCACCGCGACCGGCATGTCGCGACCCGCCGCCTTCCACATCTGGTGATGGCGGGCACCGCCGCGATGGGCCAGCCAGCGCATGATGGCACGGTCGCGCCCCAGGACCTGAATGCGGTAGACGCCGACATTTTCTTCCTGTTCGCCGGGCCGGGCCTCGGGCGGCACGGTGATGACCAGTGCCCAGGTCAGAAGCGGTGCCGGTTCGCCAGGCCAGCAGATCTGCGCCGGAAGCCGGGTCAGATCGACCTCGGGTCCGCGAAAAATGCATTCCTGGACCGGCGCCGAAGAGCGGTTGCGCGGTCGTGTTGCCAGTGCCGCGCGTGCCAGAGGCAGCTTGTTGAGCACGTCTTTGAGACCGCGCGGCGGGCGCGGGCTGCGCAGCTCGGCCATCAGCTCCCCGAGTTCCCCGAGCTGGCCGGGCTCGATGCCGAGCCCCCAGGCCACCCGCTCGACCGTGCCGAACAGGTTGGTAAGGACCGGCATGGTCGAGGGCGAGCCATCGGGGCGGATCGGCTGTTCAAAGAGCAGTGCCGGGCCCTGGTCATGAAGGACCCGGCGATGAATCTCGGTCATTTCGTGGACCACCGAAATCTTTTCGCGAATCCGTCGCAACTGGCCCCTGGAATCGAGGAAGTGCAGAAAATCGGACAGCTCGCGAAAGCGGGGCAGGTCACGTTGCAATTGAACAAGCTCCTTGAACAACCATATGCTAACCCAATGATAGCCCCCATCAAGGTTCCTGCTCAACCATGTCCCTGGCGTGACCACCCATGATTCAACCGTCCGATCCGCCGTCCGATGCGTCTTCCGCCCAGTTGCCGGCCATTCCGCCGCTTCTGGCGCTGGCGATGCGGCCCCTGCCGCTTCTTCCCCTGCAACTGGTGCTCTCGGGCTTCGCCCAGCGCATTTTCCGCCGCAATCCCCAGATCTTCGATCGGCTCGGGGAACATAAGCGGGTCCGCTTCGGCATCAAGCCGACCGATCTGCCCTTCGCGTTCGTGATCGAGGCGATCTCGCCGTTCCTGACCGTGGTGCGGGAGCTGCCGGAGGATGTCGGCTGCCGCATCTCCTCGTCTCTGGCCAACCTTCTGGCGCTGGCGGAGGGCAAGGTTGACGGCGACGCCCTGATGTTCTCGCGCGAACTGGTCATCGAGGGCAATGTCGAGGCGGTGCTGGCGTTGCGCAATACCATCGACGATGCCCAGCTCGACCTGCCGACCGAGCTTTCCTCGCTGTTCGGACCGCTCCAGGGGCCGGCCCGGCATGCGCTGGAGGCGGCACGGAGCCGCGTCCTTGGTCCGTCCCGGAGCGGCCTGCCGCAGGAACATCCACATGAAGAGGTTGAGCGATGGAGCTGATTTGTCCTGCCGGAACCCCGGCGGCGCTGAAAAGCGCCATCGATGCCGGAGCCGACGCAGTCTATTGCGGGTTCAATGATGAAACCAATGCCCGCAACTTTCCCGGCCTGAATTTCAGCCGCGACGAAATGCAGCGCGGCGTGGCGCTGGCCCATAGTCGGGGCGCCAGGGTATCGGTCGCCATCAACACCTTTCCGCGCGCCGGCGCGCTCGATGTCTGGCACCGTGCGGTGGACGATGCGGTTGGATGCGGTGCCGATGCCCTGATCCTCGCCGATACCGGCCTGATGGACTATGCGGCGCGCCGCCACCCCGGACAGCGCCTCCATGTCTCGGTGCAGGCCGCCGCCGCCAATCCCGATGCCATCGCCTTCTATGTCGAGGCCTTCGGCGCCCGCCGCGTGGTGCTGCCGCGGGTCCTCAGCGTGCCCGAGATCGCCGAGATCGCCCGCGAGATCGCTTGCGAGACCGAGGTCTTCGTGTTCGGCGGCCTCTGCGTCATGGCCGAAGGGCGCTGCTCGCTGTCGTCCTATGCCACGGGCAAATCGCCGAACATGCAGGGGGTGTGCTCGCCCCCCAGCCATGTGGTCTATGAGGAGACGGCACGGGGGACCAATTCCAGGCTGGGCGGCTTTACCATCAACCAGTTCGCCGCCAGTGAGCCCAAGGGTTATCCCACCCTGTGCAAGGGGCGCTTCACCACCGAGCAGGGCACCGGCTATATTTTCGAGGACCCGGTCAGCCTTGATGCCACCACACTGCTCAAGGGCCTGCAGGATGCCGGCGTCACCGCCCTCAAGATCGAGGGCCGCCAGCGTGGGCGGGCCTATATCGAAAGCGTGGTGCGCCATTTCCGGGCTGCGCTGAACGCGCTCGCCAAAGGCCGCGAGCCGGATCTGGCGAGCCTCAAAGCCTTCACCGAAGGCCAGGCTTCCACGGTCGGGGCCTATCGCAAGACGTGGCGCTAGGGAGAGCCGGCGTCAGGGTGATCCGGCGTCAGGGAACCGGGCAGAAAGCGACCCGGCACCCTCGCCGCTGGTCAGACATGGTGCGGTCAGACATGGTGCGATTGTCGGGAAGGCCCCGGGGGGCTTTCTCGACTTGAGAGCTGACGGCGCGCCACGAGGTCTGGCGCCGATCGGGGGGCCGGCGAGATCCGGATCGGCGCGTCGATGTGACGACGGGCGCAATGAAGCTGGCACCTGGGGTCGGGTGGTGCCGATGAGACGAAAAATCTGTGGCGGTCAAATTGTCAGACGAAGCGTATTCTGTGGCGAAGGAAAATCCAATGCAACTCAGCCTGGGCCCTGTCCTCTATAACTGGGCACCGGAACGGTGGCGTGACTTCTACTTCCGCATTGCTGATGAGGCACCTTTCGATGTGGTGTCGGTCGGCGAGGTGGTGTGTTCCAAGCGCGCGCCGTTTTTCGCCGATCATCTGCCGGCGGTAATCTCCCGGCTGCAACAGGCGGGAAAGCAATTGTTGCTGGGCTCGCTCATCCTGGTGTCGCAGCCGCGGGAGCGGCGTCAGACCGAGGAGCTTGCCGGCGTCGAGGGCACCATGGTCGAGGTCAACGACTTCACCTGCCTCAAAGTGGTCTCGGGCCAGCCTCACGCCATCGGCCCCTTCGTCAACATCTATAATGAGGCGACGGCCGCGTTTCATGCCGGCCGCGGAGCCACACGCATCTGTCTGCCGCCGGAACTGCCGCTGTCCTCGGTCGCGGTGATTGCCGCGGCGCTGCCGGAGGTCACCTTCGAGGTTTTTGCCTTCGGCCGGGTGCCGCTGGCGATCTCAGCGCGCTGCTATCATGCCCGCCTGCACAAGCTCGCCAAGGACAACTGCCGCTTCGTGTGCGAGAAAGACCCCGATGGTCTTGCCATGAAAACCCTGGAGAACCAGGACTTTCTGACCATCAACGGGGTGCAGACGCTGTCGTTCACCGCAACCAGTCTGCTCGGCGACATCGCCCGATTGCGCCAGGCGCGCATCGGCTCACTGCGGCTGTCGCCGCAGGATTGCGACATGGTGGCGGTGGGGCGGATCTTTCGCGATGTGCTCGACGGGCGCGAAGACTCCGATTGCGGCCAGCGCCGTCTCGCCGAAGTCTATCCCAACGTGCCGTTCTCCAATGGCTTTATCCATGGGGTGGCGGGAGTAAGCCTGGTTCGATAGGTCCTGACTGCCAGAGGCCGGAAAAGAGGTGGCTCGCACGCGGCTCGAAATCCGGGAAAAATTGCGCCGCTCCAATCGGGATGGTCACCCGCTTGCCACCAATCGCCTCCATCCCCAAAGCCGGCTGGGGCTCGACAACCTTGGAAAGGGGCGCTTTGGGCAGAAACAGATTTCTGATTTCCGGCCACTGGAATCCGGCAAGTTCAAATCCGTCGGCGTCCAGGCATGGCGGGGAGCGGTGTCGGATCTGGCCGGATCGAGCCCAAAACCCTGCAGGTGGCAGATCCCGACAGGGGCACGGGGGAACCTTCCTGGTGTCTTCGCCTTCGATCCGGCGACATCCGGATCGGCCTGGCGCTCGGCAGGGGCTGCGGTTTCAGGCGTTGGGCTGGATGGGGCGGCGCTGATCAGGCCGCCCGGCAGCGCAGGGGCAATGCTGCGCTGCCGCAAAGAGATCATCCTGCGATCGTCTGCGACGTCTCGTGGCTCGCCTGTCGTCCTTTGCCTGCCTTTTCAGCTTTTACTCCCGGGCCAGTCCCGGGCTTTCAGTCGACGCCGTAGAACATGTCGACCTGGGACAGCTGGTCGTGGACCCTGGTCACGCCGGCGACATTCTCGGCGGCGACGATGGTGGCCCGGCGCACCCGTTCGTCATGGATGACGCCGCTGAGGAAGACTTCGCCGTCACGGACCAGGATCGTGAGGCCGAAGGGGCACCAGTCGTGTTTTTCCAGGGCGGCAATGATGGCACTGCGAATCTGCTCGTCATCAATCTTCGGGGTGGCGATATGGCGCGCCAGACTGGCCACCGCCTGAAGGAGGTTGGCGCGGGACACGATTCCGACCAGAATGCCGTCGCGCATCACCGGCAGACGCTTGATGTTGTTGCGCTCCATCAGGTCGGCGATGTCGGTGACGGCGGTATCCTCGGTGATGGTCAGAGGTGTCTGCGTCATCACCTCGGCGACTTTGCGGCCATGTTCATGGATGAAGTCATTGGCGAGCTGACTGGGGCCGAGGAAGAAGCGCAGCAGCCTTCCGCGCTTGCGCTGGGTGCCGATCTCACTGCGCCGCAGCAAATCGCCTTCCGAAATCACCCCGACAAGCCGGGCCCCTTCGTCGACCACCGGCAGCCCGCTGACATGGCGTTCGAGCATGATTTTGGCGGCCGCGATGACGCTGGTGTCGGGCGTCACGGTGACGACGGAGCGGGTCATGATCTGGTGGGCATGCATGCGCATTTTCCCCGAAAGGCGGATTGGTCCACAGGTCAAAAACTAGGTCCGCCAGGCTGAATCCGAAATGACGCAGGTCAATGAGATCACAGGGTGGCGATGAACTCCACCATGCGCTGACGCATTTCGTGGCTGGGCAGGGGCCCGTGCACGGCGTTGGTATTGTCGGCCATATGTGCGGCATCACTGGTGCCCGGGATCACCGCCAGGATACGCGGGTCGGCGAGGAGGAATTTGAGAAAGAACTGGGCCCAGCTGGGGGCAAAACTCCGCGCCCATTCCGGCACTTCCCTGCCCTGGACGGCGCGGAACAGGCGGCCCTTGCCGAAGGGCAGGGCGGTGAGCACGGCAGCTCCGATGTCGCCTGCCAGCGGCAGGAGGGTTTTCTCGACCTCCCGGTTATCGAGGGAATAGTCGATCTGGATGAAGTCCGGGCGCTCGCGCTCCAGGATGGCGGCGACCGCCGGATAATCGTTGTGGGAGGTCGAGGTGATGCCGATATAGCGGCACAGGCCCTCCTTCTTCCACTCCCTGAAGCGTTCCAGGGACTGTTGCGGATCCCTGACGTTGTGCAGCTGCAGGAGATCGACGCTGTCGGTCCTGAGGCGGGTCAGCGAGCTGGTCAGCTGCTCGCGTTCGGGGGCGCGGATCTTGGTGGCGATGAAGACGCGGTTGCGCAATTTTTTGCTGGCGATGACATCGCCGATCACGGCTTCGGCATCGCCATAGGCGGCCGCGGTATCGATCAGCTGGCAGCCGCTGTTGAGCAGTGCCGCGATCACGGCATCGGCTTTGGCGCGCGTGGGCTCGTCATTGGTATTGAAAACGCTGGCGGTACCCAGGCCGACGCCGGGAACGCGGTCATTGGTGTGGGGAATGGCGCGCTTGATGTAAGTGACTTCGGGACGGGCCGCTGCTGCGCCGGAGAGCAGGAGGCCACCGGCAAGCGCGCCGAGGCCGCGACGGGTGAGGGAAAAGGTCATGGCGTTATCTCCTTGATTTGAGTGTCCGCGGCGAGGCGTTCCTGCATCCGCCCCAGCCAGAGTGAGAGCAGGGCCCAGGCCGCGACCACCGGCAGCGCCAGAAGCGCAAGCGTCCCAAGCTTGGGACCGATGGTGAAGATCCAGCCGGAGAGGGCGTCCGATCCGCGGTAGATCACCACATCGATCATGTTCTTGACTTTGTATTTTTCCTCGCGCCCGACCACGGTGAAGAAAATATGGCGCGCCGGATTGGCGAGCGCGAAATTGATCCAGCGCTGCACCACCTGGAGGGTCACCACGATGGTGAGAACGGGCAGCACCGCCAGTGTGGAGAAGCCGGCGACATAGACCAGCGGCAGCATCGCGGCACTGATGCCGGTGCCGAAGCGCTTGAGGACGCCGGATGTGGCAAGGATCTGTGTGGCGAGGCTGAGCAGGTTGACGCCGAGGTCGATGGCTGCGAACAGCTCCGTCTGGGCCTCGCGGTTCGGGATCGCCGCCGCCACGATATGGGCCTGCGCGAAATAGGTCACAGTGGCGGCAAAGGACAGCAGGCTGACCCAGAAGGCGATGCCGAGCAGATAAGGCGAGTTGAAGAGTGCCGACAGGCCGGCAAAGGCGCTGCCGCCGACGCGCTGCCCGGCCAGGGAAACACCCGCGATTGTCTCGACCAGGGGCGCCTCGACAGCGGGCGCCTCGACAACCGCCTCGGCAAGGTCTGACCCGACAAGGTCTGACCCGCCAGGGGCCTCCGAAGATGTCGGAGCTGTCGCCGCTTCGATGCGCCGGACGCAGAACACCGCGAACTCCATGAAGAGAGCGGCGATGATCAGGAGGTGGAACCGGCCCAGCGGCTTGACCAGCAACATGGTGATGGTGGGACCGAGAAGCGCTCCCGCGGTTCCTCCGGCACCGATGAAGCCGAACAGACGCTTGCTCTGTGCCGCGGTGAAGAGATCGGCCATGAACGACCAGAACACCGCGACCGCGAACAGGTTGAAGATGCTGACCCAGACAAAAAACACCCGGGCCAGAATCCGGGTCACTTCAGGGGAATGGAAAATCGTCAGTGCCAGCCAGAACAGGAACAGATTGAGGACGAAGAAATGGTAGACGATGGGAATGAAGCGTGCCCGCGGCAGCCGCGCCACCAGCGCCCCATAGAGCGGCTGCGCCAGCAGCATGGTGACGAAGGTGGCGGTGAACAGCCAGGGCAGGTTCCGGACGCCGCCTTCAATACCCATCTGGTCGCGCAGCGGGCGCAGGACATAATAGCCCGCGAGCAGAGTGAAGAAATAGGCAAAGGACCACAGCGCGGCCTGCCGCTCCTGCGCGTTGGCGCCGCTCAGGCGCTGCAGACGGTCAAGCAACGCAGAGGCCGCAGTCATGGCGCGAGTGACAGCTTGTGCCGCAGTTCGTCGGCGGAGCCATTTTGTCCGAAGCCGGGGCCGCCGAACTGGAAGCGGCTGGCATCGGCGAGTTTTCCGGCGTTGACCGCCTCAAAGCCGGCGGCATCGACCAGTCGGGTCGCGACTTCCAGTGCGCCGGTGTCATCACCGGCGATCGGAATGGCGAGGCGCGGCGCGGCCCGGTTGGCCTCGCGCTCCAGCACTGCGAAGTTGAGGGTGTTGAAGGCGCGTACCAGCCGGGTTTGGGGCAGATATTTCTGCGAGGTGATGCCAATGCCGTTCTGCTGGACCTCGTCGGCGATGGCACCGTCACGTTTGGCCATGGCGTTGCAGGCATCGAGCACGATCTTGCCACGGAGTGCCTTGCCGTGGTCAGCCCCAAGCTGCGGCAGGGCGCCATAGGGCACGGCGATCAGGATGGCGTCACCGAAGGCGATTGCCTGTTCGACCGTGCCGGCCTGTGCCAGTGGGCCGATACGCGCAACCAGCTCGTTCAGCTGGTCGGGATGGCGTGATGACAGCATCACCTGGTGACCGGCCCTGGCCCACAGCGCGCCGAGCGTGCCGCCGATGTGACCGGCACCGATGATCCCGATCTTCATTTTCTCCTGCGCCGACGAGGTCTGGGCGCCGGCTTCGCGGGTCTCGACCAGCGCGGCCACGAGGAGTGCAGCCGCGGCTCCAAGCAGCGTACGACGGCTGTGATCGACAGGTCTTGATATTGGCATGGTTGCACCATTTCCTGAAAATCCGGGGCTCTGGTCGAAAAGCCCGCTCAATGCCTGTTCATAGCGCGAAAGGCGGCGTTTCGGAAACTGGTCTGACCACGTTTCCCCGGCGTGGCAGGGTTGCAGCAGACCGGCAGATGTTGCAGGGCTCTGGGCTTGTGCTCTCGGGCTCCCGCGGTGTTTCTTTGTGAGGGGATATTGCGCAGGGCTGCAGGATAATGCGGCAGGGCTGCGCGGGGCAGGGCGGGTGGACATTTCGTTTGCAGCTGGAGCGGGGCCGGCAGCTGCGCTAAGAATGCTGCCGGGGTCGCGCTTTCAGGCGGGCAAACAGCGACTTGAGCGTCATCGCAACCTGCCGTCCGCCCCTTTGCGGAGTGGTCTGGCGCAGGATTTGCAAGGCGTCCGGATCTGTATGACGGGGTTGGCTGACGTGATCTGACGTCGGGTGTCACTCCGCTTCACCGTTTCAGGCCCGATGCCCTCGAAGGTGCCGAAAGGCGTGATGAACACAGAGGACGGAAAAGAGATGCGCCCTCCGCACTGGAGCCCACGCCTGGTCGATCGCGACACATTGATCCTGTTCGCGGCAATCATCGGCGCCAATCTGATTGCCTGGGGTTGGGCACTGGTGCTGTTTGCCGATCGCCCGGCGGTTCTTGCCAGTGCGGCTCTGGCCTGGGTGTTCGGCCTGCGCCATGCCGTTGACGCCGATCATATCGCCGCCATCGACAACGCCGTGCGCAAGCTCATGCAGGCCGGCGACACCCCGAAAAGCGCAGGGCTCTATTTTGCCCTCGGCCATTCCACCGTGGTGGTGGTGGCCACCATCGTGGTGTCGCTGACTGCGGTCAGCCTGGTCGGGGAGCACGGCAGCCTGCGCAGCGTCGGCGCACTGATTGGGACCGCGATCTCGGCCCTCTTCCTGCTTCTGATCGCGCTGGTGAATCTGGTCACCTTCGTCAGCCTGTGGCGCGCCTTTCGTGCGGTGCAGCGTGGCGGGGATGGCTTGAGGGATGGTGCCGGTGGCAATATCGACGCCATACTGGACGGCAAGGGGGTGCTGGCGCGCTTCCTGCGCCCGATGTTCCGCATCGTCACCCGAAGCTGGCATATGTACCCGCTGGGGCTGTTATTCGGGCTCGGCTTCGATACCGCGACCGAAATCGGCCTGATCGGCCTGTCCGCCGCGGAAGCCATGCGCGGAGTGTCGCTGTGGAGCGTGCTGGTGTTTCCGATGCTGTTTGCCGCCGGCATGGCGCTGGTCGACACCGCCGACAGCGTGCTTATGGTCAACGCCTATCGCTGGGCCTTTGTCGATCCGCTGCGCAAGTTGTGGTACAATCTCACCATCACCGGGGCGTCGGTTCTCGTGGCGCTGTTCATCGGCTCGGTCGAAGCGCTGGGGCTTCTCGGAGAGAAACTGGAACTTTCCGGCCTGCTGTGGTCGGCCGTCGCCGGGCTCAACGACAGTCTTGCCAATTTCGGCTTTGTGGTGGTGGCGCTGTTTGCGCTGGTGTGGCTGGTGTCGCTCGGGCTCTATCGTGCCTTTGTTGTCGAGCCGGCGCCTGCGGCAATCGACGGCTTCGCCTGCGCCGACGAGGGCGATGTGGTGTAGGAACATGTCATTTCACCTGGCGATTTTCCTGTCTGGAATCGAACTCAGCTTTTGAGGGAGCCTCAAATGATCGACCTCTATTACTGGACGACACCGAACGGCCATAAGGTCACGATGTTTCTCGAGGAGACCGGGCTCGACTACCGCATCCATGCGGTCAATATCGGCAAGGGGGAGCAGTTCCAGCCGGATTTTCTGGCGATTGCGCCCAACAACCGCATTCCCGCCATCGTCGATCACGCCGTGGAGGGGGGCGGGGAGCCGCTTGCGGTCTTCGAATCCGGTGCCATCCTGGTCTACCTCGCTGAGAAGACGGGCCGATTCCTGCCCGCCGGGATCCGTGGCCGATATGATGTACTGCAGTGGACCTTCTGGCAGATGGCGGGCCTGGGACCGATGGCAGGTCAGAACCATCATTTCCGCAACTACGCCACCGAGAAGCTTCCTTACGCCATCGATCGCTATGTCAACGAGACCAACCGTCTCTATGGCGTGCTCAACCGGCGCCTTTCGACACGCGACTTCATCGCCGGCGACTATTCGATTGCCGACATGGCCTGTTATCCCTGGGTGGTGCCCTATGCCAATCAGGGCCAGAATATCGACGATTTTCCCCATGTGAAACGCTGGATGGCGGCGATCGCCGCGCGCCCTGCAACCACGCGCGCTTATGCGCGCGCCAGCGAGGTCAACCCGGACTTCGGCAAGCCTTCGATTCGCAGCGACGAGGAGCGCCGGATCCTGTTCGGACAGACCGCCTCGGTGGTGCGAAAAGACTGAGGCTTTCGTCATCCGCGACGTGCGCCACCGCAAAGCGCCCTGGCGTTTCTGCGAGCGGTGGTCTGGGAGAGGAAAGAACGGTGGTGAAGGGAGCGAGGGCGATCACCAATATGCTGTGGCTGCAGGGATCGGGCTGCGGCGGCTGCACCATGGCGGTGCTTGAGCGCGGGCCTTCGGGCTGGTTCGATGAACTGCGCCGTTTCGGCATCCATCTGCTGTGGCATCCCGCTTTCAGCGCAGAGAGCGCCGAGGAGGCGGTGGGCGTGCTCAATGCGGTGCGGGACGGCAAAGTGGCGCTCGATCTTCTGGTACTGGAAGGCGCGGTGGCGCGTGGCCCCGCTGGCAGCGGCCGCTTCCACAGGGTCGCGGGGACGTCGAAGACCATGCTGTCATGGATCCGTGAACTGGCGCCGCGCGCGCGCGACGTGGTGGCGGTGGGCAGCTGCGCAGCCTTTGGCGGGGTGCCGGCGGCGGGGTGCAATCCCACCGACGTGATCGGACTGCAGTTCGAGGGCAGTGCGCGCGGCGGGGTGCTGGGAACGGAGTTCCGTTCCGTGCGCGGCCACCCGGTGGTCAATATCGCCGGCTGCGCGCCCCATCCCGGCTGGATCATGGAAACGCTGCTGGCGCTGATCGCCGGCGATCTTGGCGCAGCCGATCTCGACGGTTACGGACGCCCGAAATTCATCGCCGATCATCTCGCCCATCACGGCTGCCCGCGCAATGAGTTCTATGAGTTCAAGGCCAGCGCCGAGACCCTGTCGCAGCGTGGCTGCCTGATGGAGCATCTCGGCTGCAAGGCAACGCAGGCGGTTGGCGACTGCAACCAGCGCTCGTGGAATGGCGGTGGCTCCTGCGTCAGGGGTGGCTTTGCCTGTATCGCCTGCACGTCGCCGGGATTTGAGAACGCGCAGAATTTTCTGACCACGGCAAAACTGGGCGGCATCCCGGTAGGACTGCCGACCGACATGCCGAAGGCGTGGTTTGTCGCGCTCGCGGCCCTGTCGAAATCGGCGACGCCGGAGCGGGTACGCCGCAACGCCGTTGCCGATCATGTGGTGGTGCCGCCCACCCGGCGCACACCATGACAAGGCGGATCACCATCGGCCCCATCAACCGTGTCGAAGGCGATCTCGAACTTCATCTTGAGATCGATGGCGGCCATGTCCGGCGTGCCGAGGTCAGGGCACCGATTTACCGCGGCTTTGAGCAGATCCTGGAGGGGCGTTCGCCATGGGACGCGCTGGCCCTGGTGCCGCGGATCTGCGGCATCTGCTCGGTGTCGCAGTCGATCGCGGCCGCGACCATGCTGCGCCAGGCTGCAGGCTGCGAAATCGCGCCCAACGGGCTCCTTGCGACCAATATCGCCCATGCGGCGGAGAATGCCGCCGACCATCTGACGCATTTCTATCTCTTCTTCATGCCCGATTTCGCCCGTGCCTGTTATCAGAGAGAGGCCTGGCATGGGCGCTGTGTCGCCCGTTTTGCGGCAACAAAGGGCAGTGCCGCGGCGGAAATGCTTCCGGCGCGGGCGCGGCTCATCGAAATCATGGGCATTGTCGCCGGCAAATGGCCGCACAGCATCGCTTTTCAGCCCGGCGGCACCACCCGTGCGCTTGATCTCGGCGATCATATGCGCCTGGTCGGGATCGCAACCGGCTTTCGCGCCTTTCTCGAGGGGGTGGTTTTCGCCGACCAGCTCGAGAACGTGCTGGCGCTCTCAAGCGAGGCCGAGCTTTGGCGCTGGCGCGAGCGCCGTCGGGGCGGCGACTTTGCCCGTTTCCTCGAGATTTCGGATGCGCTTTCGCTCGAAAAACTCGGTCGTGGTCCCGGGCTGTTGATGAGTTATGGCGCCTGTCATGGCCGCGACAGCGATCTCTTCGCGCCCGGTATCCGCAATCGGGACGGTGCCATTGAGACGCTGGAGGGCGCCGCCATCACCGAGGATGTGTCCCATAGCTGGCTGCGCGACAGCAGCGGCGATCCGGCCCTTGCCTCCACGGTGCCCGATCCCGACAAGCCGAAGGCCTATAGCTGGTGCAAGGCGCCTCGCTACGCCGGGCAGGCGGCCGAGGTTGGCGCAGTGGCGCGGCAGGCCATCGCTGGTCACGGACTGATCCGCGCCCTGGTGGCGGCCGGCGGCACCAATGTCAGGAACCGCGTCATTGCGCGCATCATCGAGACCGCAGCCCTCGCCGTGGCCATCGAGCAATGGGTCTCTGCCCTGGTGCCTGCTGAACCCTTCTGCCTTGCCTGCGGCGAAATTGCCGACGGCAGCCATGTCGGACTGGTCGAGGCTGCACGCGGCGGTCTGGGTCACTGGATGGCGGTGAAATCGGGCCGCATCGAGCGCTATCAGATCATCGCCCCGACCACCTGGAACTTCTCGCCGCGGGACCGGCTTGATGTGGCCGGCCCCCTGGAACAGGCCCTGGAAGGTACCGACGTCGGTGTTTCGGGAGCCTCTTCTGTCGCAGTGCAGCATGTGCTGCGTTCCTTCGACCCGTGCATGATGTGCACCACACACTGAGGTGAGAGGCGGTGCAGGGGGTTGCAAAAACCGGCGAGGACGGTTGCGCGCCTGAGCTATGGAAATCTGGTTTCTGTCGTGTAAAGTATGTTTTCGGGGTGGTCGCGGTGACGGGACTTTGGCGGCGTCTGTGCCCGTTCGGCAACAGGCTGGAATCATTTGAAATTAAATCTGCTCCGGATCATGGCCCGATTCTTGCTGCCATGCGGATGCCCGAGAGGCGGAAGTGGCGACGATGGGTGGTGTGATGGCATGGAGCAGAAGCCGGAGCGGTAACGATCCCGCAGGGTGCTGCGCCTCCGCGAATCCGCACCGGCACAATATTTCAGCATGGTTGCGCATTGCTGCCGTTGTGAGATGGTGGAATATCGCACGTGGGATCAGCCTGGAGCGCGAGGCATGAGCCCGGGCTTTGCCAGCGAGATTGATGTCACTGTGGTCAGCGCGCAAGGCGCGGTCTGTGCCGTGGACATCCGGCCGCGGAGCCGACCGGCGGTGATCCGGCTGGTCGCGGGCAAGGATGTCGCTGTGCTGCGGGATGTGCTGCCGCGGCTGTTTGCCCTCTGCGCCAGAGCCCATCAGCTGGCCTGCGCGTGTGCCATCCGTGCTGCCCGGGATGAGCCGCTCGACGGCGTGCGACAGCGCGAGTGCCATGTCGCACTGATCCGGGAGTGGATCGGCGAATTGCTGCGCGGGCTTCATGTCGCCGGGCTGCTGTCGGCCGATGGCGGCGCGCTTCGCGACCTGATGCGGTTGCTTGCGGCCTGCGGCGGGGATGGGCGTGACGACGTCGGCCGCCAGCTTGGCCCGGCTCTGGAGCGGGTCGGAATCTCGATTTCGCAAGGAATCGCGCTTCCGGGCAGCGCGCTGGCGCGTTCTCTCAACGCTGTGGAGGCGATGGCGACAATGGCGCCGGCGCCAGCGTGGCTTCTTTCGCCTGAAGATGATGAGGATGTTGTCACCGCGCTGTTTGCTCACGGCGAGGCCTTTGCGGGCGCCCCCGATCTGGGGGGCGTGGTGCCCGAAACCGGAGCCTGGTCCCGTCAAAGCCTGGCCCGCGCGCGCCTCGCGGGTCATGGCCCGGAGCCCTCCACCTCAGATCCCGGCGCACCAGGTCCCAGTGCGGCGATGCGGATGAAGGCGAGGATCCGTGAGATCGCGCTTCTCAGTGCCTGGCTTGCTGGCGGCGATCATGATGAGGGCCCGGTTGCGGATATGGTGAGGAGCTTCCGCCGCTCTGCGGGACGGGGGGCGGCCGCCGTCGAATGCGCCCGTGGCCGGCTCTATCATGCGATCGAACTCGGGCCGCGGGGGGAGATCGTCGCTTTTGAATTCCTCGCCCCGACCGAATGGAATTTTCATCGCCAGGGCCCGCTGGCGCGAGCCCTGGGAGGCATGGGGATACATGGTCCGCAGGGCCGGCGCAGCGTCGAGGCGCTGGTTCAGTCACTTGATCCCTGTGTCGGTTTTCAGCTGCGGTTTCGCGAGTCGGCCCATGCATGAGATGTCACTTTGTGAGAGTATCATGGGCATAATCGAGGAGGAGGCGCGGAACAAGGCGTTTCACAAGGTGACCATGGTGTGCCTGGAGATCGGAGCGCTCAGTCATGTTGAACCGGAGGCGCTGAAATTCTGTTTCGATGTTGCCATCCGGGGGACGCTTGCGGCCGGCGCGCGGCTTGAAATCGTTGCGACACCGGGTGTCGCCTGGTGCATGATCTGTGCGAAAAGCGTCACGATCGGGCAGCGCTATGATCCGTGCCCATGCTGCGGCGGCCATCAGCTTCAGGTCACGTCGGGGGAAGAGATGCGCATTAAAGAGCTGGAGGTTGAGTGATGTGTACCGTATGCGGCTGCAGCGACGGAAAGCCGGTCATTGTCACTGCCGACGAACAGCGGCAGGACGAGGCGCAACATCACCCCCACGATCACCATCACCACGGGGATGGTGATGTCCATCATCATCACGGCGATGGTGATGTCCATCATCATCACGGCGATGGTGATGTCCATCATCACCACGGCGATGGCGATCTCCACCACCACCACGGCGATGGCGATGTCCACCACCACGGCGATGGCGATGTCCACCATCACCACGGCGATGGCGATGTCCACCATCACCACGGGGATGGCGATCTCCATCACCATCACGGGGATGGTGATGCCCACCATCATCACGGGGATGGCAATCTCCGCCCTCACCATGAGGGCGCGGGGCATCCCCATCCTGCCGACGGAGACGGACCCCATCGTCATTGCGACGATGAGGCGCTGATCGACTGTGCCGGCAATCCGGCGGGCCAGGAGATCGTGGGGCTTTCGGCGGGGCGCATCATCCAGGTCGAGAGGGATATTCTGGGGAAGAACAACGCGCTTGCTGCGAAGAACCGCGCCCGCTTTGCCGACGATGAGGTCCTCGTCCTCAACCTGGTGTCCTCCCCGGGGGCGGGCAAGACCTCGCTTCTGGTGCAGGCGCTGGCCGGTCTCAAAGACAGAATTCCCGTCGCCGTGATCGAAGGGGACCAGCACACCTCCAATGATGCCGCGCGCATCCGAGCCTGCGGGGTGCCGGCGGTGCAGATCAACACCGGCAAGGGCTGTCACCTTGATGCCGCCATGGTCGGTGAAGCCTATGAACGCCTGCCTTTGCTGAAGGGCGGGGTGCTGTTCATCGAGAATGTCGGCAATCTGGTCTGTCCGGCGGCTTTCGATCTCGGCGAAGACTGCAAGATCGTGGTCTTCTCGACTCCGGAAGGTGAGGACAAGCCGCTGAAATATCCCGATATGTTCGCGGCCTCGGCGTTGATGGTGATCAACAAGATCGATCTCGCTCCGGTGCTCGACTTCGACCTGGCGCAGACCGTCGAATATGCAAGGCGTGTCAGTCCGCGGATCGAGGTGCTGACCCTGTCTGCGAAGAGCGGAGAGGGACTCGCAGCTTTCCATGCCTGGATCCGCAAGAGGCTTGCCAGGGGACGTGCCACCGCGTCGACCGTGCCATGAAAGGGGGCGAGGAAGCCGGCAGCTTTGAGGACACGCGGCTGCGCCTGCATGTGCGCGGCGCGGTTCAGGGCGTCGGCTTTCGTCCCTATGTCTATGGCCTGGCCCGGCGCTGTGAACTCACGGGTTTCGTTGCCAATGATCCGGCAGGGGTGGTGATCGAGATCGAGGGCGCGCGGGTCGGCGATTTCGTCGCCGCACTGGAACGCGACAAGCCGCCGCTGGCGCAGATCGAGCACGTCGAGGTCGAGCGCATCAAGGCCACGAAAAGCCCGCATTTCGCCATTCATGAAAGTTCGCAAGGCGCCGTGACCACACGGATCGTGGCCGATGCCGCGACCTGTGAGCAATGCCGCAACGAGCTGTTCGACCGGAGAAGCCGCTTTTTTCACTACCCGTTCGTCAACTGTACCCATTGTGGACCGCGCTACACCATCGCCGAGCGTCTGCCCTACGATCGCGCCACCACAGCGATGAAGCATTTCGCCCTGTGCCCGGCCTGCGCCGCCGAGTATGGCGATCCGCAGAGTCGGCGCTTCCATGCCGAAGCCATCGCCTGCCCGGCCTGCGGGCCTCAACTCAGTCATGATATTGAAGATGTCGCGGCGCGGATTGCGGCCGGTGGCATTGTCGCCATCAAGGGGCTTGGCGGCTATCAGCTCCTGTGTGATGCCCGTCACGCCGGTGCGGTTGCGGAGTTGCGCCGTCGCAAGGACCGCGACCAGAAACCCTTCGCCGTGATGGTGGCGCATGTGGCGGCGGCGGAGACGGTCGCCCGGCTTGATGCGCAGGAAGTCGAGCTGCTGGGATCGGTGGCACGTCCCATTGTGTTGTTGCGCTCGCGGCACAATGTCGCTGACGCTGTTGCGCCCGGCCTGGCGCGGATCGGCGTCATGCTGCCTTCGACGCCGCTCCATTATCTGATCTTTGATGCCCTGGAGCGGTGCCATCGACGCCGGGACGGGAGTTACTTTGTGCTGGTGGCAACCAGCGCCAATCCCGGCGGGGAGCCGCTGGTGATCGCCAATGAAGAGGCCTCGCGACGGCTTTCGGCCATCGCCGACGTCATCGTCAGCCATGATCGCGACATCTTCACCCGCGCCGATGATTCCGTGGTCGCGGTGATGGCGGGAGGTGCGCGCTTTATCCGCCGCGCCAGGGGCTATGTTCCCGAACCGATCCGGCTTTCCCGCGCCGTGCCGTCGGTGCTGGCGCTGGGGGCGATGCTGAAATCCACGGTCACCGTCACACGCGGTGACGAGGCCTTCGTTTCGCAGCATATCGGCGATCTCGACACTGCCGAAGGACTGCGCTTCTTTGAGGAGACCGTCGCCCATCTGCTGGCGACGCTGGATGTCGAACCGGTCATCGTGGCGCATGATCTGCATCCGGATTTGGCCTCGACCCGCTTTGCCGAACGAAGCGGTCGTCCGCGGATCGCGGTGCAGCATCACCATGCCCACGCCAGCGCGGTGATGGCCGAATATGGCCTTGAAGGACCGGTGCTGGCGCTGGTCCTCGACGGCTATGGCTATGGCAGCGACGGCGGCAACTGGGGCGGCGAGCTGCTGCTGTGCAGGGGATCCGGGTTTCGTCGTCTGGGGCAGCTGGCGCCGCTGAAGATGCCGGGTGGCGATCGTGCTGCCCGCGAACCCTGGCGCATGGCTGCTGCCGTCCTCCATGGCCTCGGGCAGGGTGGAGACATCGAACGGCGCTTTGCCGGAGAGAGGCTGGCGTCGGGGGTCGCCGCTCTTCTCGATCAGCCGCTTCTGCCGGTGACCTCAAGCGCGGGCCGGCTGTTTGATGCGGTTGCGGGCCTCCTCAAAGTGGTGGCCAGATCGGCCTATGAGGGCGAGGCGGCGATGAAGCTTGAAGCCCTGGTGGAGGAGACGAGCATCCTTGACCAGGGCTGGGTCATTGAGGGGGGCACGCTGTCACTTATGCCGCTCCTGGAGCGCCTGAGCACCATGGAGGATGCAGTCCGTGGCGCCGGCCTCTTTCATGGCAGCTTCGCTGCGGCCTGTGTCGACTGGGCGGCTGCTGCTGCGGCCGCATCGGGCATCACCACGGTGGTCCTGAGCGGCGGCTGTTTCATGAATGCGGTTTTGGCTCGCGATATCGTCCGCGGCCTGAAGGCCGCAGGGCTGACGGCGCTGTTGCCGCAAAAGGTGCCGGCCAATGACGGCGGTCTCAGCCTCGGCCAGGCCTGGATTGCAGCACTCCGCCCGGCTGTACCGGAAATGGAAGGATAGGTTTCGATGTGTCTTGCTGTTCCTGCGGAGATCACCCAGATCCTGGGCGACGACATCGCCGTGGTCTCGCTTGACGGTGTGTGCAAGGAGATTTCGGTTGCCCTGATCGACAGTCCGGCGGTCGGCGACTATGTCCTGGTCCATGTCGGCTATGCCCTGTCCCGGATCGATCCCGAGGAGGCCGAACGCACACTGCAGCTGCTGCGCGAGGTCGGCGCGGAGGGGGGACAATGAAATATGCAGGGGAATTCCGCGACCGCGATCTCGCCCGTGGTCTGGCTCGGGCAATCGCGCAGGCCGCCGAGGGCCCGCGCAGTTACGCCTTCATGGAGTTCTGCGGCGGCCATACCCATGCGATCTCCCGCTATGGTCTTGAAGACATGCTGCCCGGAAATGTCCGCATGATCCACGGTCCGGGCTGCCCGGTCTGTGTGCTGCCGGCGGGCCGGATCGACATGGCGATTGCACTGGTCGAGGACGCCGGTGTCATTCTCTGCGTCTATGGCGATCTGATGCGGGTGCCGGGTTCCGAAGGCCTGTCGCTGCTGCAGGCGCGGGCGCGCGGCGCCGACGTGCGCATGGTCTATTCGACGCTCGACTGCCTGCGCATCGCGGCCGAAAATCCCGCGCGCGAGGTGGTGTTTTTTGCCATTGGCTTTGAAACCACGACGCCGCCGACCGCGGTAATGATCCGGCTTGCGGCGAGGCGCGAACTGGCGAATTTCTCGGTGTTCTGCAACCATGTACTGACACCGCCGGCGATGCAGCACATTCTCGAGAGCCCGGCGATCCGCGACCTGGGGCGGGTCGAGATCGACGGCTTTGTCGGACCGGCGCATGTGTCGACCATCATCGGCACCCAGCCTTACGACTATTTTGCCGAGGAATTCGCAAAACCGGTGGTGATCGCCGGCTTTGAGCCGCTGGATGTCATGCAGGCGATTCTGATGCTGGTGCGGCAGGTCAGGGAGGGCCGCCATGAGGTGGAGAACGAATACTCCCGCGCCGTCACGCTTGACGGCAATCCGCTTGCCAAGGAGCAGGTGTCGGAGGTCTTCGAACTGCGTGACCAGTTCGAGTGGCGGGGCCTCGGCCTCGTACCCTATAGCGCCCTGAAGCTGCGGCACGCCTTTGCGTGTTATGATGCCGAGCGTCGGTTCGCCATGCCGGAACGTCGTGCCGCGGACAATCCGGCCTGTGCCTGCGGTGCCATCCTGCGCGGCGTCAAACGGCCCGCGGAGTGCAGATTGTTCGGTGTTGTCTGCACACCGGAGACGCCGATGGGATCCTGCATGGTGTCCTCCGAGGGGGCCTGCGCCGCGCACTGGACCTATGGGCGCTTTCGGGATCATCAGCAAAGGGCTCAGATGTGAAACGTCCTCACCCCCGACTCGACCTTGTGAACGGCTGCGTCGATCTGTCGCACGGTGCCGGCGGCCGGGCCATGGCGCAACTGATCGCCGGGCTGTTCCACCAGGCCTTCGGAAACGAATATCTCGCCCGCGGCAACGACCAGTCGGCTTTCGACGTCGAAAAAGGCCGCCTGGTCATGACCACCGACGGCTATGTCGTGTCGCCGCTGTTCTTTCCCGGCGGCGATATCGGATCGCTTGCCGTACACGGAACCGTCAACGACATCGCCATGAGCGGGGCCCGCCCGCTTTATCTCTCCGCCAGTTTCATCATCGAAGAGGGCTTTGCGCTTGCCGATCTCAACCGCATCGCCCAGTCGATGGCGGCGGCGGCGGCCGAGGCCGGCGTCCCCATCATCACCGGCGACACCAAGGTGGTGGAGCGCGGCAAGGCGGATGGGGTGTTCATCTCCACCACCGGCATCGGGGTGCTGCCCGAGGGGCTCGATCTGTCATCGGACAAGGCGCGCCCCGGCGACCGCGTATTGCTGTCCGGCAGCATAGGGGATCACGGCATCGCCATCCTGTCGCAGCGCCGGAATCTGGGCTTCGAGACCGCGATCCTGTCCGATTCGGCGGCGCTGCACGAGCTGGTGGCAGAGATGGTGCGGGTGGGAGGATCCGACATCCGCCTCATGCGCGATCCCACAAGGGGCGGGCTGGCGGCGACCCTCAACGAAATCGCGCAGCAGTCCGGGCTCGGCTTCTGCCTTGCCGAGGAGGCGATTGCGGTCAAGCCGGCGGTGGCCGCCGCCTGTGAACTGCTCGGGCTTGATCCGCTTCATGTCGCCAACGAGGGCAAGCTGGTCGCGGTGGTGGCGGCTGACGCCGCGCCACGCGTTCTGGCGGCGATGAAGGCCCACCCGCTGGGCCGGGATGCCGCCGATATCGGCGAAGCGGTGGCGGATGACCACCACTTCGTCCAGATGGCGACGGCGTTCGGTGGCGGACGCATCGTCGACTGGCTGTCGGGCGAACAGCTGCCTCGTATCTGTTGAGCGAAAGTGATGCGAATCCTTCTGCTGGCTCATTCCTTCAACAGCCTGACGCAGCGGCTCCATGTCGAACTGCGCGAGGCCGGTCATGACGTCGCGGTCGAATTCGACATCCATCCCGACGTCACCGGTGAAGCGGTGGCGCTGTTCAGGCCCGATGTGGTGGTGGCACCGTTCCTCAAGCGGGCGATTCCGCAAAGCGTGTGGAAGAATGTGCGCTGTCTGATCGTGCATCCCGGGCCGGTCGGTGACCGCGGGCCGGCGGCGCTCGACTGGGCGGTGCTGGAAGGGGTGAGCGAATGGGGCGTCACGGTGCTGGAGGCCAATGCTGCATTCGACGCCGGTCCGGTATGGGCATGGCGCAGTTTCCCAATGCGGCAGGCGCCGAAATCCAGTCTCTACCGCCATGAAGTCACAGCAGGGGCGGTGGCGGCGCTCGGTGAGGCGCTGTGTGCCATCGCGGCCGGCCGGCCCTCGCCGGCACCGCTTTCTTCCGACGATGTCCGGATCCGCTGGCGCGGGCCGTGCCGGCAGAGCGATCGCCGGATCTGCTGGCAGAACGACGATACCTCGACTGTATTGCGCCGGATCTGGAGTGGGGATGGCGTTCCGGGCGTGGTCGACGAGCTGTGCGGCGTTCGGCTGCGCCTGTTCGATGCCCATGCCGCTCATGGCCTGAGCGGCGAGCCGGGCAGTGTGGTGGCGAGATGCGACGGTGCGCTGGCGCGGGCGACCAGCGATGGCGCGGTGTGGATCGGGCATATGCGCAGGGAGGAGGCGGGAAGCGTCAAACAGCCCGCCGCGGCAGTGTTCCCGGATCTGGCCGCACGCCTGCCGGAGCGACGCGGCTGCGGTTATGGGGCGATTGTCTATCACGACCATGGCGAGGTCGGAGAACTGGAATTCTCCTTCTACAACGGGGCGATGGGCGTCGACGCCTGCCGCGCGCTGTGGGAAGCTTTTGAGGCAATGCGGGCCCGTCCCCACAAAGTGCTGCTCCTCAGTGGCGGGCGCGATTACTGGTCGAACGGGATTGATCTGGCCGCGATCGAGGCCGCTTCCTCAAGTGCCGATGCGTCCTGGGACAATATCCATGCGCTGAATGATCTGGCCCGCGCCATCATCGCCACCACCGACAGGCTGGTCATCAGTGTGATCCGCGGCAATGCCGGTGCCGGCGGCGTCTTTCTCAGCCTCGCTGCCGATGAAGTATGGGCAGGCCGCGAGGTGATCCTCAATCCGCATTACAAGGACATGGGCAATCTCTATGGTTCGGAATACTGGACCTATGTCCTGCCGCGCAGGGTCGGGCCTGAGAATGCCGCGCGGATCACGCGCTGTCGTCTGCCGATGGGGGTGGCGGAGGCGCAGCGGCTGGGCCTTGTTGATCGCGTGCTGACGGCTGCGGAACAGGAGCCTCCGAACGTGGCGGCTTTGGCGGCGCAGCGGTGCGGGGCCGACTACAAGGCGCGCCTGGAGGCAAAGCAGCAGCGGCGCGCCGCCGATGAGGCCGTCAAGCCGCTGGAAGCCTATCGGGCCGAGGAGCTGCAGCGGATGCGACTTAATTTCTACGGTTTTGATCCGAGCTATCATGTGGCGCGCTATAATTTCATCCATAAGGTGGCGAAGTCGCGCACGCCACGGACCATCGCCCGACATCGGGTAGCGCGTGCGGAGCAATCATGAGTATCGAGGGCACGATTCTGATCGTCGATGATGAAGTGCGCTCGCAGGAGGCGCTGCGGCGGGTGCTGCGTCATGATTTTGAGGTGCTGTGCGCGGGCAGCGTCGCGGAGGCCGAGAAACTGCTCGAGGGGGATATCGTTCACGTCATCCTCTGCGACCAGCGCATGCCGCAGGAATCGGGAGTTAGCTTTCTCAAACGGGTGCGGGAATTGTGGCCGGACCCGGTGCGCATGATCATCTCCGGCTATTCCGATTCGGAGGAAATCATCGCCGGTCTCAATGAAGCCGGGATCTATCAATATATCACCAAGCCATGGCAGCCCGACCGGCTGATCGCGATCGTCCGGGAGGCGGTGCAGCTCCACCGGCTGCAGAAGGAGACCGAGGCGGCCAGCGTCGACGTCAAGGCCGCCCCCGGTCACGTCAAGAAGGTGGTGTCGGTAAAGCGGGGTGCCGCCCGGCAGCTCTACGACTTCGATCGCATCCTGCACTGCAAGGACAGCCCGATGCACGGTGTCATCGAGCTTGGCCGCCGCGTCGCCGACTACGATATTGCGGTCCTGATCACCGGGGAATCCGGAACCGGCAAGGAATTGCTGGCGCGTGCCATCCATTATGGATCGGCACGGGCCAACAAGGCCTTCGTGGTGGAGAATTGCGGCGCGCTGCCCGATGAACTGCTGGAAAGCGAATTGTTCGGCTGCAAGAAGGGCGCTTTCACCGGGGCCTACCAGGACCGCATCGGCCTGTTCGAGGTTGCCGATGGCGGCACCATCTTTCTGGATGAAATCGGCGAGACGTCGCCGGCGTTCCAGGTCAAGCTCCTGCGGGTGCTCCAGGAGAGCGAGATCCGGCCGCTCGGCGCCCAGAGGGTGCGCAAGGTGGACGTGCGGGTGGTGGCGGCGACCAACCGCGATCTTCAGGCCGAGGTTGAAGGGGGCCGTTTCCGCCGCGACCTCTATTACCGCCTGGCGGCGTTTCCGGTGCATATGCCGGCTTTGCGCGAGCGCCGCATGGACATCCCGCTGATCGCCGAGGGGGTGCTGAAGGCGGTGAAGACAGCGTTCAACCGCCCGAACCTGCGCCTGTCGGCCTCGGCTCTGGAGCGGTTCGGCAGTTATCACTGGCCCGGCAATGTGCGCGAGCTGCAGAACGAGATTCAGCGCATGGTGGTTCTGGCCGACGCCGATGAACTGGAGGCGCGGCCGCAGCTCGGGCGCGAGGCGAACGGGCGCGCGCCGGCCAATGGCGGGCAGACCACGCTGAAAGAGAAGGTGGAGGAACTGGAGCGCTGCCTGATCCGGGACTGTCTGTCGAAATTCGATGGCAATATCAGCCGCGTCGCCGGAGAACTGGGGCTGTCGCGGGTGGGGTTGCGCAACAAGCTTTCGCGCTACGATCTGAGGAAGAATGCCAAAGGCGACTGACACGCCATTGCCGGACACGGCATCGCTCTCGACGCGGATCGGCAGCCCCGGAACGATTGTGCTTGATGATGAGCGCGAGGGGGCGTGGATCGAGGTCATCCGCAAGATGGACGAGGTCTATTCCGAGCTGTTGCGGCATGATGTCGATCTTGAGCGCAAAAACGCCGAGCTTGAGGAAGCGCAGGCCTTCATCACCAATGTGATTGCCTCGGTGTCCGACATTCTGGTGGTGTGTGACAGTGCCGGCGCCGTGCAGCAGGTCAATTCGGCGTTCCAGCAGGTGCTCGGACGTGGGGCGGAGGATGTCGTCGGAAGCCCGATCGCGGAACTCATCGAAGGGCCGGAAAAGGACAGACTCGCCTCGCTGCTGAGCGCGCGGGCCCGCTCCGAGGTGGTCGATGGCGAACTGCGGTTTGCCACCGCGACAGGTGCTTCCGATCTCTTTGCCATCAACAGCTCGCCGCGCCACGATCATCGCGGCCGCTTCATCGGTGTGGTGCTGACGGGACGACCGATTGGCGAATTGCGTCGCGCCTATGAGGCGCTGCATCAGGCCCATCACGAGCTGCAGCGGGCGCAGAAGCAACTGGTCGAACAGGAGAAGATGGCGAGTCTGGGCCGGCTGGTGGCCGGCGTTGCCCATGAACTGAACAATCCGATCAGCTTCGTCTACGGCAATATTCATACCCTGATGCGCTACCGCAGCGCGCTGGTCGATTATCTCGAGGCCATCCACGATGGCCCGGCGGGACGGGAAGTGGCGGTGCTGCGCCGGCGGCTCAAAATCGATGACCTCCTGGAAGACCTGGAGCCGCTGCTGGAGGGCACCATGGAGGGGGCGGAGCGCATCAGCGAGATCGTCAAGAATCTGCGCCGGCTGTCCTTCAGCCGCCTCGGGGAACCGCAGCGGCTCGATGTCGGCCGGCTCATCGACACCGCGGTGATGTGGGCGGTGCGCGCCCGGCCGACGCGGCTTGAACTCGAGATGAACATCGCCCCCCAGCTCTGTGTCAGCGGCAACGAGGGTCAGCTGCACCAGGTGATCGTCAACCTGGTCGAGAATGCCATCCATGCCATGCGTGATGTGCCGGCGCCGCGGCTGGTGGTCTCGGCAACGCGGCAGGGACCGCGAATCCGCATCGCGATTTCGGATAACGGCAGCGGGATCGCTGCCGAAAATATCAACCATATCTTCGAGCCCTTCTTCACCACCAAGGGGGTCGGCGAGGGCACCGGGCTCGGCCTGTGGATCAGCTACGGCATCGTCAGCGAGCATGGCGGCGAATTGGCGGTTGCAAACCAGGAGGGCGGCGGCGCCACCTTCTCCTTCGCTTTGCGGGCACTCGAAGGGGCGGGGCCCTCGTGTGGGGCGAGGTGAAGCTCGCCCGGGCACTGCAGAGCGAGGCGAGGAGGACGGTTTTTCGGTGCGCCAGGCAAAGCTGGCGTGCTCCAGCCGGTGGAAGTCTGGCCTGGGTAGGGGGTAGCGCCCGCCCAGTAGCGAGTGTTGCGTGGTGGACGGCGACGCCCCTCACGAAGCGTAC
>WQYW01000002.1 GCA_009781045.1 Alphaproteobacteria bacterium
AAAATAACGGTTATAACCTCGAACACAATTTCGGGCACGGCAAGAAACACCTCGCGGTGATGTTCGCTGCCATGAACATGCTCGCCTTCGCAATGCATACGCTGTGCGACTCCGTCGAAAGCCCCTGGATCAAGGCCCGCAATGCGGCGGGGAAGAGAAAACGCTTTTTCGACGCGATCCGCATTCTTACCACCTATACGGTTTTCCCGGATTGGTGGGCTTTGATGACGACCATCGCATCTGGCCGCCCTCCCTGAAAAAAGCGCGGGCTGGAGGATCAGGACCCCATGGACGGGCCATTTGGAATTGCTGCCCGACCGTCCTGGTGGTTGACGCACATGTTCTCTGCACATACTGTGAAATCCATGCCAGAAATGACCGGGCACCACGATATGAAGCTCTTTGATGCTCTCGGCTTTCGCTGGGACAGATCGGCTGTGCCGACCTCCGTTCCATCTTACTCGGTGGACCGAGCCTGTTTCCGTCTCTATAAGATGCTTCCAGCGTTCGTCTGGGACGCCTCCATGCTCGAAGGCAACCCCTTTACCCTCCCCGAGGTCATGACCCTGCTGGATGGCATCACCGTTGGCAAACGGAAGATTTCCGACCATGAGCAGGTTCTCAACCTGGCGGAGAGTTCAAGGCGCCTGTTGGCGATGGTCCGGGACGGCGAGTTCTCTCTGTCCAAGTCTGTGTTCACAGAACTCAACGGCCTCGTTGCCCGCGGAGAAGCATTGGAATGGGGGACGTTCCGTGGTGAAGGCCGGGAGAAGAAATTCACCCCATTTGTCGTACTTGGCAGGCAGGAGCGCCATACGCCGTTGCCGACGGAACCCGGGGCTCCGGAACTCAATCGGGTGTTCGACAATGCTGTGACCGTACTGCTGGAATGTGCGCCCTTCGAGCGGGCAACGGCATTTTTTCTGTTCGGTGCCTTGCAGCAGTTCTTCTTCGACGGCAACAAACGCACCTCGCGCTTCATCATGAACGGCATTCTGATGTCGCACGGCATGGATGCGATCAGCGTTCCGGCCGCCGAGGCTGAGGAATTCAACCGGAAGATGGTGCGCTTCTACCGATCAAAGGACGCCAGCGAAATGATGGCCTTCCTCTCGTCGCATCATCCGGAAGCAGACGTCCTTCTGCCTCCAGTGCAAGATCGTGCAAAAGAATGAATGACGAGGCCGCAATCGCGTGCCATGGAAGAACAGGCGGCCGGAGTGATGCGCCGATCGGGAGAAAGTCGGGCACGTCTGCCGCACCAGCCATTCACTGATTGGTCCTCGGCACCTCCGGAAATGGATCACGCTGACTCACCGAATGCCTGCCTGCGGCTCATCGCGGAGTGAGCTTTCCCGTGGAGCATCGCTCCAGACCCGGTTCAGCTCTGCCGCTTTGGGGTCGGATGACGGGATGCTCATGAATGAACCTGCGGATCGTTTCCGGACATACCGCGAAAGCGATGTCCAGAATCCGTCAGCAGATTCCAGACAGGGAATCTATGCCGGGGCCGGCGAAGGACAGGCCGGCCGGGGGGGGCCCGGGAAGGCCGAATTATCAGACCGCAGGCTCAACGCCTGAAGAGGCGACCAGACTCCACATCCACCACCTCACCGCCCTCCCCGATACCGGCAAAGGCCGCCGGGTCCGCGCCGGTCAGCCAGACCTGGCCGCCAAGCGTGCCAAGCTCAGCAAACAGTGCAGCCCGGCGCGCCGGATCGAGATGGGCGACCACCTCGTCGAGCAGCAGGAGCGGCGTCACCGCGCTGGTCTCGGCGACCAGTGCGGCATGGGCCAGGACCAGGCCAATCAGGAGCGCCTTCTGCTCCCCGGTCGAGGCCTCGCGCGCCGGCATGTCTTTGGGTGCGTAAACCACTTCGAGATCGCTGAGATGGGGACCATCGGTGGTGCGCCCGGCTGCGGCGTCGCGGGCGCGGTTGGCGCGCAGGATGTCGCGATAGCGATCCTCCACCACGGTCGCGGATTCGCCTGCCAGAGCATTCTCCATCCATCCAGCCAGGGCAATGCGAGCAGATGGAAAGGCCGATCCCCGCCCCCTGGCCTCACACATGGCGGCAAGGCGCGAGGCCGTCTCTGCCCGGCTTGCCGCCACCGCCACCGCCGTTGCAGCGGTCTCGCGCTCGATCGCCGTACACCACTGCGCGTCGAAACTGCGCTCTTCAAGCAGGCGGTTACGGGCGCGCAGCGAGTGTTCCAGCGCCGTGACCCGGGAAGAATGGCCGTTATCGATCGCCATCACCAGGCGGTCGAGAAAGCGGCGCCGCTCCGATGCCGGTCCCATGAACAGGCCGTCCATCGCCGGTGTCAGCCACACCATGCGGATATGGTCGCCGAAGGCGTTGGCCGAGGACACGGTTTCGCGGTCGACGCGACAGCACCGGCCGGAGCGGGGTCGGGAAGGGGAAGCTTCGATCCCGGTGCCCAGCGTCGCCAGTCCCAGGGCGCCTTCGATCTGGGCCGATACCGCCCATGAACCGTCGCCGTGATGGGAGGCGACATCGTCCAGAACTGCCCGGCGCAGACCACGGCCGGGCGACAACAGCGAAATCGCCTCCAGGCAGTTGGTCTTGCCGGAGCCGTTGGGCCCGACCAGAGCCACCAGGGCAGCATCGGTCGCGATCGCCGCGGTGTCGTAATTGCGAAACCGGGTCAGGCTCAGTCGATGGATGCGCGCACGGATCATGCCGCCTCGCCGCAGGCGGAGCCTGGTTTCTCACCATCGCGCCGCGGCACGAGGCCTAGACCCGCATCGGCATCAGCACATAGAGGGCGCTGTGATCGTCGCGATCGCGCGCCAGTGTCGGAGAACCTGGATCCGCCAGCCTCAGGCTCGCCATCTCGCCCTCGATCTGCATCGCGATATCAAGCAGATAGCGGGAATTGAAGCCGATATCGATGGGATCGGCGTCGTACTGGACCTCAAGTTCCTCGGTAGCACTGCCGGAATCGGGATTGGTCACCGACAGGATCAGCTTGCCCGGTGTCAGGGCCAGCTTGACCGCCTTGCCCCGCTCCGTGGAGATGGTCGAGACGCGGTCGATCGCCGACTCGAAATCCTTGCGGTCGACGAAGAGTTCCTTGTCGTTATGTTGCGGAATCACCCTGGTGTAATCCGGGAAGGTGCCGTCGATAAGCTTTGAGGTCAGGATCAGGTCACCGACACTGACGCGGATCTTGGAATCCGACAATTCGACCAGCGCCTCGGTATCGCCATCCTCGATCAGACGGCGGATCTCATTGACCGCCTTGCGCGGCACGATGACGCCCGGAATGTCGCTGGCACCCTCGGGCTGGGCCAGATCGAGCTGGGCCAGACGGTGACCGTCGGTGGCCACCGCACGCAGGGTGGGGCAGATCACGCCATCGATCTTGCCCTGTGCGGCATGGAGGTAAATGCCGTTGAGATAATAGCGGGTTTCCTCGGTCGAGATGGCGAACTGGGTGCGGTCGATCAGCCGCTTCACGTCCCGGCTGGGCAGCCGGAAGCGATGGGTCAGCTCGCCACTTTCAAGATCCGGGAAGTCATGTTCGGGAAGGGTCTGCAGCGTGAAGCGCGCTCGTCCGGCCCGGATGGCAAGAACCGCGCGCTCGCTGTCGGCCTCCAGCACCACCTGCGAGCCTTCGGCCAGTTTGCGCACGATGTCAAAGAAGGTGTGAGCCGGTACCGTAGCACCACCCGCAACCGCGGTTTCCCCGGCCATGGTCTCCATCACCTCAAGGTCGAGATCGGTAACCTTCAGCGTCACCCGTCCGCCCTCGGTGCGGATCAACACGTTGCCAAGGATGGCAATCGTATTGCGCCGCTCGACCACGCGGTAGACATGGCCCAGGGCTTTCAGGAGTTGCGTCCGTTCGACCGTCACCTTCATTGCAACACCGCTCATATTCAAAAAAATGCCGGACAGCCGCAAACGGCCCCGGCCTGACAAGGCGCTCCGACCACCCACTCTAGCCTGTGGATATGATCAAAGCTTCAAGGGCGTCCAAGGTGGAGCGAAAACACGGTCAATTCAAGGCTGAATGGGGGCCCGGCAGCAAGATTTCATGTGGGCAGCCAAAAAAACGTTCCCGGGAACCAGTCCCGGGAACGTCATCATCCTGTCACAGAGCCCCGCTATTCCTGCAGCTGGCGCTTGAGAGACTCCACTTCCTCGGAAAGGGCGGTGTCCTTGCTGACCAGGGCTTCGATCTTGCGCACGGCGTGCAGCACCGTGGTGTGGTCGCGGCCGCCGAAACGCCGGCCGATCTCCGGGAGCGAGCGCAGCGTCAGGGTCTTGGCGAGATACATCGCCACCTGGCGTGGCCGCACCACGTTGGCGGTACGGCGCGAGGACAAGAGGTCGGACCGGCTCACGCTATATTGCCGCGCCACCACGCGCTGGATGTCCTCGATCTTGATCCGCTTGGGCTCCTGCGGCCGGATCAGGTCGCGCACCTCGCGCTCCGCCATCTCCAGGGTGACAGGCTGGTTGTTGAGCTTCGAATGGGCCAGAAGCCGGTTGATCGCGCCCTCGAGATCACGCCCGTTATGGGTGATGGAGTGGGCGAGATAGCCCAGCACGTCCTCGGGCACCTCGAAGCGGGCATGATGGGCCCGCGCCGCGGCAACCCTCGATCGCAGGATGCCGAGCCGCAGTTCCTCACCCAGCGACCCCATTTCGACCACGAGGCCGCCGGCCAGCCTTGAGCGCACCCGATCGTCGAGGCTCTCGAGGTCCGATGGCGGACGATCGGCCGCAATCACGACCTGGCGCCCGGCATCAATCAGGGCGTTGAGGGTATGGCAGAACTCCGCCTGGGTAGACTTGCCCTGGAGGAACTGCAGATCGTCGATGACCAGCACATCGATGCCGCGCAGCGCCTCCTTGAAAGCCAGCGCAGTCTGGGTCTTGAGGGCGGCGACGAAACCATACATGAACTTTTCGGCAGTAAGGTACAGCACCTTGCGCTCGGTGCCGGAATTTCCGGCCCAGGTCACCGCCTGCAGGAGATGGGTTTTGCCCAGGCCGACGCCGGCGTGAATATAGAGCGGGTTGAACATAACCGGGTCGCCCCGCCGCCCGTCGGCGACCTGACGCGCGGCAGCATGCGCCAGCGTATTGGAGCGACCGACCACGAAGCTCGCAAAGGTCAGCCGCGGGTCCAGCGGCGAGCCGTTGAGGGTGTCGTGCCCGGTCGGTGCCTGCATCGTCAGCGCCGGGCGCGGCTCCGCCACACTGCGTGTCTCCCGACGGGGATCGAGCGCAGGGGGCACTTCCTTGACCGCCGCCACGGGACGAACCGCGGTGCGCACCGTGAGATCGATGCGATGGACCTCCGGCATCTCCGCCTGCCAGCACGACAGCACGCGCTCTGCGTAGTGCGACTGGATCCAGCTCTTGAGGAAGCGGGTCGGGACCGACAGCTTCACACTTTCGTCATGAACCCCTTCGAGGTCCATTCTCGCAAACCAGCTTGTGTAGACATCCTCTCCCACAGTCGAGCGCAGCCTACCCTTCACGCGCGACCAGCGTTCCTGTTCCAATGTCATCGTCTCTAACTCATATCGAGATTTGTTGCTTTGTGAATGCCAACCCGGCATGCCCCCATGGAGTTCCTTTTCGAGACAAATGAAGTCCGCCCGGTGCCAAGGCACCGCTGCTCAAACCTGAATTGTCGCGAAAGGGTGTGGTGGGGTCAGCGCGTATTCAACGCTCTCAGGCGCACCAAAGACCGACTGCTGGACGAAACCAAGACAGCAACATCACAGGAAGGACGTTCGACCAATACCGCGTAACGTATTCTAGACATGTTTTAACTCCCCATCCCGTCGTGATACTCACGACAAGCCGTACAGCCAACACCGTCCAGACCATACAGGTCTGGCGACATTCGGCTCGTCACTTCAACTTGTCCGTAAGACCTGCCCGCGCGCGGATCGGAAAGCCTGGTCGGTATCTCTCATCTGCGAATTGCCGCAGATGAACCCTTCTTAATCTCCCCCCAGAGATTCCTAAGGAAACAACACCGCTTTGATCCAACTCCGCTTTTAAGCCCGCCCCCACATTCAGAACGCCGCCGAACTGAATGCCGCACCCATCGCACCAGAACCCTCGTTGGTCTTCCGGTGTCGTGGGCGCCACGAACGGGTGGAACAATTACACGATGATCCCGACGTGGCAAACAACTAGATCAAACCCCGGCCCCACCGCACTCCGGGATGCCCCTCCGGCCACCTCCAGAGGGGTCTGAAAGGAGCAGGCAAGTTTTTGAATCATCGTGAGGAATCGAAAGCTTAATTTTTGTTGCAAGGGCGGGCTGGAAGCGACAAAAAAACTTTCCGGACCGGTTCCACCACGGTTCATCCAAAGGAATTTTCTCTCCGCGTTCCTCACTATGTCCATAAGTGATTATGGAGACGCGGGTTTTCCTGAGAGATTTTGCCCCCACGAATGGGCCCGCCGGGGCGGTGTTTTCCTGGCGGTCGGGCAGCGCCTTGATGCGGAGAAACCACAGGCAAGGGGAAAGCCCCTCCTACTCGCCTAAAGATTGTGCGATTGCCGCCGTGGTTGTGAAAAATGCCGGCATTTGCAGCAGCGGTGGTTTGCGCCAGCGTCCGCCTTCTGCCGGAAAAATATTCATGACGGAGCCGGGCTGCGAAATCCCTGCGCGAGCAGGCGCACGGGCCTTGAGATGCCTGCAGCTTTCGGCTCCTGCTGGTTAAGGACAGCAGGACTGTCCTTCCAATCAGCTTCCGCCCGCTTTCAGCTTCGCCGATTTTGTACGTCGCCGCCGCTGCCCGCGTTGCCCGATTTCCGCCTTGTTGCGGTCAAACTCCGGCCTTTTGCGAAATCATGACCGGCCAAAAATCTGGAGAGCCGCGATGAAACCGCGAGCCTGTGTTCAAATTACTGTTATCGGAGGCATTGCCCCGCGCCGAAAGCGGTTTTGCCTCCCCGGGTCAGGAGTCCTGATCTGCCCCCGGCCACCGACGCCAGAGGTGGCACAATCGCCGCCAGAAGCACGAACAGTCTGAAATGGGGCAAGCCCGGCGTCAGACCTGCGGCCCTGTCTTCAAGGCACCAATGGGCGACCTGCCCCCGACGCCCCAGGGGGCTTGCGCAGGGTCACGGGCGGTTCACTCACCAGCCTGCCTGGACTTATGGGCCGCACGGCGCGACCCCAAAGGCACAAGCCTGGAGCGACGGCTTGAAATTCAAAAAGCCCGGGGTGAGCCGGGCCTGTCTTCCAATCGGAGATGTTGGCTCCCAAAGAGCCTTGCCAGAGGGGGCTTGCCGGGATGTCTCAGGTCGCGAGCTTGGCGATCGCGTGGGACAGGCGCGACACTTTGCGGCTGGCGCTGTTATGATGAACAATGCCGCGCTGCGCCGCGCGCATCAGAGCCGGCTCGGCCCGCGCCATCGCCTGCAACGCTGCACCCCGGTCGCCCGAGCGGATGGCTTCCTCGACCCGGCGCACCGCGCCGCGCATCTGCGTCCGACGCGACTTGTTGACAACGGTACGGCGGGCGATCTTGCGCGTCGCCTTCTTGGCGGAACTGGTGTTGGCCATCGTCTAAAGCTATCCTTGTCCAGGCTTTTCGTGTCGCTTGCCAGCGACTGTTGGCGGAGCGCGAAGGCAGCCTTGCTGGCGGTGCCTGACCTCCTGTTCAACAACAGCTGGCGGCGGGATTGCGCCCGCCGCCAGCTGTCCGGGCTTATAAGCCCTCGAAATCAAAGCGTCAACGCTGTTTGCACCGGCTCCGCGCCAGCTTTTGCTTCACCGCCTCGCGATCCTGCGCCAGAAACCCGCAGCAGGAGCCGCGAGCAGGTCGCTCGGGCGTGGTGGACCCGGCTGAGGGAGAAATCGCAAACACTGCACCGACGTGGTTGAATTCCGGCCCCCAGCCGGCTATGGGGGCAGGAACCGGTAACCTTCCCTGAGCGGTGAGGGATTTGTTATGATCCGCGGCTTTTTCCGACTGATTGGGCTGTTGCTGCTCGCGGGTGCGTTCATCTTCGTCGTCTATGATGGCGTGCACTGGGTGGTCGACCAGAATTTCCACCTGACCCGCTTCGGCCAGTTCTGGCTTACGATCCACGAACCCAGTGAAACCGCGTTCCGGCACTGGGTCGAGGCCCGCTCGCCCTGGCTGTGGACCACCGTGGTCCAGGAAGTCCTGCGCCAGGCCGTTTTCATTATCCTTGGCGTCCCCGGCATCATCCTGATGATCCTGTTCCGGCCGCGCCGGCCTCTGATCGGCTATGCCCGCAACTGAACCCCGGAAACCCCGCAACCCATTGGTAACGCTTTATTAACCACGTTGAGCGCAAAACTGCATCCGGCTGTTCTCTGGGGATCGTTCGGTGCGGCTCGCGCGGGTGTCTGTCCTGACCGTCATCGCCGCATGCGCGGCCCTGCTCGCGGGCTGCGCTGCGCATACCCGGCCGCATGCGTATTACGCCGTCATGCCCCCTCCCGCCGCTTTCCCTGCCAAGGCTCTGGATAAGGCTCCGGAACCCGCCACCACGCCCTATTGCCTTGATGCCGGCGACCGGCTCCGGGTCGTCGTTTTCGGCCAGGACAGTCTTTCCAGCAGCTACAGCGTTGATGCCGAGGGCCGCATCACCATGCCCCTGATCGGACCGGTACCGGCACGCGGCCGCCGCACCGCCGAACTCGCCGCCGACATCGCCCGGCGCCTGCGCAATGGCTATATCCGCGACCCCTCGGTGGCGGTCGAGATCGAGGCCTATCGGCCCTTCTTCATCCTCGGCGAGGTCACTTCTCCCGGACAATATCCCTACGTGCCGAACATGACGGTGGAGAGTGCGGTGGCCATCGCCGGCGGCTTTTCGCCACGCGCACGACGGGACAGCATCACCGTGACCCGCAACGAAACAACGGGCGCAGTGCGCGTCGCCGTGCCGCCCGGCACCGCGGTGGCGCCCGGTGACACCATCCAGGTCGGCGAGCGCTGGTTCTGACCCCGCGCCCGCCCCAGCCTCAGCGGCAGTGCTGGGCGAGAAAGTTCAGGCTGCGCTGCCACGACATCCCGGCGCTGGCCTTATCGTAGCTTTCACGGGCATCGCAGTGGAATCCGTGCCCGGCACCGGGATAGACAAAGATCTCGACTTCGGGGCGCCTGGCCCGGATGATCTCGACATCAGAGAGCGGAATGGCGCTGTCCTCTGCCCCGAAATGCAGCTGCGTCGGCACTTTCGGCTTCTGGTCGCAGACCCGCGCAATCGCGCTGCCGTAATAGCCGATCGCCGCCGCCAGACCGGACAGCTCCACCGCGGCGCGGTAGGCGATGCTGCCGCCGAGGCAGAAGCCCATGATCGCCACTGCTCTTTGCGCCTTCACCGCATCAATCGCCGCCTGGGTATCGCGCAGCATCGCATCCCAGTCGGGATTGGCAATGAATCTGCGCGCATTGGCGACATCCCCGGCCGAATAGCCGGACACGAAACCGGGTTCGATGCGGTCAAAGAGTGACGGCGCGATCGCAACATAACCCTGCCCTGCGAGGCGGTCGCAGATCGAGCGGATATGATCATTGACCCCGAAAATCTCCTGGATCACCACCACCGCCGCCGCCCCGCCTTCCGGGTCGGCACAATAGGCCCCGAGGCGGAAGCCATCCGCCGCCGTCAGTGTCACATCCTGTCCCATCGATCCCTTACCTTCCGCCCCACATCCAGCGGTCGCCATAATCCTCTTTCCAGCCCGTCAGCCGACCATGACGGAACTGCAGGAACAGGCGGTGATGGGAGGTGAGGAGTTCGCTGCCGCCGATATCACGCACCACCATGAAAATGTCGCTGTCGCGACGGGAACTGACGAGTTCGAGCCGCTGTCCCAGCGCCTGGGAAGCGGCCTCGACATCCATGCCGAAGGAAAGCGGAGTGTTGTTCGACCAGGTCGAGACAAAAAGACGAGGCGAGGACTGCGGTTCCCGGGCCTCACCCGGGGCTGCCGCCATCCCGACCGCCAGAACCAGCGCAACCGCCAGCAGATATTTCCTCTTCGCCATCATCCAATCCCTTGATGCGTTCGCGGCCGTCACGCGCACCGCAACCGGCCCGTGGCGGCGGCATAATGCTCCGTATCCGCTCCCGAGGTCAATCTGTGCCTCCTCCAGTGCTCCAGTGCTCCAAGGCATCACGAGACGGCATCCACCCATTCCCCGCCCGCATCCGGCGCACCGGGAACACACAACCGCAGGGCGGACAGGCGAATGCTTCTTCACGTCAATTTTGCGCGGCGCCGACCTCGCACGCATGCCAACCAAGGCGGTTCACACAGATCAACAGCCGGCGGACCGGCTCTCGAAAACGATGCCAAATTCCCTGGCGAGTTCGGCTCCAACCACTTTCGTGCGTGCGCGGCAGTGTTTCGCTGACCCAGATCTTCTGTGTGGCCTCTTCCTCGGCATTCAATCTGCCGGAGCTGCCACCGACCTCAAGACGGGTCAGGCCCTCCGTCCCGCCTTCGGCAAAGCGACTCTGTGCCCCCCCGCACCGCCATCGTCCAGGAACAAGACAGCCGCGCGCAGCCACTTCAGCTCAAGCCATGATCCAACGGAAGAAGGGCGCTGGCTCGCCTCGTCAGGCGAGTAAGGGGCCGTGGAAAAATAACTGCTCCAGAATCGCGCGAACAAATGAGAACAAAGGCCATGTTGCGTCCGATGCTGTCGCTCGCTCCGAGTCTCGGCCGCGACTGCGCAGAAGCCGAAGGATTCAGTGGTGGCATGCGCTGTCCAGGAGGCCGTTGCTTTCCCTTGTCCTTTATCATTTCAAGGTCCTCTACCCCTTGCCCCCGACCTCCTCCTTGCGTTGCTGGCCCGCTGTCCGGGTGCAAAAGCTTCCCGGATATCGCCCTTTTTGGAGAGATGAAGCCGGATTTGGGCCGGCGTTTCCTCCCCTTTGCAGAGGCACCGCCAGCCACGATCAACTGAGGAGATCTTCGGCGCACTGGATCTGGATGCCTTCGGGCCTCCGGAATCGATCCGTCTGGAAAGCGGCTCCTCGCGCTTCCCAACCGTAGCAATGCCTTCAAGAGCATATCGGATTGCCACCATGGCGGCGCCAAGATCCGCGATAAGTTGAAGCAACTCAACATCAAGTGGGCGGACACGGTCTCGTGCACATTCCATCACCCATGCTCCCCCAGATCCGGAACCGTTCGCTGCACCAGACGGTGCGGCACAGTCACGGACGTTCTGCGATCGCCGAACCCACACCCGGATCTGCAATTTTCGTTGATGGGACAATCCCCAGACAGCCCGTCGCTGGGTTGAAACGGGCTGTGGCACCGGATGCATGGCCGAAGGATTCCCTGCACACCCCGGCCCTTCCGGCCTGGCCCTGCCTGGGTCATTCAGCTTAACGATCCATGCGGTCCCGACTCAATTAACCCGCGCGGCTTCCGAACCGTTCGGCTTTGATTTCCGATTCTTTCCACCGCCACCAGCTTCCCTCCTGTCGGAAGCCGGAGGTCTCCGAGGCGACGGCGCTTTCGTGGAACCGCCGGGCACAGGTTCCAGACAAGGATCTGGAGGTCCTTCAATCCCCGGCGTGGCGCGATTTTGAGGCAGCCCCTGCGACAGAGTTCCATCCTGTCCGCAACGATGGCAGGCCTGCCTCTCCTGTCTTCCACATAACCGGCTCGAACACACGCATGTTCAACGCAGCTCGACTGAAACGCCTTTTCCACCACCGCCCTGTGTCAAGGTCATGCCAGCCAAATTGTCGATCGTGACCTAAGCCATTGGCGCATTGCGGCACTCCTCAATGCCTGGAGCGGTGTGCGGCAACATCATGCGCAGACCGTCGCAACGCCCCTCACTTTTTTCGGCTTTCACTCCGATACGGTGTCACAGGCCCAGGCCCGGGTGACGCATTCTCTGCCTCCAGCCGCGTTCTGACAGGCTTCGATCGCTGTATTCTGGGCCTCGCCGAGATCACTTCGACTGACCCAGCCGGTTGTGCCGCAGGAATCCGCCATTTCGATCGCCAGCGCACCACAGCTGTTCTCAAACTCAAGCACCACTGAGCATCCTCTGCCACCGTGTCCGGTGCACCTTTCCAATGCAGCAAGCCTGGCCTCTGCGGGATTCGCCGAATTCCAGGCGGTGCCATAGGCGCCGCACTCTCCGGAGGCAATCGCGCCGGCAGCATCTGCGGAACCGGATGGGGCAAGGGCCAGAGTGAAAAGCGCGAGGGCGGCGGTGGCCGACAGACAGATACGCATGGGAGGTTCCCTTACAAAGACGGAGAATGGCAGTGTTTCCGCTGAAAGCCCGTGGTCTCGCGTTGGTGCGAGCCAGCGCATCCCCCGCAGCGATTGAACGGCCGCCCCGATCCAGCCTGCGCAGGGACGTTCTGCCGCGTTTCAGCACAGCATTCAGCTGTTGAGGTTCTGGCACCCGGGCTTTGAGCCGGTCAATTCACAAGCTCACGAGCCCTTTCGCTGCGATCGGACCCCTCCACCTTGATGCCGTGTCAGCTGCGCCGGACACCTGACGGGACCAGCGATCCGGCTCCAGCGGTGACGACGGCCGGCGGCCGGAGCGCCTCACAACGCGGCAAGCCCCCCGCAAGATCCTGCCGATGTCGACCGCCACGCGCAAAAAGTCGCGCGAATATGGCGCAAGACCAGGGCAGTACGCGCAGCCATCGGTGCTCGTGTGCCGGGCGCTTGCGCCTCCCTCCTTCCCGGTCCGCATTGATCCCGCGAAGGTTTTTCTGACAAACCGGCGCTGCGGCGCGAAGGCCGCCTTTGACGCCACACCTGAGCGCCAGGGCTGGCGTCACGGCGCAGGCCATAGACGCCTTGCCCCAACCACGCCCATGGCTTAGCTCTTGATCCCGAATATTATGGTGACGAATTCAGGAGGACGGGTCGTGAACAGAATGCGTCTGGTGATGATGGTGCTGGCCGGGGCACTGGTGACCACAGCGGCTACAGATCCGGCCACGGCGGGTGGACGCGGCGACTATCCCTGGTGCGCCCAGGGCCAGGGCTACGGCTATCCCGGCGAATGTTCCTATGAAACCTACGCCCAGTGCCAGGCCAGCGTGTCGGGACGCATGCTCGGCTGCGGCGAAAATCCAAGCTATCTTTTCAGTGCTGCCGACGACCCGCGCCCGATGCGGCGCCCGCACCGGCACCACCGGCGCCATCACCACGACTGAAGCCTCTGCTCAGGCGGGCGCGGGCAGATTGTCCCCGACCCAGCGCCGATAGGCCGCGAGCTGCGGGTGCTCCAGCGCGCGGCCAAGATAGGTCCATACCCGCGGCAGATGGCGCAGATATTGCGGCTTGCCGTCGCGGCAGTTGAGCCGGGCAAAAGTGCCGAGCAGCCGGGTATTGCGCTGCGCCGACATTATGGCGTAGCAGGCGGCAAACCGGGCCGCGTCGAAATCGCCGCCCTGGCTCTGGCGCGCCTTGACATAGCGCGCAAAGAGTGCCTTCTCCAGTTCTGCGGCAACGTCAACGCGGGCGTCCTGTAACAGCGACACCACGTCATAGGCTTCGGGGCCCCACACCGCGTCCTGGAAATCAATCACGCCGACGCGGGCAATGCCAGTGCGGTCGGAAAGCCAGATCAGATTGGGCGAGTGGAAATCGCGCAGCACCCAGTTTTTCGGTCCGGCCAGCGCGAAAGCCAGGAGATCGCGCCAGATGGCGCCGAATTCCTCCAGCACGGCTACAGAGAGCGTGATGCCGCGATCGCGCAGATACCATTCCGGCATCAGACCGACCTCGATCTCCAGGGCCGCGTGATCGAATTCCGGCAGCCTGTATCGGGTCTCCCCAACCGCCACCACTCGGGGCAAGGGACGGGCATGAAGCGCCGCCAGCATGTCGGTTGCCGCCTCGTAGCGCTCGACAATCGGCCGCGAGGGGTCGCCTTCGACCACCGCCTCACGCCCGAAATCCTCGGTGATGAGAAAACCGCTCTGGAGATCGCAGGTATGGATCACGGGAGCAGAAAAGCCGGCTGCCGTCAGTCCTGACGCAATCGCCACGAACGGGGTGACATCTTCTGCCAGATGCACCACCGCACTATAGGGTTTGCCGCCATAGCTCGCTGCGCCATCGGCGCGGCGCGGCGAATTCATCAGGATGACATTGTCCTCTCCCCGCTGCAGCCTGGCATAGGAGCGGGTCGAGGCATCTCCAGCCATGCGCCGGCGCGGCGCATCAAGGAGGCCGGCACCCGACAGGAAGCCGCGCAGGGCCTGAAGCCGCTCCACGATGGCTGCCGCCGGGCCAGAACCCGAGATCACCGCGTCTCTCGCATTCTCGCCCTTCTCCGGGTCATGCGTGAGCGCGATGTCGATGCGTGAGGCCGCCAGGGTGCCCCCCGCGCGCTCCGGCCATTCGACCAGGGCGAGCACGCCTTCAGGCAGCGGGCACAGGCCGATTTCCTCCAGTTCGCCGGGATCTTCGACCCGGTAGAGATCCGCGTGCAGAATGCTCACCGCGCCGAGGTCATAGAGCTGCACCAGTGTGAAGGTCGGGCTCGGCACCTCAAGAGCGTCATCCCCGGCAAAATAGCGGATCATGGCGCGCGCCGCAGCGCTCTTGCCGGCCCCGAGGTCTCCGGACAGGGTGATGACGCAGCCCGATCCCACCAGCAAAGCGAGATCCGCCATCAATGCCGCGGTGGCGGCTTCATCGGCAAGCTCAACGGTGAATGTGATCGGGTCGGTCATCGGTTCTCTCACGTTCCGTGGGCACTCAAGAGGGGCGGGAAGACTCTTTATCAGGGCTCCAAGCTGTTACGAAAAGCCATTGCAAGGGTCCTGCGTCCAGGCCAATCCGGACCAGCAGGAAGACGAATGTCGGGGAACCCGTCCATTTTGGCATCCCGCTCCCCTCGTCTGGCCGATTGTCTTTTGCGGCCTGATCCATGATGCAGACGGCGGACTATTTCAATGACCCATCGATGGCGCCACAGTATTCCATGGTCACCTCTCCTCCCGGTGTTCGGATAACGGCGTCAGATCGGTTGAGAAACCACCTGTTTTTTGGGACCACCTTCTTCGCGAGGTGAACCAGGGAGTGAAGCGGCTTTCAGGCGCCTGCGGTAGGCCCGTCTGCCATCGTCTGCACCAGCTTTGCGCAATCCAGCGGCAGGTTCCATCATCGATCAGCACACACGCCAACTGGCGTTTTTCGCAGATCAAAGGCCTCAATGGTCTCCTGCCCCGCTTGAGGGGCCGCATGATTGCCCACTGGCGCGGGCTGTTTCGGCTCGATTCAAAGGCCGCTGCCGCTCCTCAAGGTTGTCGCCCATTGCCCTCTTGCGGCGATCCACCTGGTAGTGCCCTGCCACAAAACAACCATAGTACCGCGAAATAAGGGCTGACACATGTTCCACAGGTGCCGATTCTCCACCCTCTCCATTGGAAGGAGCGGCAATCAGGCGAAAAGCGTGGCAACGGCAAGGAAGATCCCGAGTTTGAGGGCAAAAGCAGATAGCGCGGAGCCAGCCCGCGCACCGGGGAAGATGGGCTTCCCCGGCTGAGGCAACAGCCTTGCTCTTGAACGGAGGTGAGCCAATATGGTTTTTGCCCATTAGCATCACCCTGGAAATAAAGAGAACCCGGACCTGCTGGCAAGTAAGGATCCGGGTTCAATCTATCATCTGGGGGAACCGGGGGCATGGTCGAAAGGCCATTCCCCCGTCCTCCGTAAATATAGCAACTCCTGCGCATTTCTCAAGCTTGCGATCCCGCCATCCCATAATCCGCATAGCGACCGGGTCCCGATCTCACGAAACCACCAATTCTATCCGAAGGTTAGCTGGAATTCGGGGCAATCCGTCCTCAAACGCCACGCATCGCTCCCCTGTGCACACATGCCGTCGTTTCGCCGATCGGCATCCACGGCAAGCTCGCGACCAGCTGGCGGGCTGAGGCAACACAACAGCCAACAGCCTTGCCCCTGCCTGCCTCAAGGGCGATCCACCCGGGCGTCGCCCGGCACAGCCGGCGTATCCCACAACCTGAAATCCCGGTTTGCCAGCACTCCGCAGACACCTGATACCGGAACCACAATGCGACCGGGACCAGCTGCTGGTACTAAAAACTAAAAACGTGTATCGGTATTCATCTCACCTCTGAACCACGGGGCATTTTTCTCCGCCACCGTCGTAAACACCTTCCAGGCATCGGCTGCTCCTGCACCTCCTGCCTCGCCGTAAGGCCTGCCGTAGTTCCATACTGCACAGTCGGCGGCAAAATCACCAAGCCTGGCGAGGCGCTGGGGAATTCTCCCGGGCAGGCTGTCGGCGAGCATGGCGATAGCGAGAGCTCCGGTCGGAAGCATGACGAAGCCCCAGAGGCCGGAGAATCCCAGGCGGAAAAGCCAGGCTGAAACAGCGATCCCGGTGCCCGCGACAAGCGCCAGCACCATCCGGCTCACCGGGTGAAGCTCAAGGTCAGGAAGTTTGAGGCCGGCCTCACGCGACAGAGCCGCGTACAGCCGCTTTCCCCGCAGCGCAGCCAGAATGCTTCGCAGGTCCGAGCGGACCGACATGCGCTCCGCATATCCCAGACGCCGCAATGCGGCGTGCAGGCGAAGAAAGGCCCGCGCGTTCGGGCAGCTGAGGCCATCCTTAAGCCTGCTCCGCCTGGAGCAGACCCGATCGAAGAGCTGACCGACGGTTTCCACACCGGCCCAATCTTCCTCGGAGAGGTCGACTGCGAACACTTTCTCGATGTCCGCGATAAAATTGGCTACCTCAAGAAAATCCAGGTCCAGGCAATTCTCGTCCGGCTCCGCCACAGCCCCCTTCCCTTCCAGGGAAGCAATGGCATCCCCGCAATAGCGGAGAATCATCGCCACACAGAACATTGCAAACAGAACCAGAAGAATGACCCACATGGGCAAGCCCCTGTCGCTGAATGACAGATTTTCGACGGCATTCAAGGCTTAGGAGCCGTGGAAAAACTAGTGAATCAATTTTTAGTTTAGTTTGGCGCAATTGTAATTTGATCACATTTTGCTGAGCGGGATTCCCATGGTGGTCCGTCTGCGATATGGCCGAATCCATGGATACAGATCAGGCGATTCGCGAGAGGTGGCGCCAATTTGGCGCTAGGAGTGGCGAGCGCGAACGTAGGCTATTCGCCGGGTCGGAGGCGAGAGCCTGTCTCTCCCGCGGCGTCACCCGTGTCTCCAGGATTACACGGATGGCGCGAAGCACGATTTATCGAGGTAAGGCAGACCTTAACAAAGGTGCGCTGCCGGAAGGTCGAATTCGGCGAAAGGGGGGCGGCCGCCCCCTTTTTGAAGAGAAACACCCAGAGGTAATACCTGCACTCAAATCCATCGTAGAGCCGGTAACCTGCGGTCACCCAATAAAACCGCTACAGTGGGTATCAAAGAGTCTCGTAAAGATCGCGCGTGCCATCAAGGAAATGTTCGATCTTTCCATTTCTCCGAAGACCGTGGCGACACTGCTGAAATAGTTGAAATTCTCCCGTCAGGTCAACCGGAAATCGATCGAGGGTAAGCGTCATCCCGATCGTGACCGACAATTCCACTACATCGAGTCACAACTGCGGAAAGCGGAAAGGCTGGGCCAGCCAGCCATTTCTGTGGACTACAAAAAGAAAGAACTAGTCGGTTCCTTCCGAAATGGTGGCAGCGACTATCGTCCCGAGGGCGGCCCCATTCGTGTCAATACCCACGATTTCCCGACGAAAGCGGGAGGAAAAGTCACTCCGTATGTCGTTTTCTGTATGGTTCTCAATATGGCGTGGGTCAGCGTCGGAATTTCATGCGACACCTCGAAATTTGCAGTAAATGCGATCCGTCGTTGGATGCGTGAAATCTGCAGAGTGTACTACCCTGAATGCACTGACCTATGGATCACAGCCGATTCCGGCGGATCAAACGGAGCGCGAGTGCGTCTTTGGAAGTTGGAACTTCAGAAGCCTGCGGATGAATTCGGCATAAGAATCCACGTCTATCACTATCCGCCTGGCACGTCAAAGTACAACAAAGTGGAACACAAGTGTAACTGTCGCATTTCGGCGAATTGGCGCGGCACTCCGCCGACGGATCACGAGACAATCCTTCGCCGCATCGCAGCAGCCACTACTGAAGCCGGAAGACCCAAGATAAAATGCGCACTTGATCGAAGGAATTCCAAAAGAGGCATTAAGGTGACTGACAAGGAATTAGAGTCTCTGAACATCAAAGGGCATTCTTTCCATCTAGACTGGAATTATACAGTTTCACCGCGCTTTTAGTTTAGCGAGGTCCTGCTGGCTACGGCCTGATTTTCCTCCCCTTTCTTATCATCAATTTCGACAACGTTCTATATTTCATCTCCGAAACTCAGCAAGACGGTAGCGTGACGCGCAACTGAAGAGCGTGGCTCGTCTCATGCTCTGTTATCATTTGTTTGCACAAAACTGTAGCGGTTGTTTTTCCACGGCCCCTTAAGCCCGCCGCACCGCCGTACCCACCAGACTGGCACCGCGGCTTCGGCTGCGTCAATCTCCCGGCGGGCGGCGAGGTGATCACGCTTCGCGTTACCGGGCACACGGTCCGCGACAGGGAATCCGCACGCGCCCGAAGGTGGGAACATCCGCGCCAAAGGTGAACAGGCAGGCCTTACGCCGACGCTCACAGGGATCCCGTTCCCGCCCTCGGCACCACCGCCACGGGTTCATGGAATTCAGCTTGCAGTCTGCAACGTGTCTTGAGGGCTTTGCGTTCACTCCGCAGCGTCGCGCTGTGCCGCCTGGTCAGCCGGGAAATCGCAACTCACCGTGGTGCCCTTGCCGACCTCCGATTCGACCTTCACCGTGCCGCCATGGAGTTCGACAAAGGAGCGCACCAGCGACAGGCCCAAGCCCGCTCCGCGATGGCGCGAACCGGTCGAGCTGCTTTCGAACCAGTCGAACACCTTGTCGAGCATCTGGGGCGGAATGCCGGGGCCGGAATCGGTCACTGTGAACACCACGCGACGGCGCGAACGCCAGGCGCTGATGCCGATGGTCGAATGCGCCGGGGCAAAGCCCACGGCATTGGCGAGCAGATTATAGAGCACCTGGACGACGCGCTTTTCGTCGCCGACGAAGTTGCCGACATTGGGCGCGATCTCCACCCTGAGGCCGATGTGATCGGTCGCCAGCCGGTCCTGGATGCCTTCCGCTGCGGCATCTATCGCTTTGGCCACATCCACGGGACCCAGTTCCAGCTTCATGGCTCCGGCATCGATCGTCGCCAGATCGAGAATGTTGTTGGTCAGCGCCAGCAGCGCGTTGGTCGATTTGGTGACGTAGTCGAGATATTCGGCCTGTTTCGGCGTCAGCGGCCCGGTGGCTGGATCGCTGAGGAAATGGGCGAAACCGATAATGGTGGTGAGGGGCGCACGCAGTTCGTAGGAGACGTGGTGGACGAAATCCACCTTCATCTGATCGGCGGCTTCGAGCGCCTCATTGCGTTCCCGCAGCGCCCGCTCGACATTCTCGGTATCGGTGATATCCTGGAAGGTCAGCATGGTGGCGCCGTCGGGCAGCGGGCGGATCATGCAGTCAAGCACACTGCCGTCCTTGCGCTCCAGCTTGAGCGGCACATCGCCGCGGTTGCCGATCGAGGTCACGGCTTCGCGGATCTGCTGCCATACCTCAGGCGCATCATAGAGCGGATGGCACCAGCCCTCCACGGCCTGGATATGCGGGTTCTCCGACAGGGCCTGCGACGACAGTTTCCACATCCGGGCAAAGGCCGGATTGAACAGCCGCACCCGCCCGTTGCTGCCGAACGCCACCACCCCCTCGGCCAGACCATCCAGTGTGGCACCCTGCACCCGGATCAGGCCGTCGAAGCGGCGTTCCAGCTCCAGACGCTTGCTGACATCGTCGAAGAGATAGGTGACGCCACCCTCGGGATTGGGCGTGGTCACCACCGCCAGCACGCGTCCATCCGGCAGATACCAGGTGTCCCGGACCGGCTCGGTGGCGCTGTAGGCCTGATGCAGCCGCGCCTTCCAGGCGCGGAAATCCGGCTGCTCCTGGAGTTTGCGCCCTACCCGGAGGCGGTCGAGAATGCTGGAATCGTCGGGATGGGAATCGAGGAAGGCACGCTCCAGATTCCACAGCCGGCAATAGGAGTCGTTGTAGAAAGCCAGCCGCCGCTGGCTGTCGAACACCGCGACCCCTGACGACAGCTGGTTGAGTGTGCCGCGATGGGCCTCCGCCATACGCACCAGGGCCGCCCCCAGCGCGTCGGCCTCCCCCGCATTGATGGCCACCGCAAGCTGGCCGCAGCCGACGGAAGCAGCCTGGACATCATAGACACCGCGCCTGCCGCTGGCTTCGAACTCCAGTCGGCCGGCAAAGCCGCCGGCGGCCCTGAGCGCGCCATCGACTTCATCGCGGGCGCTCTCGGAGAGCAGGTCGAGATTGCGCGACCGCGCATCCGCCAGACTTTCCGCCTCGAGCGCACGCAGAAAGGCCGGATTGGCAAAGGTCAGGGCACCGTTGTCGTCACGGCCCCAGATCGGCCATGGCACCGCAGCGGCAAAACCGCGCAGTTTCTCGCTGTCCTCAAGCAGCGACTGGTAGCGCAGATTGGCCTCCGCCAGTTCGCGCTGCAGCCCCGTGAGTTCGCGGATCCGGACGATGGCCTGGCGCCCCACCGCCTGCCCGGAGATTTCAAACGTGCGGCCGGCGGCATTGCCGAGGGCGAACAGGAAGCCATCGCCGCGCTCGTGCAGGGCGGCAACCGCCTCACTGAGGCGCTCCGCCGGCTCCGGCGGCAGCCAGGCAGCAAAGGACAGCACCCTTTCCGCGCTTGAGCCGCGCGGCAGCAGCATGTTCACATCACCCGCGATCTGCGGCACGCGGTCGCCGGCCCGCCAGGAGATCAGAACCTGCGGCTCGGCCGAGACCAGGGTTGCCAGACTGTCGGCCTGCAGCTCGAGTTCGGCGATCTGCGCCCGCGCCGCCGCTTCCCGGCGCTCAGAGACGGCGCGATTGCGCCTCAACAGGATGGCGGCATGGACCGCAAAACCGGCCAGAGGAACCAGAACCAGAGCAAGTATGCTGAACAGCACCACCTGCTGGCCGCTGAAGCTCAATAGTCCCCATGCCGAAGAAACTGCGTCAAGCGAGCCGGCTTGCGCGGGCACAATCAGCCCGAGCGCCGCAAGAGCCGCATACACGACATTGCGCGCCAATAATGTACACGACAGCGGAATCTGACGTATCAACACCATTGCGCCTGATATCAAGAGACCTAGGAAGACGAGAAACGAGGTTAAAACCAGTGACTGGGCCGGAATCCGCACGACGGCCAACTGTTAACGCCGGGTGCGAATCAACGGAGAGTATCGCTATCGCGACATCAGGGGTAAGAGTCCAGATCAGGAACACCCGCCGGCCGGAGCACAAAAATACCGCTTGATCCGGGCCTCATGAACCCCTTGTGATTCGATCGCACCGATCACCTGACATCACCTCAGCGCACTTGTGTTCTCAAGATCAAGGGATTTGTCGTGATTCGATGCAACAGGCTGCGCGCTGTGGCACGCACGGCACGAACTACTGATTCGCTGCCCCGTTGCGCCCGGATCACCGGACCGACTCGCGAGATGCTGGCGACATGGCACATAATTCCGCATCTGCACACCACATCAAGCGCAGGCGGTACAGGCTGATGACTAGGGATTGATCGACCGCCGGATCCTGGAAGCTCTCGATCTGCGCTCACCGATCAGCTTCCAGTCGAGCCAAAGCCACCCTGCTGGCGCTGGCTTGATGGCAGGCTCACCACTGGACGGAGCACGGCCTGCACCACCGGCGCAATCACCATCTGCGCAATACGCATGCCACGACGGATCACCACGGGCTGACTGCCGTGATTGATCAGAATCACGGCGATTTCACCACGGTAGTCGGCATCAATGGTGCCCGGAGCGTTGAGCACGGTGACGCCATGGCGCGCCGCCAGGCCTGAGCGCGGTCGCAGTTGGGCCTCAAAACCTGCGGGCAGGGCGATGGCAAGTCCGGTCGGCACCAGGGCATGAGCGCCCGGCTCCAGCGTCAGCGGCTGCTCTGGCGCCACCGCGGCGAGGACATCCAGCCCCGCAGCCTCCGGGCTGTGATAGCGCGGCAGCGGCAGATCGGCGGCATGGGGCAGAAGCTGGCAGGCGATCAGGACGGGTTCGGTCATGGCACCTCCTGCGCCGCAGCAGAGAAATGAGCGGCGATACGCCCGATCAGGCGCCGCGCAACCTCTTCCTTGGTCATTGCCGGCCACTCTTCGACCTCGCTCGAATCACGTGTCAGAAGATGCACGCGGTTATGCGTGCCGCCCATCACCCCGCTGCCGGGCGAAACGTCATTGGCGACGATCCAGTCACAGCCCTTGCGTGCCAGTTTGGCGCGGGCGTGGTCGAGAACCTGCTCGGTTTCGGCGGCAAAGCCGATCACCAGTTGCGGCCGGCCCTGCTCACACTGCGCGATGGTCGCCAGAATATCCGGATTTTCCGTGAGTTCGATGGTCGCGCCGGCACCGTGCGTCTTCTTCATCTTCTGCGTCGCCGCCCGCACCACCCGCCAGTCCGCCACCGCGGCGGCGAAGATGGCGACATCGACCGGCAGCGCCGCCCAGACCTCGCGGAGCATGTCGCGGGCCTGTTCAACATGCACCACCCTGACACCCGGCGGATCGGCGAGTTCGACCGGGCCTGTGACCAGAACCACTTCGGCGCCCGCGGCGTGAGCGGCGGCGGCAATGGCAAAGCCCTGACGGCCCGAGGACCGGTTGGCGATATAGCGCACCGGATCAATCGGCTCATGCGTCGGCCCCGCGGTGATCAGCACCCTGCGCCCACGAAGCGGCTCGAGGGTGGCCTGCGAGGCGGGCAGCGAGGAAAACCCGGGCGGAGAGGGACAGCTGGAGGACATAAGTGCCAGCGCGGCGGCGGCGATCTCAAGCGGCTCGGCCATGCGTCCCAGACCGGCCTCCCCCCTTTCGGCCATCTCACCGCTGTTGGGGCCGATCCGGGTGATGCCATCGGCTTCAAGCCGCGCCAGATTGCGCCTCGTGGCGGGGTTGTTCCACATCTGCGGATTCATCGCCGGCGCCACCAGGATGGGCCGGTTGGCGGCCAGCAGGATGGCACTGGCAAGATCATCGGCATGGCCGTTGGCCATCTTGGCCATGAGGTCGGCAGTGGCCGGCGCCACCACGATCAGATCGCACTCGCGTGCCAGACGGATATGGCCGGCGTCGAACTCGCTTCCAGGGTCGAAAAGATCGGTATGGACCCGCTCATGGCACAATGCCGCCACCGCAAGCGGCGTGACAAAATGCTGCGCCGCCGCCGTCAGGACGCAGCGCAGCCGGATTTTGCGCTCCCTGAGCCGGCGGATCAGATCGAGCGACTTATAGGCGGCAATGCCGCCGCCGATGATCAGCGTGATGCGGCCGCCCTCGGCACAGCGCGCCTCGGTCGCAACACTGCCGTCCGACGCCGGTGCCCCTGCCATGTCGCGCAGGATGACCCGCATTTCTTCCTCGACCGAGCGGTTATGGCGGGCCGAACGCAGACGGAGATAGTCCTTTATGCCTTCATCAAGCCCGCGAATGGTGAGGCTGGCCATGAAATAACCCCGCAATCGATGATTGCAGCTATCTCACATTTCTGATTGCAGTGCAATCACAGATTGGTGAGAAGGATCGCCAGAAGAGTGGCGGCGATGATCCACAGCGCCACCTGGGTGATGCGGTCGGCGCGTACCCTGTCGCGGCCCATACTTGCCAGGCTCTCGGGGCTGAGCCGCACCCCCTCCCTGGTCATGGTCTCAAGCTGTTCCAGCACGGTCACCGCGCGCCTCGCAATCCCGGGCAGATCCATCACAACGCGGGCGATCTCGCCGGCCCCGCCGAGCGCGCCTTCGACCCGGCCGATGGGGCCGAGATTGCGCTCGATCCACTGGCGCACCACGGGATCGGAGACCTTCCACATGTCGAGCCGGGGATCGAAGCCACGTGCCACCCCTTCGACCACCACCATGGTTTTCTGCAGCAGAATGAGTTCCGGCCGGGTGCGCATATCGAACAGGCCGGTGACCTCCAGCAGCAGGGTGAGGAGCCTGGCCATCGAGATTTCTTCGGCGGTGCGGTTATGGATAGGCTCGCCGATGGCGCGGATGGCCTGGGCGAAATTCTCGATCGAATGCTGCGCCGGCACATAGCCGGCTTCGAAATGGACCTCCGCCACCCGGCGATAATTGCGGGTGATGAAGCCAAGCAGGATCTCGGCCAGAATCCGGCGTTCGTGCTGCAGGAGCCGCCCCATGATGCCGAAATCGACCGCCACCAGACGCCCGGCGGGATCGAGGAAGAGATTGCCGGGATGCATGTCGGCATGGAAGAAGCCGTCGCGCAGGGCGTGGCGCAGGAAGCTCTGGATCACCTTGCGGCCGAGTTCGGGCAGGTCGACCCCGGCCTGGCGCAGGCTGGCGTGATCGTTGAGAGCAATGCCCTCCACCCATTCCATGGTCAGGACATTATGGGTGGTGCGGTTCCAGTCGACCTCGGGAACACGGAAATCGGCGTCGTCGCGGGTGTTCTCCGCCATTTCGGAGGCTGCCGCGGCCTCCAGCCGCAGGTCCATTTCCATCGTTACCGACCGCGCCAGCGTGTTGATGACCTCGACCAGGCGCAGCCGCCGTGCCTCCGCCGACCAGGCCTCGGCCTTGCGGGCGACAAAGAAGAAATCGGACAGGTCACGCCTGAAGCGCACTGCGACATCGGGACGCAGCACCTTGACCGCAACCGGATGGCGCGAGCCGTCCCGCAGCACCTCGCCACGATGAACCTGCGCCATCGAGGCTGCCGCCACCGCCGGGCCGAAACTGACAAAGGCCTGCTCCAGCGCACAGCCCAGCGAAGCGCTCACCGCAGCCTCGGCCTCCCTTTGCGCAAAGGGCGGCAGGCGGTCCTGGAGATTCTCCAGATCCCGCGCCAGAGTGACCCCGACGACATCGGGGCGGGTGGCCAGAAACTGCCCCAGTTTGAGATAGGCCGGCCCCAGCCGTATCAGCGCCCGTGACAGGGTCGGGCCCTGTTTCTCCCCGGGGCGCTCAATCAGACGGGCAAGACGCAGCAGAAGCTGCGCCGGTGGCGGCACCAGAGCGGGATCGACCACGCCGAAGACACCTTCGCGGGCGAATACGAAGGCGGCGCGGGTGAGACGCATTATGTGGGTCAGGGAAGAGATCACGTTTGTCTGTTCAACCCGGGTTCCATTCCCGAAAACTCGGGCCGGAAACAATGGCGACGATTGGCAGCCTGAGACAAGGTCCACCCGCTCATGCACGCTATTCCTTCTGCGATCCTGCCTTCCAAGATCCTGCCCTGCCGCGATTTTGCACCCGACCGGCACAACCCGCGACCGCAGCGGTTTTCGCGCGATCTCAAAGACGCCAGCCCGAATGCAGCGCCACGATGCCCCCCGACAGTTTCTGATAGCTGGCGCGGGCAAAGCCGGCCTCGGCAATCATGTCGGCAAAGACCGCTGGCCTGGGGAATTTGCGGATCGATTCGACCAGATAGCGATAGGAGTCGCCATCCCCGGTGACCATACGCCCCAGAGGTGGAATCACCCTGAACGAGAACAAATCATAGAGCTGCTCGAGGCCGGGCACGTCGACGGTGGAAAATTCCAGGCACAGAAAACGGCTGCCCGGTTTGAGGACGCGGTAAGCTTCCTTGAGCGCGCAATCGATCCGCGGCACGTTGCGGATGCCGAAGGCGATGGTGTAGGCGTCAAAGCTCCGATCGGCAAAGGCCAGCGCTTCGGCGTTGCCCTCGACGAAGGTCAGCTGGCCTTCCACGCCACGCTTTGCCGCCCGAGCCCGACCCACCTCAAGCATGTCGCCATTGATATCGCAGACGGTTGACTGGAAGCCCGCCCCCGCGGCCGCACAGGCGCGCAAAGAGATATCGCCGGTGCCGCCGGCGACGTCGATGAGGGCGAAGGGCCGTTCGGAGCGCGGCGGATTGAGGGCGGTGATCATGACATCCTTCCACAGCCGGTGCAGCCCGCCGGACATCAGATCGTTCATCAGGTCATAGCGCCCCGCGACACTATGGAAGACTTCGTTTACCAGAGTCTGCTTGTCGCCCAGGGCGACGTCCTGGAAACCGAAATGGGTGGTTTCGTCATCTCTGGTCTCGTCCACTGCCTGCTCCATCTCTGTGCCCCGCCGCCACCGTTTCAATCCGCGCGCCTGGCTTGCCCAAGGCTCTGTCAAGGCGCCATCAAGGCGCCATCAAGGCGCTATCACACCCGACCGACAAGGTGAATGGCAATGCCCGAACTGCCTGAGGTTGAAACCGTCCGCCGCGGCCTGCAGCCGGCCCTGGAGGGCACCACGATTGTCTCCGTCGAGGTCCGCCGCGGCGACCTGCGCTTTCCCCTGCAGCACGATTTCGTGTCCCGCCTGACCGGGCAGCGCGTCGTCAGCCTGTCGCGGCGGGCCAAATATCTGCTTGCCGATCTCGCCAGCCAGGACGTGCTGGTGATCCATCTCGGCATGTCGGGCTCGCTGCGGCTTGGTGCCGCTTTGCCGCAGGGGCGCGACGAAAAGCACGATCACGTCCGTTTCCTCCTTAAGGGCGGAGCCATGATCGTGTTCAACGACCCCCGCCGGTTCGGCGCCATGAAGGTGATAAGCCGAAGCCGCCTCCCCCATGACCCGATGCTCGCCGACCTCGGCCCCGAGCCACTCGGCAACGCCTTCGATGCCGCTTCCCTGGCACAGGCCTGCGCCGGCAAAAAGACCAGTCTGAAGGCGGCACTGCTCGACCAGCACGTGGTGGCCGGACTGGGCAATATCTATGTCTGCGAGGCGCTGGCGCGGGCCCATCTTGCGCCGCAGCGACAGGCCGCAGGCCTGGCGCTGCGCGACGGGAAACCCTCGGCCGCAGCCCGCCGCCTGGTCGAAGCCATCCGCGCCGTGCTGCTTGAGGCCATCGCCGCCGGCGGCTCGTCGCTGCGCGACCACCGCCAGGCCTCCGGCGAACCTGGCTGGTTTCAGCACAGATTCACCGTCTATGGCCGTGAGGGCGAGCCCTGCCTGACCCCGGGCTGTCGCGGCCGGGTGAGCCGCATGGTCCAGAACGGGCGCTCCAGCTTCTGGTGCGCCACCTGCCAGAAATAGCCTCCCCGCCAACCCGCAAAAAGTCATCCGGCCGCGGCTTTCCGCGAGGGCTTGGCCGCAGCGCTGAGCCACGCCATATTGCGTCAGGCGCACCCCTGTCGGGGCGCGCCTCTCCAGGGAGCCCGTTTTCAGTGCTGAGTGCAGAGGAACTCGAACGTTACGCCCGCCATATCGTGCTGCACGATCTCGGCGGCCCGGGCCAGGCGGCGCTCAAGGCGGCCTCGGTGCTGGTGATCGGCGCCGGCGGCCTCGGTGCGCCCTCACTGATGTATCTCGCCGCCGCCGGCGTCGGCTCACTCCAGGTGGTCGATGACGACGTGGTGTCGCTCTCCAACCTGCAGCGCCAGGTGATCCACGCCACGCCCGATATCGGTCAGCGCAAAGTTGACAGTGCGCAAGCCCGCATCACCGCCCTCAACCCCAACGTCTCCTTCACCGGACACGCCACCCGCATCACCGCGCGCAATGCCATGGCGCTGATGGCGAGCGCCGATCTGGTGCTCGACGGCTCGGATAATTTCGCCACCCGCTATCTGGTCTCGGACGCCTGTTTCTTTGCCCGCAAGCCGCTGATCACCGCGGCACTGGGCAGTTTCGATGGCACGCTGACCACGATCCGCGCCCATGAGAAAAGCCCTTCAGGCGGCTTCAATCCCACCTATCGCTGCCTGTTTCCGGAAGCGCCGCCACCCGGCACCGTGCCCTCCTGCTCCGAAGCCGGTGTGATCGGCGCGCTCGCCGGGGTGATGGGCTCGATGATGGCACTCGAAGCAATCCGCGAGATCGTCGGCTTCGGCGAAGGCCTGGTCGGACGTCTGGTGATGATGGACGCCCGCGCCATGCGCTTTGAGACCCTGCGCTACAGCCGCGATCCCGCCAATCCGCTCAATGGTGACGGAGCGGTGATGACCGATCTCTCCGCCCACCCGGATTATTGATCCGCAATTGCCGTCCCCCTCGCCCGGTCGTCCGCGGAACCTATACCGGCCGCATGGCTGCGGTCCTCGAGGCCTATGTTCTGGCCCACCAGCCGAAGTAGCGGACAAAGAGCCACGCAAACATCGCCAGACATGGCGTGCGCTTTGAGGATGCGAGCAGGATTTTTCGAGGGGTGACGATTACCAGCCTGGACGACCGTTCCATTACCTGAAAACCCGTGAGATCACCATCAGCCTCCGACTGCCGTTGCCTGCCAGCATCCGGGGCATCGCTGCCTCGGCCTCATTGAAGGAAGGACAGAGTACCAGGGGTGGCGACGGCTCAGTCCAGATCCGCGCGCCAATTGGTAATCAGCGATTCGACGTCGGCATTCTGCAACCGATCGATCACATCGTCATCATCGGGCATCATCTCATCCACCCAGGGCCCGTTCTTGCGGATTGTTCGCCGGCGCTGGAGTTCGCGATTGCAGGCTGGTGAGCAGGTGACGGTCCGCGGCGACAGGGCTGTGAACTCCCGACCACAGGTGGCGCACAATCGCTGATGGCGGCTCATTGCTCGCTCCGAAATTCGCTCGCTTCGAAATTCCCAAAGCCCGCACCAGCCCGCTGTCGTCAAAGGCGCTGGCAGCGGCGATCCAGCGTGGCTTCTCAAGCGGTGATATGCGAAATTCCTGCCGCTTGAAAATCCCCCTCCGGCGATTTGTTCTGAACAACTGGCCTCATCGGGTAAATATTGCCGGTTTGCCGCGGCTTTGCTGCGGCGCAACGGCGCCCCGCCAGCCCCTCCTCTCCCAAGGTCAAAAGCAGATCGGCACTTCCCGCCACTGGGCGCCCAGGCTTTCCTGCCCGCGCAAGTCCTGGTCATGCAAGTCCTGGTCATGCAAGTCCTGGTCGCGCAGCCACGCGCGAATGTTCTTCCGGCCCGATCGGCAGTCCCTCCGACGCAAAAGGCCGCACATCCTCACCAGGATCAGGGCTTGCGTCACAACACCCGCGACAGAACCTGCCCCCTCAACCCGCACCCGCAGCGATCTGTCCTCTGTCCAGACGCAAGCGCGAAGCGACCCTCCGGTCACATGCGCCTGCGGACGTCGCCGGGGCGGCCCGATTGATGACTCCTGACGCGGTCAGGGCTTCCCGTCCTGAGCGCGTCAGGAGGCCGGCTGCCCCGGATCAAGGCGGGCAATCCTGCCGAGATAATCCTGCAGGAATTGCGGATCGTAGTTGTCGGCGTTTTCGCGCATGAAAGCCACCACCTTGCGGTACCAGTCGGCCGCCGCCCGGTTGTTGCCGCGGGCCTCCTCAACCATACCGAGACGGTCATAGCCGTCATGAACGTAAGGGTGGTCTTTGAGGAGCTGATGGGCGGCGCGTTCGGCCTCATTGAGCTGCCCTGCACGAATCAGGTCGATGACCGCGTTGGACGCCGCATCCAGCGGGTCCTCGTCTTCGTCGATGCCGGCGAAGCCGGGGAAGACTGCGGGCCCGCTCAGGCGCGGATCCTTCTTCTTTTCGGCTGCGCGTCTGGCAGTGGCAAGTTCTTCATCCTTGTCCTTTGCCATACAGCAGTGCTTGTATTTCCTGCCGCTGCCGCAGGGGCAGGGATCATTGCGTCCGGTCTTGACCGCAGGTTTGGCCATGGTTTGCGTTTCTCCTGTAAAAATTCCGCCTCTTGCGATTCCCGCGCCCGAGGCCTCCATTCAAATCCACCCCGGACCCGGTCGGGGCCCGAAGGACCAGATCGCAAAATCTGTCGTCGCCGGCAAAGGGACAGTCGCTTCAGTCGACGATGATCTTGACGCGGTCATTCGGCCGCACTCTGGCCCGGGCGTCGAGCTGGTTGAGGATGCGGAAACGCTCAACCGGGTGATCGATGCTGCCTGAGCGGCGCGACAGCGATTCCACGGTGTCTCCGGGCTGCACCGTAACGATGCGGATGCGCAAGGGGCGGGCCGACTGGATCTCCTCGAGGCTGAGGCGGCGGAAGGAATTGATGGTGTCGCGAATATTGCGCTCGCTCTCGGCGTTTTTCTGGCGGCTGGCAAAGATGAAGCGGAACACATCGCTGTTGTAGCGCAGCACGTAGATCCGGAACTGCCACTGTTCGCCCCTGGCCAGGGCCGAAGCGGCGGGATAACCAGCGATGGTGAGGTCCTCGGTGGTGGCCTTGTCAATGCCCTCCATCCAGCCGGAATTGAGGTAATCGGCGAGTTTCTGCTCGGCGGGAACCGCAACCATGTCGAAGCGCATGGCCTGCTGGCCGCCGTCCCGGACCCCGATCACCGCCGGTGCCGTGGTGGTATCGAGCATGAAACCGCCGGGCACCTGGAAGGTGAAACCGAGCCTGGGGTGGAGGAAACGGCGGCCGCGCACGAAACCCTCGCTGGGGTCGTCCCCATACACGATGTTGTCGATCGCCGAGAGATAATTGTCGCGATCGCGCGTGAAATTTTCAGGCGCACCGTGCTGGCGGGCGCTGCTCTGGGCATTGCGCACCCGCTCCGGCGTCGCCGGATGCGACGAGGTGAAGTCCTGCGCCCGTGGATCCAGCGACCTGTTGCTGTTGAGTTCGGCATTGCGCTGCATCCCGGTGAGGAGCCGCGCGGCGCCATAGGGATCGAAATGGGCGCGCTCCGACAGCGCCACCCCCACAGCATCGGCCTCGAATTCCTGCGCCCGCGAAAAACTCGCCATGTTGAGCCTGGTCTTGGCAAGAGCGAGCGCGGCAAGTTCCGGATCGTTGCCCATATCGTTGAGGACCTGGTTGACGATCGCGGCCTGCCGGGCCTGATCCTCGCGGTCGGCGGCATGGTGGCGCAGCACATGGGCCATCTCATGGCTCAGCACGGAGGCCAGTTCCGAGGTGTCGCAGGCCAGCGCGATCAGACCACGGGTGACATAAAGCTGGCCGCTCGGCAGCGCGAAGGCGTTGACCGCACCCGAATTGAGAATGGTGACGCGATAGCTGAGGTCGGGACGATCAGAGGCCGCCACCAGCTTTGCCACCGTGTCGCTGATCAGGGCCTGGAGCCGGGGGTCATGATAGACCCCGCCATAGGCCGCCAGGATGCGTTCATGCTCGTGGCTCGGTGCCGCCTCGGCGGTGCTGGCGACCTGCGGCTCCGTCGTGGTCCCGAGATGGCCGAGATTGCTGCAGCCAGCAAGCGCCAGCGCCAGCACCATACAGGCCAGCCTCCCCGGCACTGGAAACCGCCTCATCCGCTGGTGGCAAAAAAGGCCGCCTGATCGACCGCGGTCCATGCTCATGTCGCCTGCTCTGTCTCCACTCACCCCGGTTTCCCTGGACGTTCCGCCAGTTGCTGCCAGTGGCTGAAATCCGCCACGACATTCCCGACATCAGGGAGCAGCCTTTCAGGGAGAAGCCTTTCAGGGAGAAGCCTTGCCGCTTTTCCGCCCCTTTGCTGTCAAATCTTCAGCATCCTGCATACCATATGCCTTGAGACAGAAACGACAACGTCTTGTGTCCAGTTTCGGCTGAAATTCGGTTAAAACGCCGCAAATCGCGGATAACCGGTGGAACGGACCCGATAGCGGGGCTGTGGTTGACGCCGGGTAAACACTCGCCCACAGCTCCCGGATTTCACCGGCTCTCACAGCCCCCCTGCCGCTCCCGATCGGGATGGCAAGGGCGAAGCCTGGCCGAGAGTCTTCACCATGATGGCGGAAATTTTCTGCCATTCCCAACCGGCCCTGAAGCAGTCAACCCGAAACGGCCGCGCAGCCTGGCGGGAAGCAGCAACTGACCCTGGGCCGAAAGGGTGACGATAGTCATGACAAGGCACTCCAGCGAGAAAGCAACGCCGTCATCGCGGTATCTTATTACCTGCAAGTCAGTTTTCGCCTGCGTCGCCACCTGGTGCAGGGCATTGCACTCCGGATTTCCCGGCGCTGCCGGATGCCCTGCCGCACCCGGATCTGAGCCTGCTGTCCCGGCTCTCAAACGCGGGCGTAAAAAACTGCGGGGAACAGGAGTCCTCGCCAACATGACCTCAAGCCACATCGGACGAAAGCCCGGCCTCGCTCGCGGCATCGTGCGAGCCGTGCATCCAGCTCCATGATCGCAGCCCCGCCATTCTGGCTGTGGCGCGAAGCCACCTCCCGCTGCGATTGGGGCCGTTCGACCACGGCAGAAGCCTGCAGGCGGCGGATCTCCCACGACAGCGGGTTTTAAGTGTGTACAGCCTTTGGCAGCAGGGGCGGTCGATCCGGGCCAGCTGAGGCCATGCCCCGGGAGCCGCGATATCGGCACTGCTTCTGCAGCTCGCCGCACACAAAATCGGCAGCCGCCGGGCCTGTGACACTGGCCTCACTGCCCTGTTACCACAGGCGTCTCACTCCGAATCCATCAAAAGTGCTTCTTTGGAAATCAGCGTCATCGCTTCGCAAAATGGACTGGGCGATAAGGAAACGGTCAAACGGATCCTTGTGCGAAATGTTCATTTCACCGGCCAGCCGGGCATGGCGGACGGAGATCGGAAGTTCGGCAAAGTCCTGATCCGCGATGACTCAAAGTCACGTGCCAGCAGCGCCCCTTCGGGGAGCTTGCCGATGCAAAACTTCGTCGCCACCTCCATGGCCGAGGCAGCGCTGACGGCGACACTGTTGTCTTCGTTCGCGACAGCCTCTCGCGCCCGCTGGCTGAGTGCACCGTCCCCCGCAAGCCACCAGATCAGCGCATGCGTATCCAGCAACAGCTTCACGTGAGATTCCACTTCGCCAGTTCATCCTCGGGCAAAGGCTCATCAAACCGCGCGTCCTAAGCAAATCTTTCCCTTCAGCGCGCCAAAGCGCCGCTTGCCGCGCGCCACCACCGGTACAAGGCGCACGATCGGCACGCTTCCACGACGAATGACGACATCCCGGCCGTCAAGTGCATCCGCAATCAGCCTGGACAGGTTGGTCTTTGCCTCATGAACCGAGAACTGGCCATTGCGATCTCCTAATAGCATAGCTAACGCGAGGCACCCTGCAAGAGACATCACCAGTCACACGGGACGATTCCTCGCCACAGATGTTCGATTTTTGTTCGCTTTCTGCGCCGCTGGCTGGCGCGTTTTCCTGTCGCCAACAGCTCCCTCGTCCCTCGCCATGTGCCCGCTAATCCTTCATGGGCACTCAATTTCCTGCAAACATCCGCATGGGCAATGTGTGCTGCAACCACCGTCAGGCTACATCGGCCTCAAGTCGGACTTCGCTGACCTCGCTCAGCTCATCGCGCAACAGCGCGTCAAGATCGATGATCGCGGACTCCTCAAGCGGCACCCCGCCCTGATTGTCGCTGCCATGGACATGCATCAGCGTCTGCACCCGCCGCGCATTGAGGTGATCGACGTGCTTGTGGCGCAAGGCCACCTCCAGCAGTGACCTGGGCAGTTCGACCACGGCGAAGGCGGGCGAGCGGCGGATCTCCGTGCCATCCTGCCACTGCAGCGGGTTGAGCGTATAGACCCACTGGCGGTCCAGCTGAGGCAGCTGGGGCCAGGCTCCGGGAGGCGCAACATTGGCATTGCCGGCGCGGGTCTGCGCCGCCAGCGTCCGCAACTCCCAGCACACCAGATCGGCAGCCGCCAGCACCTCCTGGCGGACCTCGGTGATACTGTTGGAAAAGCGGCTCGCCTCCATTGCAGTGATGGTTCCGCTGGCCACCGCATTGATCAGGGCCGCAGTGCCGGAGACAAATTCGGGGACGGCCCGGTCGATTGCCACCGCCAGCGACTCGATGCTCTGCGCCAGCGAATCACGTTCCTGCTGGGCCATGGCCTCGGTCAGAGCCCGTTCCGTGGCATTGATCTGACCCTCGATTTCCGCCAGACTGGCCCGCAGCATCTTGGCCCGGTCCTCGACCATGCGCAGTTTGGCCTCGGCGCGCTCCAGCCGGGCATTGCCGGCACCCGCCATCGCCAGCCGCGCGGCGGTGTTGCGGCTGTCCGCCAGCTGCGATTCGACGCGGGTCAGCTGGTCCGCCAGCTTCTTTCGCTCGGCCTGCTTGCTGCGCAACGCACTGGTGAAACGCTCGACCGGCCCCAGCTCACGCGTGAAAAATGCCATGATCGCGTCCTTACACATACCCACCGATCCAGGGCCGAATCAGTCGACATAGCCCTGACTCGAGCCTAGGTGTGAATTTGGATAAGATTGCGGCTTGCCGGTCAATCGCGAATAATTCTTCTCTCGGCAAAAAACCAAAGATTTGAAGCGATAATTGAAAATATGCGACAATCAGGCGCGGCCGGGCGGTTCTGACTACCCATATCCGCCGTGCCCGCTGCACTCCCGGCCGATCTGGAGGGCGAATCGACCCGCCCTGATTCGCGCCTGATTCGCGCCTGGCGGCTCCAGGCCCGACGGTGGCAGCGCAGACCGGTGAAATCCGCAGTCCCTTTCCATCAGGCCTGTTCCAGGCCGACCGTGAAGCGGACACTGCGAACCCGTGCCTCTTCTCCGTGCTCGAAAGGCTGTGGCTTTGCATCCCTCCCTTTCGCCCTGCGCCGGCACCAGCCGATCCCTCATGGCAAAGATGTCTCATCGATGGATGCGCCGTGGAGTCCTTCAGCGATCCGGTCTCGACAACGAGGATCGTTTTCGGGACTCGTGAGGAGAACGAAGCCGAATCACATCACGAACAAAGCGGGATTGCAGGCCAATGACCCCCGCGCTTTCGTCGGCCAGCCACAGGATGTGGCCCGCCTCACCGTCCTTTGAAGTCGGCGCGCCGGCGCTCTGCGGTGGCCAGCACCCCTTCCCGGAAATCCTCGGTGGCGCGCAGCCTGGTCTGTTCGGCAAGTTCCCGGGTCGTCGCCGCGGCGACCCGTTCGGCAAGCCCGGCACGCATGCTGGCCCGGGTCGCCAGCAGGCCGAGCGGCGCCCCTTCGGCAATTTCGCCTGCCAGTTTCAGGGAGGCCGCCCGGACCTCTTCCTGCGCCACCAGTTCATTGGCGAGCCCGAGCCGGTGGGCCTCGGTGCCGGTGATGCGGCGGCTGGTATAGAGCATCAGTTCGGCGTTGTTGCGGCCGATCAGTTCCGGCAGCGTCACGGTGATACCGAAGCCGGGATGAAAGCCGAGTTTGGTGAAATTGGCACAGAACCGGGCCTCCGGGCAGGTGATGCGGAAATCCGCCGACAGTGCCAGACCAAGGCCGCCGCCGATGGCCGCGCCATGGACTGCGGCGACGACCGGCTTCTGGTTGCGAAAAATCCGCACCGCTTCGGTGTAAAGCTGGTTGATGGATCCGATGCGGGACGCCGGATCGCTGCTGTCCGCATCGGAACCAGCGTCCCCGCCACCGAAATCGGCGCCGGCACAGAAAGCCTTGCCCTGTGCGGCCAGCACGATGGCACGGATCGCAGGATCGCGGTCGAAATCCTCCAGGGCATCCGCGATCTGGCGGATCAGGGCAATATCGAAGAAATTGAGCGGTGGCCGGCAGATCTCGATCGTCGCCACATGCGCGTTTTTCTCAACCGCGAGATCGCTCTTCATTTCCGCCCTCCTGCCGCAGCGGCGCGGCCTTGCCACATTGGCGCGCTCCATAGCATCCCTGCCCGGAATCGGGAAATCCGCCGCAACTGCCGCTGGAGCAACGACACGCCCCAAAAAAAGCTCAAGGCCCACAGCCCCTTCGAAGAGGCTGCGGGCCTTGAAAGGACAACGCTGAAGTGCCTCCGCTGAGGCGGCCCTCAGCCGGTCGCCATCGACAGCAAGATCGCAGTGACGCTGTCGCGGCTCGCCGAAACCCTGGTTGCGGCAATGGCAAAACAGGCCAGGGGACGCGGCGCCTGGATGCCTTGTTTTCCGCGGCGATGGCGTGGCGCTCCAGATCGCGGTCGAGACCGGGCGGCCGGTGACGACAGATGCGATCCTTGCCTGCGATCATTGATCGCCTGTTTCGAGAGCGCCTCAACAGGCTCACCGATCCGCACGCTCCGGGTTCTGGCTTCGACATGATCCCGCTGTCAGCGAGCCGCACCGCAGTCGTGGTCGAGGAGCAGCGCGATCCCGGCGGCCGCAGGCATGACAATGACGCCTTTTCGGCCCTGGTCCCCTGAGGACGCCCCGTGCCACCAGGCGGTTCCAGATGAACAGCACCAGTACGACAACCATGCCGGCCTCAATGAAGCCGGCCCCCTGACTTACGTTATAAAGGCCGATGAACTGGCCGATCACGGTGGCCAGGAAGACCCCGACGATACCCAGTGCCGCGGTCACAAGGAAGCCGCGCGGATGCAGCCCCGGTGCCAGCCAGGGCGCGAACAGTCCGGCGAGGAAGCCGAGGGCGATGATTTCAGGCTCGCTCTTCTATTTGCGCACTCTGGCCGCACTGCCGCAGCCTTGCGGCCTTGCCACATCGGTGCGCTCCATAGCATCCCTGCCCGGAATCGGCAAATCCGCCGCAACTCCCGCTTGCGATAAAGACCGCCCTCCTGCTCACCCGCCAGAAAGCTCAGGGCCCACAGCCTCTTCGAAGAGGCTGCGGGCCCTGACAGCGCAACGCTGAAGTGCCTGAGCTTGCGGCCGTCAGCCCTTTATCACGCCGCGCGCCACCAGGCGGTTCCAGATGAACAGCACCAGCACCGCGCCGATGGTGGCGGTAATAAAGCCCGCCCCCTGATTTACGTCATAATGGCCGATGAACTGGCCGATCGCGGTGGCCAGGAAGGCCCCGACGATACCCAGGACCGTGGTCATGAGGAAGCCGCGCGGGTTATTCGGCCCCGGCGCCAGCCAGCGCGCGATCAGGCCGGCAACGAAGCCGACGACGATGATGTAGAGCAGTCCCCCGAGTGCCATGGCTCGATTCCCTTTTCGTCAGAGATTTTTCGACATTTCATCGCTGGTCGGCAGGCGACCGTGCGGTGTCAGCTCATGGACCACCTGCGGCAGATACTGACTGAGGCCCGCCAGCAGATCATCGCGCGACATGCCGCTATGGGCGGCCAGGCTGTTGATCTGATCCGCGCCCAGGGCGTCAGCGAGATCCCCCGGCGAGATCGACTTGTTGGCCCCGTCACTGAGCCATGACTTGACCACGTCACCATGGCCTGCCTGCTGCAGCTGCTTGACCAGATCGTTGAGGCCACCGCTGAGCACCGCCCCGCTCGCCGCACCGCCAAGCAGGCCGCCAAGGCCACCACCGCCACCAAGGCTCGCAAGACCACCCTTGAGCAGATCGCCAAGACCGCCGCCGCCACTGCCGCCGCCGGCAGCACTGCCGCCCCCGGTGAGACCGCCAAGAGCACCGCCAAGTACGCCACTCAGTGCCCCGCCAAGGCCGCCCTGGCCCAGGACGCCGCTCAGAAGTCCTCCGATCCCCCCACTCTCCGCGGCGGGCAGCGGAGTTGGCTGCGCCGGCGCGGCGGACGAACCGCCGGTCAGATGTTTGAACGTCTTCCAGGCCAGCAGGCCCAGGATCGCCATGGTGATTGGCGACATGCCTCCGGAAGTCTGTGATGTATCCGCTCCGGGTGCCTGGCCGCGCGGGCCCTGCTGCATGCCGTTGAGGATGTCGAGGAAGCCCATGGTTGTCTCCTGTCTTTGCTAACCATCGCGGCCAACACATGGTGGCTGCATTCGCAGTTACAAGACGGCCCCGCGCAACACAAGTCATCCTGTGCAACACAGGTCATCCTGCAGTACCAGTATGGAGTTCCGCCGCCCGCCGCAAACGCAATCACGTCCGCCAGCCTGCTCCGCGCGCGGTGGCAGATCCTCAGCGGATTGAAGACATTGACCCTTTGGCGCCTTCGCTGCTGGCTGAGACCTCCGTCTGCCGCCAGATACAGTCGAACAGCACCTGGCGCAGTTCATCTCTGACAGGGACGACTGGATTAGACTCCGCTGCGATGAACCGGGGATGAACCGGCGATGAACCGGCGATGAACGAAGACCGCACTTCTGTCCTTCCACCATCCTGAGCACATTGTTGATCCGCCGCACATCCACGGACCTGTCCTTTATGCGCGTGGGTGAAGCGTGCCGCCGGGCCAGAACCGGAACCCTTATGCCCTGAAATCGGATGCCCTGAACCCTGATGCATATCAAAATATGCCTCTCGCCACGCTCCACCCGCATCCTGATGAGCCGGGCATGAATTGAGTTCAATCGCTTCCCCCAGACAGTGGCGGCTTTCCTCCCGGCGACACCAGCAATGCCCGCCGGTGGCCCGCGATCAGCCTCAAGGATTCCTGCCCGCGATCCGCGCCTGTTCACGCCAACCGGCGCAGGCCACGCAGCTGCGACGCCTGCCGGAGGGCCGGAGGGGACATAGTTGCGCCACAGCGCGAGGATATACTCCTGCCGCTTGCAGTCCTGCAGGAAACCGCCTTTCGTCCTGCTGTCAGTGCGCGGTCGCAGCCTGATTTTGCCGGATCCATCCCGACAACAGGCGACCGCACGGCGCCTCTGACATCGGCCGCAGCAATAAACCCCGCACCCGAACGCAACGCCGATCACAACCGGCTTGAGGCGGGCAACCACAGCAGGGTCTGAAAGCATGGAATGCCGCTCCTCACAGCCGACGGTCTCTGCACCCCGACCGGCAGAAGGTTTGTTCTTTGAGACCGCGCTCCTCCTTGTGCGGTTCAGCCGCGTGGGCTGATTTGGTGTGGGCCTGCTGAAGCGCTCCACGCTTGCGCAATGTGAAGGAGATGCGCGGTCGGATGCCCGCCATTTATATGAAGCGCACGACTAGATGCGGAAATGTTTCGACAGTTTGAGCCCCTGCGCCTGGTAACTGGAGCCGATGCGCTGGCCGTAGATGGAGTCGGGGCGCGCCAGCATCTTCTCATAGACCAGCCGGCCGACGATCTGGCCATGCTCGAGGATGAACGGCACCTCACGAGAGCGCACCTCCAGCACCGCGCGCGCTCCCCTGCCCCCGGATCCGGCATAGCCGAAACCTGGATCGAAGAAACCGGCATAATGGACCCGAAATTCCCCGACCAGAGGATCAAACGGCACCATCTCGGCAGCATGGTCCGGCGGCACCTGCACCGCCTCTTTTGAGGCCAGAATATAGAATTCGCCGGGATCAAGGATCAGGGAACGATGGCCGGAGGCCGGGATCGGCTCCCAGAAGTCGGCGGCGTCATAGCCGGCGCGGCGATCGACATCGATCACCGCAGTGTGGCGCTTGGCGCGATAACCGACGAAGCCGGCACTGAACTCGCCCGAGAGATCGACCGAGAGCGCGACACCGCCAGCGAGATCGGCCTCCTCGCTGTCGACCAGCGGTGCCCCGGCGTGAAGCTGCCGGAGACTGTCGGCGTTGAGAACGGCATCGCCGCTGCGCAGGCGCAGCTGCGACAGCCTGGAGCCCTCACTCACCAGCACCGGAAACGTCCTCGGGCTGATCTCGGCATAAAGCGGCCCGTGGTAGCCGGCGTCGATCATATCGAAGCGCCGGGTGCCGTCGGCAATGACCCGGGTAAAGACATCGAGCCGTCCGGTGGAACTCTTGGGATTGGCAACCGCGGTAATCCGCACCGGCAGTGCCAGGCTCTCCAGCAGCGGCACGATATAGACACAGTTGGTCTCCAGCACCGCACCATCCGACAGGCTGAACTCATGGAGCTTGAGTTCATCAATGCGCTCCCCCACGGTCACCCCGGGCCCGGGCAGAAAGCTGGCGCGCACCCGATAGGCGACATCGCCAAGCCGCAGGTCGAGACTGGCGGGCTGGATCTGGCTCTCGACAAAGGGATAGGCCGGCAGGATCATGCCCGCCTGCGCCATCGCCGCGATCATGCGGTCCGGCAGGATCCCCCTGGCGTCGGCGGCGAGTGTGAAGGGCAAGTGATCCTCTTTGATGGCTCAGGGCGGCCCGGGCCGCGAAGCGGGCGGATTTTCCCCCTCTCTGCCGGTTGATGCTAGCCGAGCGGACGCTTGACGCAAAGGGCGGAGCGCAATAAGAGGCGGGTATTCCCGTGGTGATTTGAGCCGGCCGGCTTGCAGCCACGTTAAACAAGTCGCTAAACAGGCCGGGGACCTTCGGTGATCCCGGCTGGTGACGTTTTTGAGCCAATCGGAGATCTGCAAGATGTCGAAACCACCCACAGCCCCGCCGGACACCCGCCCCGAAACCCGCATGGTCCATGCCGGCACCCTGCGCTCGCAATTCGGCGAGACCTCGGAGGCACTGTTTCTCACCCAGAGCTATGTCTACGACTCGGCCGAGGAATGCGCCGCGCGTTTCGCCGGCGACAGACCCGGCTTCATCTATTCGCGCTTTTCAAACCCCAATATCGCCATGCTTGAGCGCCGCATGGTCGAGCTTGAGGGTGCCGGCGCGGCGCGCGCCTTCGCCAGCGGCATGGCCGCAGTGACCGCCTGCCTGCTGGCGCCGCACCAGGCCGGCGATCACATCATCGCCTCGCGGGCGGTGTTCGGCTCCTGTCTCTATGTCCTCCAGGACCTGCTGCCACGCTATGGGATCCACACCACGCTGGTCGACGGCCATGACCTGGCACAGTGGCAGCAGGCCATCCGACCCAACACCAGGAGCCTCTTTCTCGAGAGCCCGACCAATCCCACCCTCGACGTGCTCGACATCCCCGCCATCGCCGCCATCGCCCATGGTGCCGGTGCAAGACTGATCGTCGACAATGTCTTTGCCACACCGATCTTCCAGAGCCCGCTCTCACTTGGAGCCGATGTCGTGGTCTATTCCGCGACCAAGCATATCGACGGCCAGGGTCGCTGTCTGGGCGGCATCATCCTGTCCTCGGAAAGCTTCATCAACGACCATATCCATAATTTTGCCCGCCAGACCGGCCCCTCGATCTCCCCCTTCAACGCCTGGATTCTGCTCAAAGGCCTGGAGACACTTGCCATCCGGGTGCGCGCCCAGAGCGGTTCGGCAGGCCGCCTCGCCGACGCGCTGGCCACCCACCGCAATATCACGCGCCTGATCTACCCGGGCCGCGCCGATCATCCGCAGGCGGCACTGGTGCAGAAACAGATGACCGGCGGCTCCACGATGGTCAGCTTTGAGGTCAAAGGCGGCCAGGCCGGAGCTTTCCGCTTCCTCAACGGCCTGAAACTCACAAAGATCTCCAACAATCTCGGCGATGCCAGGAGCATGGCCACCCATCCCGCAACCACGACCCACCAGCGCCTGTCCGCCACAGCGCGTGCCGAACTCGGCATCAGCGACGGTCTGATCCGCTTCTCGGTCGGCCTTGAGCATCACGATGATCTGATCGCCGACGTCACCCGCGCGCTGGAACAGGCTTCCAGCTGACGGGAGGGAGGGAAGGGCAAAAACCCCGCCCGGGGCCGCGCGGCCGACAGCGGCGCGCGCACGCCGCCTCTTACAGCGGCCGGTATCTGCGGACACCACCGTGCACATCGCCGCCGTAGCGGATCTGGTCGACCGAGAGGATGATGTCATTGGCGAGAAGCTGGGCGAAACAGCCGTAACCCCAGTCGTTCATATGCAGTCCGTCGCCGATGACGAAGTCCTCGACCGGGATCGAAAGCTTCTCGTGCCAGTCACGCATCACCGCAAAGCGCGAAAAAACAGCGACATGATGCAGGGCGGCGACGCGGCCCAGCTGCCGGACCATCGTGCTGGCAAGAGGCGCACGCTCGTTGATACGCGGGGAATATTGCGGATCGACCAGAACGATGTCGCTGCCCGCAGCCTGGATGCGCACCACGCCCTGTTCCACCAGATGGACGGTATCGGTGGGATCAAGGTTGCGCAGCACCGCGTTGGTCCCGACCTGCCAGATCACCAGATCGGGGTGAGGATCAAGCACCGAACTCTGCAGCCGTTTCATCATCTCAGGTGCGTCTTCGCCACCAACACCAGCATTGAGCACGGTGATCTCGGACGCCGGATAGTGCTTGCGCAACTGGGCGGCAAGACGATTGGGATAGTTGAATTCCGGCTTGCTGGCGCCATAGCCCTGGGTCGAGGACGAACCGAAGGCGACGATGACCACGGGCTTGCCGGCCGTCAGCTTGGCGGAAATATGGGGCAGCGCCCCCACCGCTTTCGGCTCGCCGGGACCGGCGGCCTCGCAGCGCGCATGCGCCATCACATTGCCCGCAGGCTTGACCACCCGCGTCACATGCTCCATGCCGTTGTCGCCCAGGCTCTGCCCGGACCTGCTGGTTCCCACACTCTGTGCCTGGGCCAACGTCACGGGTGCCAGAGCCGCCATCACCACGACCGAATATGCCGTCACCCGCAGGGAGTCCAACCAACTCATCAACACACCACCTCAATTTTCCTTCCGCTGGCGAGCGCAACGCGAGGCGCTCTCGCTCTCCCAGCATCCCATACCGGGGCCAGAAACTCCGCAATTCAGGAGCCCCGCAATTCAGGAACCTGTCCGGCCGATTACACTCCTGGCGGGCAGAAGGAGCCGGCCAAATCGAACCGCCCTCAATAATCCATTCACGCAATCCGGTGCAGCAGTCCGCTGGCGGACCATGGCGTTGCGAAAACCACTCCCGGCACAAATTGTCGGGACAGGATAAGCCCGCGCAGGCGCCCTGCTGAATTATCCTGCAGGCCCATCTCCTGCTTCTCTTCCTGCGACAGCGCCGGAATCGCACCCGACTGCATAGCATCCGGCAGCTGGTTTTGCCAGACCACCAGATCTTGTCCTTTTCATCGGGAAATGCAGCAGAATTTGACGTCCCGTGAGAATTTGACCTGTCAATTCCAGCGCTTCCCTCCCGATCAAACCGATTTCCGGTGAATGGCAGGCATGGTCGCCCTTCGCGGGCAACTCCCTGGCAGCACGCGCTTGCCATCAACCCGGTCGACCGACCTCGCCTTTTTTGCGTAACTGCCCTGGTCGGCGCAACATCGCCTTGCCGATGCCGCGCCCCGACAGGCGGAAAACCCGACCTGTCCCCGGGTCACGTCGGCAGCGGGTCCCTCCACCATCGCAGCCGGGCCGGTAAAAACGCCTCGCGGCGTCGATAATCGGCCGCCCTGCAGCACATTCGACCGCCTTGCGCGTCATTCCCGCCCGGATTTCGTCAGGCCGCCCGCGCCCCCGGCAATATTGGACCCTGCTGCCCTATTTTTCCGGCGGCGCTGCCGCGGCCATCGCCGCATCCATCACAAAGCGGGCCAGTGCGCGCCCAAGGCAGTCATGAACCTGTTTGGCCAGTTCCGGCCCGGGTGAAGACGTGCTGAGGTCGAAACGCCCCCGCGTGTTCCATTCCCGCATCATGGTGAAGCGGTCGAACAAAGGAACATTCTGCTCCTGCGCCACCAGACGCATGTTGTCGAGATAGGATGAGACGGAAAGAACCAGTTCGGTGCGGGGGCTGTATTGCAGGTTGATCAGAACGACCTCCACCCCGGCATTCTTCCATACGCTGACGCCGTCGCCGAGAGCGTTGCGGAAATCCTCCGGATCCACCGACTGGATGGCATCCGCCGTCCCGGTCTGCCAGATCACCAGATTCGGTTTCTTCTCATTCATCAGTCTGGCAAACGTCGATGCCGCCTCCTCCGCGGTCTTTTTGCCCAATATCTCCACCGCGACATTGACGGGCACCCCTGGCAGCTGCTCGCGCAACACCGCCTGCATGCGCGCCGGATAGGAACTTTCCTCCGATGACGGAATGCGGGTCGAGCCGCTGCCGACCACCAGGATTTCCAGCGCTTCGTGGCCGCTGATGCGCTTGCCGACCCCGATCAGCCGGCTCTTGGTCTCCAACAGATAGGGGGCGACCTGACATCGCGCTGGCACCGCTTCGTCGGCGCAGGCGATCGACGGCACCACGCTCCACAACAACAGCACTGCCAGGCCGGCCCCGGTCGCGCCCACCACCGTCTTCACCACCTTCTTGTCGGTGACGTGGCGGTACCAGGAAAGCGTCGCCGCCAACCCCCACATGATGACAATGCCACAGGCGATCATCAGCCCATGCATCATCGCCCCGCTGGACACTTCGGTGAGGATGAACTGGCCGACGAAGGCAAGAAAGATGCCGAGACAGAAGATTTCCAGCGAATGCTGGCCGCAGACGATCACCGGCCGGAGCCACGGCGATTTCAGGCCCGGCCAGTCCTGGGGCAGAAAACGCACCATGAGCACGGCCAGAGCCAGAAAATGCACGATCCGCAGCACGTCGAGATTGGTCTTGTCGATCGGATACATCCAGTGCGCGAGCTGGGGCGGAATCCACTGCTCCATCTGCGGCACATACCAGGTCAGGGTGACGTAAAAGGCAGCGAGGAGATAGGCCACCGCAAACCACAATGTCGCCCGCGCCGCCACAAGGCGCGACAGCCGCTGCGCCCCCCCGAGCGCACACCAGGCGCCGAACACAAACAGCAGCTGCCAGGCCATGGGATTGAACACCCAGGTGCCTTCGGGATAGGCCGACAGCGCCAGGTCAAACCACCAGGTCAGGGCGTAAAGCAGCACCCCCAGGCCGAGGGTGAGGTCGGGCTTCCACTTCATCAGCCACAGGATCAGTGGCAGCGCCACCATCAGCACGATATAGAGCGGCAGCACGTCCATGTTGACGGGCCGGAAGCGCAGGAGCAGCGCCTGGATGATGGTGGCGTCGGGCTGTTTGAGGAAATCCATGATGCCCATCTCTTCGGCGTAGAGCGGGTTCTTGAAACTGGTGGCAACATAGGAGATCTCCGCAAGGAAGATCGTGAACAGGAAGACATGGGCGACGTAGATCTGCCAGGCCCGGCGCAGGATCCGCGCAGTGGAGATCACCGGGCCCGAATTGAGCATGGTGCGACCATAGACGAAGGCTGCGGTATAGCCGGAGATGAAGATGAAGATCTCGGTGGCATCGCTGAAACCATAGTTGCGGATGGTCAGCCAGGTCAGCAGATTGGCGGGCAGATGGTCGATGAAGATCAGCCACAGCGCCAGACCCCGAAACAGATCGAGCCGCAGTTCGCGCCCGGCGATCACCGGCAGCGTCACTGCGGGCGCCGCACAGGCCTCCGTCGGCGCTGCCAGCGCTCCTCCCACCTGTTCCGTTATCGCCATCAGGAGCCTCGACTTTACCGTCCGCGCCGCTCAGCGACTGTAGCGCCATCCGCCCAGCGGGCAAAGCGCAGCGTCGGAATGGGCGGGTTGATCACCCTGAAAGCCTGGTTTCGCCGCCCTCACGGCTCAAACCGATGGACGCTCCGGCCAGGCGGAACCGACCTTAAGGACGGCGCCCTGGCTCCCGACCTCCCGACCCCCGATCCTTTGAAGACACCGGGCTTCCCGGGGCACAAGACAGGCAAGGCAAGACAGGCAACGATGCCTGACCTGGCTGGAGCAATCCGGATGGTGCAGGGCTTTGACTGCACGCCTCCCCTCCCACACGATGATGCCTCGAGGACCCGAAAGCGGCCTGGAACCGCACCCTTGTGCATCAGACCTGCCGAAAGCGCTACGCCCTGGCTGCGCTGAGCCGCCGGCCGGTCCTGCCGATACGGACTTTCTCATGCCGCTGGCGACCCACGCACCGGCACGAAGGCCGTCGTGGTGACGGTGAAGGTCTTCTCACCACGCTGGTTGGTGCCGGTAATCACCGCCTCCATCAGTCCCCAGCCCGGCCGCGATGCCGACCGACGCTTGTTGACAACTTCGAAAACGAAATCGAGTGTGTCACCCGCCAGCACCGGCCGGGTCCAGCGCATATCGCGAAAGCCGGGCGACGGTCCCCATGCGCCGGGCTCTTCTCCTCGGGCTCGCATCTCCTTCTCTTCCCGCTGCCAGTCCGCCACCAGCAGCGCGACCGCAGCCGATCCGACATGCCAGCCGGAAGCAGCCAGGCCCCCGAACAGCGAATTTCGGCCCGCCTCTTCGTCGAGGTGAAAGGGCTGCGGATCGAACTGCGCGGCAAAGCGCCGGATCTCCTCCGCGGTGAAATGACAGCAGCCGAGCGCGCGCGGATCCTGGAGCCGGATGTCTTCGAAATACTGCATCAGGAGGTTTCCTCTGCGCGCTGCCGGAAGAAACCGCAGGACACCATTTCGCACAACACCTGGTCTTTCGCGTTGCGAATGGTGCTCTTCACCTTCACGATCCCGATTCCCGGCCGGCTCGCCGAGAGCCGCGTTTCCAGAATATCGACATCAAGGGTGAGATCGTCTCCGGGCCGCAACGGTGCCAGCCAGCGCACCTCATCAACACCGGGTGAGCCAAGCGAGGCGGCACGCCCGATGAAGCCGTCAACCAGCATGCGCATCATCACACCGCAGAGATGCCAGCCCGAGGCCGACAGGCCCTCCAACATGGTGTTCTTCGCGGCTTCCTCATCGACATGCATCGGTTGCGGATCAAACTCGCGGGCAAAGGCAAGAATCTCCTCCCGCGTGACGTGGCGCGGACCAAAGCTGCCGTAGCGCCCGCAGTGAAAATCCTCGAACCAGAGATCGATTCCGGGTCGAGGGCGCGGGACTTCCGCCTTCCCAACATCATTGTTCATGTCACTTGCTGATTGCCGCAACGGGTAATCGAGGTCCTGCTTCGCTGATGACGGTTTCCTGCAAACGCCACTTCCGCGTAAGCCGATTGGAGTATCGCCTCGCCGCCGGCCTCCATGCCGCCGCGCCTGAACACAGCCCCCCTTGACCAGAATATGGATCGCACCGATCCCGTCGGCCGCCTTTCCGCACTCGATAACGGGGAAGCAGGCCCCTGTCACGCGATTTCCGCCAGCGCACGGCAAAATGGAGCAGGCCACCGGTTCTGGCCGCTCTCCCGACGGTTCGAGGCACAACCCTGTCGCCCGCCGCGTCGAAAGCGCGAGTTGTCAGCGCCGGGATGGCGAAAGACCGGACAGCTCCCTGCCGGTCCTGCCGGTCCTGTCTCCTCCTCGCCATTCGTTTTCGCCACAGTGCGTCACCGCCGGCCGCACGCAGTGCCTTGATACTGCAGCCGGCGCCCCTGTCCGCCATGTGACGCCAATCTCACCGGCATTCCGACCGGGCGAGGCGACCATCGTTGCCGCCACCGATCCCCCATTCACGGGATTGCCGCAATGCAGCCACCAGCGCTAATTGATCGTGCCCTTCGTTCCGACGCCTTGCACCCAACTTTCCCTCGCTGCCTGCCGCACCGTCCTGCAACCTCCGAGTCCTGTCGACCATCATGCCTCAGACCCTTCAGAACTCCCCCCTGACGACCCCGGATTCCGGTCCCGCCACCGCCTTCTCCCTGATGCAGCGCTGCCTGCCCCGCGCCATGATGCGCTTTGTCATCCTTTTCGCCTGGTCGCCCGCAACCTTCCTCTGGCTGGTCGTTACCATCGGCGGCGCACTGTGGAGCGCTGCCCACGTCGCCGCCAACATGGTGCGCGGCATCGTCGGCACCATCAACGGCATTGTCGAGGGCATCCGCAGTTTCCTGCCCATCCCCGGACTCGACACCGTGGCCCAGCTCCTATCAATAGTCACCCGCGGCGACACGTCACCTCGACAAGGTGATCCCTTCCTGCGACATGGCCCGGGCGATGGGAATCCATGGGAAGCAAGGATCGCCAGAACCCTGTCAAGACGGCTCGCCTTCACACCATCCTTCCGCTCCGCGAGCCAGGAAGTGCCTCAACCGAGCCTGGCGTAAGTAAATGCTGGGGCAGCCGCCGCGATGTATTCGCAAACATAACGGAAATCAACGACAGAGACAGTAATGTTGCGTGCCGAACTGCTGCTCAAACTGGTCTTCTGTCCAAGTGGTGCCCTCACCAACGCCGCGAACATGGGTGGCATCACAAGAACCCCTACGCCGGACAACCGGACAACGGCGTTCAGGACCGCTCCAGCGGCGTTAGCGCTCGTCCAATCCCGCTCGCGGAACACGAAAATGTGATCCGGGTATTGTTGCGCGCCTTCCGCGTCCGCTTAATGTAAGACGTTTTGCACCCAACAGACAATTAACAGCAAAGAGGATGACCTGTGATCCAAATCAATATTGGTGACCACACCAGCCCCCAGTCCGATTACGTACCATTTCCGGGTAATGCCCGTCGAGAGATAATGTGGGCGAGAACAAAGGCAATCTGGATTGCGAAGTTTAAACCCTCGGCCGATGTCTACTTCAGATCACTCCCTGGCGCGCGGTCACTGAGTGACCTGCTGAGCGACAATTCGATCTGGATTAACTATCATCCGACCCTGATGGCCTATGGTCAGACTGACGCCGTCGGCGGCAACGAAATTGCAATCTCCGCCATTAGCCGCAGGATGGGTCGCTGGACAGTACTGGGTACACTGGTGCATGAGCTGGCGCATGTCGACGGAGCCCCTGCCGGCTCGTCAAACGCTGCGGAACTGGCTGTCCTGGCCTGCGGCATGGGCAAGGCGCGGGAGCGAAGTACTGGTATTGACGACCCCTACACGCCCTATGATCCGACTATTCAAGGATAGACAATGTTCACATTTCTGAGAGCATTTTTAGGTGTGCTTCTGTCAGTTTGCGTTGCGCATCCGGTATTGGCCTGCCGATTCAGACCCCCATCTGCCGCCGCGGCATACCGGAACGCAGACATCGTCGTCCGCGCCTCGGTACTCTCCGTTGAGGGTGAGCCCTATCGCTCCGGTGGAGCCCGCGCGAAGCTCCGGGTCGATACCGCCTGGAAGGCGGACATTGCAGGTGATATAACTGTTAACACCAGTACAACCTGTGCCGTCGATTTCCAGGTAGGGAAAGACTATCTGATCTTTCTCCATCGCAAACCCACTGGCGAACTGACCACTACCATCGACATGGGCGACCGCATCCTGGGAGAATCCGATGCTGCATTGAACTGGCTGCGCAGGCATGGGAGGAAATCGCAGCTGCGGCAAAATTGACACCACTGTGGACCTTGCCGGTTCTGGCGCGCTCCGGACTGCAGGCCGCAACACGGCGATCCAGCGGCGGACTCCGTTCAATCCGTGGAGCAGTCACCGCTGACATTCAATCGCGGAATGGGCTCTGGGTCAGATTCAGGGGGATGCCGAGGGAGCCGTCGTGGCAATCCTCCCCCTTTCCTGCCGTTGGCGGCATGTTCGAACCTGACCGGCAGCCGCTCTGGGCTTCCGCGACGTCGCGGCCGGGACGGAGGACGATCCAGGCGTTGCGGTCCTGCGCCGCCCGACGCCAGGACCGCACCACTGCACAGAAAGCCGCTCGGGAAATTGGAAAGTACCACTCCGAATCGTGCCGATGAGCTTCATGCCCATCAGCATTTCCTTTTACGTCCCATGAAAACAACCCGGATAGGATGTCACCATCCAGGTCTTTGTAATGTACTAAAGGAAGGACGGGGAACGAAAGGCACGGGTGACCGTCCTGTTCAGCCCGACACGCTCGATGTTGCGCGTCGAAAGGCCCGGTTCTCTCCTTGCGATTTCTGGCGGACCGGGTTCGGCTCCGACACCCCCTAATCCACGATTGGAGTACCAGAAATCGCAGGCTGCCTGCCGAATTGAACTGTTCGACATCTGCTCCCGATGCGCCACCGAAGTCACGACAAATTTCGTCAAAATCGCCACCCTCGCCACCAAACGGCGGATTTCAGCGCTTTGCCACAGTCGACTGGAACCGACACCGCCAACGACACCCACCAGGCGTTCCAGCCCCATCCGGATCTCTCTCCTTCACCAGCTGCCTGCGGCTTTTCGACCCACCGGGTGATCCCGACAATGACGACGGACTTCACGGCCTTGTGCGCGCGCCCGCAATATTTCAGGGAACCCTTCCCTGGCGCTCACCGACACGCCGCCATCTCTGCCACCACCACCGCTGCAGCCGGCGATCCAGCCACGCCCTCCTGTCCGGCACGGAACAACACTCCCGGCGAATTCCACCGGAGCGGGACGACTATCGGTGCCGCCACAGCCCCCGCATTCACGGGATTGCCGCGGCGCCGAACCCGGCGCTATTCGCTGCACATCCCGATGTCCCCTCCTTCCGACGCCCTGCACCCTACTTTCCCCACAGCCTGCCGCCCTGTCCTGCAACCTTGCGAGTTTTGTTGAGCATCATGCCCCAGACCCATCAGAACTACCCCTTGACGATCCGGGATTGCGGTCTTGCCACCGCGTTCTCCCTGATGCAGCGCAGCCTGCCTTACGCCATGATGCGCTTTGTCATCCTTGTCGTCTGGTCGCTCGCCGCCTTCCTCTGGCTGGTTGTTACCATCGGCGGCGCGCTGTGGAGCGCTGCCCACATCGCCGAAGCCTTCGGCATCATCTGGTTTCTGACCTGCATCGCTGCCGGCGGCTGGTTCTGGCACACGGTCCTGCGCTATGCGCTGCACCTCATCGAGTGCGGTCATGTCGCTGTTCTGACAGAGCTGATCACCCACGGCGACATCGATAACCGCGGCGAATCCATGATCGCCTACGGCAGGCGCATCGTCACCGAGCGCTTCGGCGAGGTCAACCTGCTGTTTGCGGCCAACATGATGGTGCGCGGCATCGTCGGCACCATCAACGGCATTGTCGAGGGCATCAGCAGTTCCCTGCCCATCCCCGGCCTCGACACCGTCGCCCACCTGTTCGCAATGGTCACCCGCGCCGCGACACGTTACCTCGACAAGGTGATCTTTTCCTACAACCTGGCCCGGACCGATGACAATCCATGGGGCGGAGCCCGCGATGGCCTGGTCTATTATGCCCAGAACGCCAGGCCGATCCTCAAGCAGGCGCTGTGGATCGTCATCCTCGACACGGTGTTGAGCGCCTGTACCTGGCTGGTGACGCTCGCTCCCGCAGCGCTCCTGATCCTTCTCCTGCCGCAATCGATCCGCTCCATGGGCGCCGTCCCCATCCTGCTCCTCGCCGTCCTCTTCGCCAGTGCCGCGCGCAACGCCTTCATCAAACCGGTCTTTCTTGTCATGGTGATGGTCCGCTTCCACGCTCTGGTCAAAAACCGGGATGTGAACCGCGAATGGACCAGCCGGCTTGACCGCCTGTCCGACAAGTTCCGCGACCTTGGACGCAAAGCTGCAGGATCTTTCAATCCCTCGCTCCAACCCGCGCGCTGAAACGCAAGTCTGGCGTGCCGGACCACATCATGCTACCGCCGATCCGCTTCCCCGCTGTTGTAGGCTCCCGCAGCCACGCCCGGTGGATCGAGTCCCTGGATCTTGTCGGGTTCACCCTCCAACAGTCCCCAGGGTCCCCAGGACCAGAGCCATGGATAGAGAGCCTCTCTGCCGTCTCCCCTTCGGCCTTTTCCGGGCCGCTTCCCTGGCGGCTCTGGCGCTCGCTGTCCTCACCGGCGCCACATCCGGCGAAGAGAGCGAACGCGGCAAGGACCATCCTCTGGTCGGGCGCTATGAGGGCTCGCAACTCACGACTTATCGCGCGCCCCGCTTTGACACCATCGCGCTCATCCGGGAGCCGCTGGCCGAGAACGACAGGGACGTCCACCTCCTGCAGCTGGAGGGCAGGGTCTCGTTCTATTATTACAAGCTGCCACCCAATCGCTCGACGCTGGAGGTCGCGCGCAATTTTGAGAGCAGCCTGAAAGCGAGCGGGCTCGAGATCGTCTTCAGCTGCGGCACCACGAACGGATCCTGCTACGTTGACCGGTCCCGCCGCAGCCCCGGCAGGCTCGATGCCTTTCTGGACAACCGCATCAGTCGCTGGCCGGAAAACGCTTCCCGCGAATCGAACAGCAACATCGGCAACGCCTGCAGCAGTGGCGACCCACGCTACCTGCTCGCCAGACGGGGTACGGGCAACGACGCCACCACGGTCAGCATTGCAGTCTGCGACGGCGGCTTCCAGGGTGCCTTCGTGACGGTGGTCGAGGGGGCCCGGTCCGACGCCGACAAACTGAGCGATGCCGCAGCGCGTTCCGGGCGTCTCTCCGGCGAACCCGGAAGCGACCATCCGCTGGTCGGCCGCTACGAAGGGGCCCGCCTCACCACCTGGCGGCCCCCCCATTACGACGAAATCGCGCTTGTTCAGGAGCCGGTGAACGAGGACGACAAGGATGTCCGGCTGTTGCAGATCGAGGGCCGGGTCTCCTTCCTCTATTACAGGCTTCCCGCCGAACGCTCGACACTGGAGGTTCAGCGCAGCTACGAGGTCGGGCTCAAAGCCAGAGGGTTTGAAATCCTCTTCAGCTGTACCACGCTGGACGGATCCTGCTATGTCGACACCACGCGACACAGCACCGGCAGGCTCCTGTCGATCCTGGACAACCGCACCAGTCGCTGGCCGGAAAATGCTGCAGGCGAATCCGGCGGCAATATCGGCAACGCCTGCGGCGGCGGCGATCCGCGCTATGTGCTGGCGCGGCGGGGAAGCGGGAACGACACGGTCACGGTCAGTGTCGTGGTCTGTGACGCCGGCTACACCGGTGCCTTTGTCGCCGTGGTCGAAGGCACGCCGATGGATAGGGACAAGATCACCTTCACCCACGCCGCGGCGATGGCGCCGGGCGAACCCGGCCCCGACCACACCCTGGTGGGGCGCTATGAGGGCGCCAGGCTGACGACCTGGCGTCCGCCCCGCTATGACGAGGTGGCTCTGATCCGGGAGCCGATCGCAGAAGAAGACCGCGACGTCCGTTTTGCCGAACTCGAAGGCGACGTCTCTTTCTACTACTATAAGATGCCGCCCGATCGCTCGACACTCGAGGTCGTACGCAGTTACGAACGCGCGCTGGCGGCAAAGGGCCTGACAATTGTCTTCGCCTGCAGCACAATCGACGCCTCCTGCTACATCGACAAATCGCGACGGAGCGCCGGCAGGCTTGAAACGGTGTTGAACAACGGCACGACGCGCTGGCCGGAAAACGCGTCCCGCGAATCGGGCAGCAATATCGGGAACTCCTGCAGCAGCGGCGATCCACGCTACCTGCTCGCAAAACAGGAAACCGCGAACGGAACGAACTATGTCAGTATCGCGGTCTGTGACGGTGGTTACGAAGGGATTTTCGTGGCGGTGGTCAGGAGCCGGCCAATGGAGATCAACAAGGTCACCTTCGTGAACGCGGCGGAAATGAAAAAGGTCCTCGCCAGCGCCGGGCGCATTGATCTTTTCGGCATCTTCTTCGACAGCGACAGGGATACGATCCGCCCGGATTCAAAGCCGACCCTGGACGAGATCGTCAAACTGATGAATGCAGATCCACAGCTTCATCTGCAGCTGGTCGGGCACAGCGATGCCAGCGAAGGCGATTCCGGGGATGGCGAGCTGTCGCGGCGGCGGGCCATGTCGGTGCTGCAAACCCTCAGCGAAGCCGGCATCGGGCGCGAACGCCTCACCGCCCGCGGTGCTGGCGCGTCCGAACCGGTGGCACCTGACAGTTCCGAGGAAGGGCGAGCCAGGAACCGCCGGGTTGAGCTGGTCGGCATGTAGCAGGCCGGGTGTTCGCTCCGGGGTCCGTTGTTTGAGGGGCGCTTGTTTAAGGGTTCTGGAGAAAACACGCAGCGCCCGAATTTAATTGTGACAAAAATCACCGGGCCGCAGCTTCTAGGCTGATGGAACGTTGGCGAGCCCCCGCCATCGCGGCCAAGACCCGTAATTTCAATGTGTTACACCCTTGCCGCGGGCGCGGCTGGCCCGCCCTTGGGCATTGAATCAAATCCGCACCGCGCAATTCTTGAGATCACTCCTTTATTTCGCCATGATTGCCGTTCGAAGATGAAAATCCTTCGATGGTGCCGATGGTGCCTGCGGGGAGCGTCACGGGCGTGGCCGGCTTTACGGCACCGGATTTCGGGTCAGGACGGGCGGGCCAGAACTTTGAAAGCGAGAGTTGCCATTGTCGAGGATGACGCGGTGGTCGCCGCGCACGTCGGCCGTGGCATTGCCTGCCACGACCAGCTCCTGCTTGCCGCCACCGCCGCGACACTGGCCGAGGCACGCGCCCTGCTTGACGAAGACATTGATCTTTTCATCCTCGACCTCGGCCTGCCCGATGGCAACGGCATTGAGCTGATCGAGGAAATCCGCGCCCGTGATGAAGAGGTGCCGAAAATCCTCGTTCTCTCCATGTTCGGCGACCAGAACAGCGTGGTCTCGGCGGTGCTGGCGGGTGCCGACGGCTATCTGCTCAAGGACCTCGACACCCTCGATATCGGACGCCAGGCCGTCGACGCCCTCAACGGCGGCGCGCCGCTGTCGCCGAGCATCGCCGGCTATGTGCTGCGCCACCTGCGCCAGCAGCAGGCGCACGCCATCGACGAAGCGCCACCGCTGCTGTCGCCGCGCGAGATCGGACTTCTGCACCTGCTCGCCCGCGGCTGCAGCAACAAGCAGGCGGCGCGGGAGCTTTCACTTTCTCCGCACACCATCGGCGACCATGTCAAATCGATTTACCGCAAGCTCGGAGTGAGCAGTCGGGGCGAGGCCGTGATGCGTGGCGTTCGCAGCGGCCTGTTATGAGACTTGCTTTCGGGCGCTCCACCTGGAGTCGCGCCCTCACCATCGTGTTCGCCACCCAGGTCCTGTTCTGGAGCGCCTACGCGGTGATGTTCCTCAGCCTGCGGCCGCCGAGCGGGCTTGAGGCCGATCAGCTGACCAGCACCCGCAGCACTCCCGCCCCTGGCGACGGCCTCATGGGGGCCTTCGTATCCGGCCTGACGCGGGCCGCGGTGCTTCGCGTTGCCGGCTGGCAACCCACCGTGGTTTATCCCGGCCGGGTAAGCCTGCTGTTGCGCAGCCAGGGCACCGATTCGGCGACCGGATGGTCTCTTGCCTGCCTCAAAGACCCCTGCGGCAAAACCAATCCGGTCTACGCGGGATCCTTCGCCCGCATGGAGGCGGCGGCCCGTCTGGAACGCTTCCAGCGTCACGACATCGTCTGGATCAACATCACTGTCGCCGCCGTCGTCGGCGTGGCCCTGCTCCTACTGCTGCCGATCAGCCGCTTCTCCCGTCTCCAGGCGATCACCGGCATTTTCCTCCTCATCGTCGCCACTGAAACCTGGATCTCGGGTTTCGGCGCAGCCCGCCTGACACAGTCCTGGTTCCCGGTGCTGCGCTATGCTGCCCAGTTTCTGGTGTTCGCCTGGCTGGCGTTGATGATGAACGCCTTTGCCGGCTGGCGGGCGCGAGAGGCGATGGCGACGGCGGCGTGTTTTCTGGCTGCCCTCGCCACTTTCATCGCCGCCTTCCTGAGCCACGTCGATATCGCCAGTTTCGTCCGTCTCTTCCAGGGTGCCGCGCTCGCGCTCCTTTTCGGATACGCTATTCTTGCCGCACTGCGTCTGTTTCGCACCACGCCCGGCCTCACCTTGCGCGACATGGCCCTGCTGCTGGTCGCTCTTGCCTTTATCGGCTTCGATCTCTTCCTGCTGCTGCCGCGGCAGCACGGCCTGGCGCTGCGCTCCGTGCTCCTGTCCCCTCCGCTCCTGGTCTTTATCTTTCTCTTCGAGCTTGCGCTTCGCGGTCGCCGCCTCAATCAGGAGGTCGAGGCGGCGCGCAATGATCTGCAACGCCAGGTGCTGGAACAGGACGTCGATCTCGTGCACTCCTCCAACCTCCTGCGGCGTCAGGACCGCCTGCTCGCCGTCCACGAGGAACGCCAGCGCCTGCTGCGCGACATGCACGACGGCGCCGGCGGCCTGCTCACCCATCTGCTGCTCGACCTGCGTCAGAACCGGCTCACGCCTGCGCAAATCGAACTCGGTCTGCAATCGGCGGTCGATGATCTGCGCAACATCGCGAGCGCCATCGACGCCGACGACGAGCCGATCGACGAAGCACTGGCCGCATTCAAGGAGCGCATCGCAGCCCGCCTGTCCCGCTCGACGATCGCCTTCACCTATGACTGCGCGCTGCCGGCCCCCGCACCCAGCATTGATGTGCGACGCCTCCTCAGTCTCTACCGGCTATTGCAGGAGGGCGTCACCAATGTGGTGCGCCATGCCGAGGCATCCGCCATCGATCTCAAGGTCGAGTCCAAAGGCGATGGTGTCATCGCCATCACACTGTCCGATAACGGCAAGGGATTCGATCCGGGCCGCGCCGGCAGTTCTCCAGGCGAGGGACGCGGCCTTGCCAACATGCGCCGCCGCGCCGAGCAGATCGGAGGAACCCTGCAGATCGACAGTACGCCGCAAGGCGGCACAGGGCTCGTCCTGACTTTGACGGTATGAGCAGATCGGAAACGTTTAGGGACCGTGGAAAAGTAACTGCTACAGCTTTATCCGAACAAATGACCCCGGAGCATGAGACAAGCCACACTCTTCAGTTGCGCGTCACGCTACTGTTGTGCTGAGTTTTGGAGATGAAAATCTAGGCTCTTCAGGTTTTTGTGTGGGTCATTTTTCGTAGTTGTGGAGCGATTCAGCCTATTGAAACCGGGCAATCCGGCGTTTATTGAGGGGCAAAATCTGGGACACGGTTTCATGGCAAAAAAGTCGATGAAGGGGCGACCTTGGTGGGAGGGTTTTTCCTGTAATTACTCACCCCCCCTTGCATTATACTTCATATTTTTCGACTGAGTAGGTCGTAGTACGCTCGTCAGGTGATAGGTCAGGCAAGTAGCAACGTGCCGGCGGCATAAACGCACTGATATTATTCACGATCTCGTCGGTTCCGCCGGTGATGATGCGCAGGCTGCTATCAATAAGATGCGGCTGGATACGTCGGAACGCGCATGTTTGACGGCGGAGAGATGACCACGGACGCCGGCGTTCTGTTGCTGAGGCAGGTTGATGCGAAGATTAACCTGTTCGACAGGGTTGCCGCCTGTTTTGCTGATGGACGACTTCAAGTTGCGGTAGAGTACAAAATCAAAGACATCGTCGCCCAACGGGTCTTGGGACTGACGTTAGGCTATGAGGATCTCAACGGTCATGAAAAGCTCCGCCATGATTTGGCACTCCAAGTCGCAGTCGATAAAACGACATCGCGGCGCGTGGATTGTGCACCTCTCGCGGGCAAGTCGACGTTGAACCGCCTTGAGCTTTCGAGTGAAATCGGGTCGCGCTACTGCAAGACGCCCCATGATCCAGTCAAATTTGAAAATCTGTTTGTCGACCTATTCATCGAGGCCCATCAGCGCGCCCCAAAGAAAGTCATACTGGATCTTGATGCTACGGACGACAGGTTGCATGGCAATCAAGAGGGCAAATTCTTCCACGGCTATTACCAGTGCTATTGCTATCTGCCTCTCTTGATGTTCTCGGGCAAGCACCTGCTGGCTGCGAAATTGAATTCGGCGGACGAGGATCCCGGGCTTCGAGCGATCGAAGAAGTCAAGCGCATCGTTGGACGGATCAGAGCGCGTTGGCCGAACGTTCGCATCATCGTTCGCGGTGATGGCGGCTTCTGCCGCAACGAGTTGATCCAGTGGTGCGAGGAAAATGGGTCGACTATCTGTTAGGTCTTGCAAAGAATCCGCGGTTGATCGCCATGATTGGCCAGCAACTTCTAGCGGCGGCCAAAGAGCACGGCCAGACTGGTGAATCAGCCCGCCGTTTCGTATATTTCAAATATCGAACACGCAACACGTGGACAAGACTCCGCAGAGTTGTTGCCAAGGCGGAGTGGATAAAGCCATCCGACCCTGAACTCCGGACTTCCTCCGATCTCTACGAGAGCCTGTATTGTGCCCGTGGCGAAATGGAAAATCGGATTAAGGAATGTCAGCTCGATTTGTTTTCCGACAGGACATCCACCCACTACATCAGTTCGAACCAGCTGAGGCTCTGGTTCTCGGCGTTAGCCTATGTGCTCGTGGATACCCTTCGGCGCCTTGCGTTGGCGGGCACTCGCCTGGCCACATCAACATGCGGATCGATCCGATCGAAGCTATTGAAGATTGCGTCGCAGGTTCAGATCAGTGTGCGGCGCATCAAATTCTCAATGGCTGAGGCATTTCCACATGCCGATGTCTTCGCCGCCGCCTGGGCTTCCCTCAGCTAGGCGGCTGATCCACCCTTGGCCCACTGGAGACTGAATTTTACCACATGAACATCGCATCGCCAATCAGCCTGCAGTCGCGGGCCCTTGGCGTTTGAGCGCTTGCCGCCTGAGGCTGCCAAGGTGCTCGGTGGAGCACCTTCGAAAAAATCGAAAAGGCCTGTGAGATATCCGGGCTAGAAGGTTGTCTAAATGGATCGGCCCTCTCTGTTGAGGGTGGACCCTATCGCTCCGGTGGAGCCCGCGCACAGATGCGGGTCGAGGCATCCTGGAAAGCTGACATTGAGAGCGATATAACCGTTAACACCAGCACAACTGGTGCCGTTGGTTTCCAGGTAGGGAAAGACTATCTGATCTTTGTCCATAGCGAACCCAACGGCGAACGGACCACCATCGACATGGGCGACCGCCTATCAAAGGAAGCCGATGCTGCTTGGAACCGGCTGTGCCAGCATGGGAGGAATTCGCAGTTGCAACAAAATTGACACGGACTGCGGATCCTGCCGATTCGGGAGCGATCCGGACTGCCGGACGCAACACGACGAGCCAACGCCGGTGTCGGTTCACCGTGCCATCCATAGGCTTCTGCGAAGTTCCGGGTAAGGCCCCGGCGGCACGCATCGACCCGCTCCGCAACGAGCGCAGCTTCTGCGCCCGACCGATGACCGCGCGCTAATCTGTCCCAATTGCCGGAAAGCCTCGAAGCCGGTGGCCTTCGACCTTCGACAATCAAAAATTGATCGGACGCGGGTCGAAGTCGCCTCCGTGATCAATATGTGGAATTGGGAATTTTTTCATCGCATATCTCTCTCCAGCCTTCGGCGTTGAGCGCACCAATCCCCACGGCAGGCAGGCGAGCCGCATATCTGGCGGGATTCTGGTGAACATATTCACATACTGGGATCAAGCCCGATTGCGGCGGCCTTGTGTCTTTGCCGTGTTCTATTCGGGGTTGGAGAACTCTCCGGTGTTGCCGAACCTGCCTGCTCGGCCGAAACATGTCCCCGGTCTCTATTCCTCGCCAGTGCGGCTCGCCATAATGGGAGTTTGTCGCTTCACAGCCTGGTTCCATGGAAGGAACCGAACGATCCGGTTTCGGGTTCCATGATTAGTGGAAAGAGCCCCGAATTTCTTTACGATTTTCTCCCTAAAAACGAATTGCGCTTTGACCCATGACGGTAATAGTTCCACTCTTTCATTTAGCGACGAATCAGAGATTCGAGTTTTGAGGTCAGGAGCAACTGCGTTGGCTTGCCGACGTACCGGTGAAATTGGCATCCTTGGCTGAGGCAACAGGCCTTGCCATCAAGACGGAGGACGTGCCGATGTGCTTCATGCCCATCAGCATTTCCTTTAGCATGAAAAAAACCGGATGGGCTGGAATCTTTCCATCCGGGTCTTCGTAATGCTCTAGTCGCCTGAGTCATGGATATTGTGGGCAAAGCTTCCGCAATTTGACACCGGCGTCGTCGGTTGTGAATCGCCAATTTGCCTTGGCATGGTGTTGGTTGCGATATTCCTGCCAGGCTGCGACCTCCCTGACCAATGTCGGCTTGTCTGGGAGGCGCCGGTCCAGACACTGTGCCGTCAGCACGGCGAGTTCGGATTCTGCCATGTCGAGCCAGCTGCCGTGCCTGGGGGTATAGTGCCATTCGAAGCGTTCCACCAAGCGTCGCGCTTCGGCAGCGGGGAAAGCAACATAAAGAGATGCTGGCTTGTGAAGAATTCCTTTCTTCCGGCAGGACTGTCATCCGGCGAGCATCCGCCCCAGCATGTAACCTGACCCGGCTCCCGTACCAGCCCCCGGCCACGTCGCCGCTCCGCAGAGGTAAAGCCGACCAACCGGGGTGCGGTAGCGCGACCAGCCCACCACCGGACGGAAGAGAAAATTCTGATCGAGGCGGTGGCTCCCTGCAAGATTGTCGCCACCGATCAAGGAGGGATTTTCGCGCTCCAGATCGAGCGGTGAGAACACCGCGCGGCCGAGGATCCTGGCACGCAGCCCCGGCGCATAATGCTCGAGCAGATCCAGCACGCGTTCACTATAGGGCTGTTTTGCCTCATCCCAGTGGGATGCCGCAATCTGCCCTGCGGCATCGCCTTTGATCTCTGCGGGCAGTACACGCACCTGCACCCACAAGGCCTGCTGACCCGCCGGCGCCCGGCCTGGATCGATGGCACTCGGCTGACCGACCACCAGCACTGGTTCGACCGGCAACAGGCCGCCCGCCGCTTCGGCATAGACCCGCGACATCATGGCAAGATCGGGCGCCAGATGGACATAGGCGAAACTCCGCAACGCTTCCCCGCCACGCCAGTCAAGCGGCCGGTTGAGCGCCAGATGGATCATCATGGTTCCCGGGCCCGGACGGATGCCGGCCACGCGTCGATTAAACAGGGCCGGCGTCGCCGTTTCCGGCAGCAGGCGGCCAAACACCAGCTGGGGATGGAGATTTGCAATCACCGCCCGCTTTGCCGCAATCCGCCTGCCGTCGGCGAGCTGCACGCCACTCGCGCGGCCGCACTCGGTCTCGATCGCCGCCACTTTCGCGTTCAGCCGCACCTCCACCCCTCCGGAGGAGAGAAGACTGCACATTGCCCGAATGATGGTATCGGCACCACCCTCCCCGATCACCATGCCGAAAGACTGGTTGGCCATCGATTCCAGATAGGGAAACAGCGCCCCGCCTGCAGTATCCGGCGTGAAGTCGAGATGCAGGCCCCAGGCCGCCATCAGGGTCTTGAGTTTGGCCGACTCAAAATGGGCATCGAGAAAATCCCGGGGGCTTGAAAGCAGCAACCGCGCGGTATCGGAAAGCCAGTTCAGGCCGCGCCGGCGCAGCGCCGTGAGCACGGCGCGGGCCGCAGCAAAAGACGGCATCGGCGCCCCGAGAAGGGCAAAAATATGCGGCGCATCGGCACCAAAGCGCTCGACCATAGCGCGCCAGGCAACCGCGTCGCGCTCCGACACCGACCCGATCGCGGCCACCGTGGATTCGAGATCCGTCGACACCCCGAGATGGCTGTGGTCCCGGTAAACGGTGGCAAAGCAGTCGGTCGCGCCGACCAGCTTCAAACCATGGGCGGTCAGTTCATCCTTATACTGTGCGAAGAAAGGGGAGCCGGCAAACATCGACAGGTTCATCGCGCAGAGGTCGTGGCGAAAGCCCGGGCTGGTCACTTCGCAGGTCTTGACCGCGCCGCCGGCGCTTGCTGCCGCCTCCAGCACCACGACCGACCAGCCGCGCTTGCGCAAATGGATGGCGGCGGCAAGTCCGTTATGTCCCGAGCCGATGATGACCGCGTCAAACTGTTCCATTTGTTCCCTCCGCGCACGAAACGCCAATCCGTGAGAACTTCGACCCCCCCCCGGGCGTAAAGGCCTCAAAAAAGACATCTCTTCGGCGATCCCGGCTCGTGCCAGTGCACTCTCAATCAATCGCACTGCCTGCCGAGACAAGACTACTACCCCTCAACAGGCCAGTATTTGCCAGCAAACCAGTCTTACGTCCATAGCGCACGCAACGAACTACGCTGCGGCCGATCCGTCGCAGTATCAAGGTGGTGCCATGAACGCAGAACTCGCGGTGACCTCGCTCGCCAGCCTGGCGGTGAGCGACTGGCTGTTCCTGCTGGTCGTAGTGATGGCGTTTGCGTTGACTCTCAAGTCGGGAAAATTCAAATAGAGTCAAGAAATCGGTACTGCCTTGCCCCGGCAAATGCCATAGTACCGGCCGTAACCGGACGCCGACTGCCTGCGAGCGACCCGACGCGAAACAAATAAAGAGGGCAGAAAAGCAGCTTCGCCAGCGTCATGGGTTTTGTTCCTGGTCCTGCTACTGCGAAGCGAGAAGAACCTGGAGAGGAAACGATGAGTCACGATCTAAAAGAGATGATTGAAGATCACGCCCTGGAGCGGGTCCCGGACGGCCATCGACAAGGCTGGCTGGCCCTGTCCTGGAACACCGCCAGCATTGTCACCACTCTGGTGCAGATCTTCTTCGGTGCCCTCGTCACCTTCGTCGCCGGATTCCGGATCGCGCTCGCCGCCGGCATCCTGGTCACCGTGATCGGAGCGCTTCTCGGCTGGGCCTGCGGGCACGTCGCCTTCCGTTCCGGCCTGTCGTCGACCGTGCTGTCGCGCCATTTCGGTTTCGGCGCCAGGGGCTCCATCATCTCCTCCCTGATCTACGGCTTCATGATCATCGGTTTTCTCGCCCTCGAGAATGCCCTGCTCTATCACGGCTTCCTGTTCTATTTCAGGCTCCAGGACACGTTGACGAACGCGGCTATAATCTATGGCGCCCTGACCCTGACCTGGATCCTGTTAACCGCCTATGGTTTCAACCTCATCGTCAAGGTGTCATCAATCACGCTGACCCTGTTCCTGCTGGTCCTGCTCTACATGACTTACGTCGTGGTCTCAGGCATGCAGCATTCGTCGGCGGAACTCTTTTCCTTCGGCTCCCAGCTTCCCGCTGCGGCCCTTGCCGCCATGCACGTTTCCAGCGATGCCGACAAGTTCATCTTCGCCGTCAACGTCCTGATCGGATCGGCCGGTGCTCTGGCGCTGACCGACGCCGACATCGGCCGTTTTGCCCGCCGTTCCCGCGATATCGCCATTGCCGCTCTCATCGGCAACATCATGATGGATATCATCATGCTCTGTGTCGGCGGCATCATCATGTATGCCGGCGTCCCGGCCCTGGTCGACTTCTACGTCGGCTCCGGCATGTCGCTGTCGGATGCCCATAAAGAGACCCTGGCAAGCCCGCATTCCATCGCCGCAGCCTTCGTCGTCTTCGGCGGCGCGCTCGGTGCCATCCTGATGGTGCTGGCGCAGGGCAAAGCCCAGGTCCTCAACACCTATAGCGCTTCGCTGTCGCTGTCGAACCTCGCCGACGCCCTCCACTGGCGCCCCGGCCGCCTCACCTTCGTGATCCTGGCCAACATCATCGGGCTTTTCATGCTCACTGGGCACATCCTCGCTCTGGTCAATTCCTGGATCACGATTCTGGGCGTCCTGACCACATCGTTCTCCGGCGTCATCGTCGCCGACTACTACATCGTGCGCAAACTCTCAGGGCGGGGTGCCGACACCTCGCGCCCCCCGGAAGCCGTGAACTGGGCTGGCGTCGTCACCGTCGCGGCCTCGGTGACGGCCTCCCATTATCTGCTGCCCGCCATCGTCCCCATCGAGTTCTTCGCGACGCTTGCGATCTCGTTTCTGCTTTACCCCGCGCTGCGACTGTCGGTGTGGAAGTCGCGCCACGTGCTGCAGAGCGCATGACACGACCGATCCCTACGCTAAGGATAAAAATCTCAAGGAGAGAATCCTCATGACCGACGCCTCGCCCGTGCCTGTTTCTCCGGTGCCTCCGTCGAAAACCACGGGCCAGGCTGCGGCCTTTGACCACGTCGTCGTCGGGGCCGGCATCAACGGCCTCGTGGCCGCTGCGCTGCTGTCGAGGCGCGGCGGCAAGGTGCTGGTGCTTGAGCGGGAAGACCACATCGGCGGCTGCATGCGAAGCGCCGAGGTCACGGCACCGGGCTTCCTCCATGACGTGCTGGCAACCACCTTCGTGCTGTTCGTGACGTCGCCGGCCTATGCCGAACTCGGAGCCGATCTGGCGCGCCATGGCCTCGAATTCTGCCACAGCCCGCACCCCACTGCGGTGCTGCGCCCCAACGGCGAGAGCCTGGTCCTGACCCGCGACCGGGCGTGCAACATCGGCGCCTGCAGCGCACGAGCCGAGGGCGACGGCGCAAGCTATGGCCGCGATGTCGGTGAGATCGAGGCCAACGCCCAGCTCCTGTTCGGCCTGCTCGGCGGTGCGCTGTGGTCCGGCGCCACGTTCCGGCTGCTGGCACGCGAATTCTGGCGCCGTGGCATGCACGGCCTCTCCGCCTATATTGGCAGCCTCCTCGTTCCGGCCCGGGGTTGGCTCGAAACCAGCTATGCCTCGCCCCTGACCCAGGCCCTGTTCGCTCCCTGGGTACGCCATTGCGGGCTATCGCCTGAGGATTCGACCTCGGCACAGATGGCCAAGGTGGTCGCCTTCGCCCTCGAAGCCGCTGGAGCGCCCATCGTCAAGGGAGGTGCCGCCAATGCCGCCACGGCGCTCCGCCGCCTCATCGAAGAACGCAGCGGCAGCATCCGCACCAGAAGCCCGGTCGATCGCATCCTGGTGGAAAAGGGGCGGGCAACCGGCGTGGCGCTTTCTTCCGGCGAGATCATCCGCGCCCGCAAGTCCGTGATCGCTTCCCTCACCCCTTCAGAACTCTATGGCCGCCTGCTTGGCGAGGCCGCTCCACAGTTCACGCGCGACAAGGCGGCTCACTTCCGCCATGGCAGCGGCAATTTTCAGCTCCATTACGCCCTCGACCGGGCCCCGCGCTGGATCGCTGACGGACTTGAGAAGGTCGCACTGATCCATCTCTCCGAGGGCCTTGATGCGGTATCGAAGTCCTATAACGAGGCGATGCGCGGCCTCCTGCCACAGGTCCCGACCATCTGCGTCGGTCAGCCCGCGGCGCTCGATTCCTCGCGCTGCCCCCCGGGCAAGGCCATATTGTGGATCCAGGTCCCCGACGCGCCACGCCAGGTCAAGGGCGACGCCTCCGGTACGATTGCGACCTCGGGCAGCTGGGATGAGGCCACACGGGAGGCTTTCGCCGACCGCATTGAAGCGATTCTTGCCCGCCACATCCGCGACTTCCGGCGAAGCATCCTCGGCCGCCACGCCTGTTCCCCCGCCGACCTGCAATCGATCAACGTCAATCTCGCCGGCGGCGATCCCTATGGCGGCGCCTGTAGCATTGACCAGTTCTTCACCTGGCGGCCTTTCACCGGCTCGGTCAATCACCACACCGGGATCAAGGGCCTCTATCATATCGGCGCCTCGACCCATCCCGGTCCCGGCCTCGCCGGCGGCTCCGGCTACCTTGTGGCCAGAGAACTGGCATAGGGGGACGGGTCTTTTCCGTCTTTCGGCAGGCTCGCGCTTCACCGCTCGCCAGCGCACGTGTGCGTACCGCTCCCCGGAGGATCTTCGGAAACCTGCGGGACAGCAACGCCTCTGTCATGGTTCCAGAGGAACCGGGCCTTTCGCAGAGGGATATGTTCTGGCGCAGACAATGGTCGGCTCTGCCCCCTGTTGCTCTCAACCTGGCGAATTTGCCGCTGCCAGGGGTGGGAGCGCCCCCACACCACAGGATGCGCTTTTCCTGACCTCCAGTGGGGTTTGCCAGGCTTGTTCTCAATGGGCGGCAGGATCACAATCCCCCGCACCTTTTCGCTTAAGGAAATGGAATCCGATGTCACCCACTCCTCCACGGATCCGGATCATCGATGGCAGGGCCGTCCAGGGGCTCCGGGAAGCCCAGGCGATCCGCTCCGCGACTTGTGCTTGCGGCAACGGGCGGATGGGCGATCCTGCTGCGCTATGGAACCCTGGAATGCGCCATTGCCGCCCCGAGAGCCTCACCCCCCCGCTTGCGGCGAACGCTGCCCGCTGCCGCCGCCTTCGTCCGCGATCAGCTCGGGCTCTCCCGTTTCGACGTTGATCTCGGGGGCTTTGAATTGGCAAACACGCCGCGCCGCACCGATCCCCCTGAGCGTTTGCGCACACCCCATGACGCAGCCGCCCATGACGCATGGTTCCGCGAGCAGGTCACGTCCGCAATTGAAGAAGCCGATGATCCGAACGCCGAGTGGGTTCCTCATGACGTCGTCAAGACCGACTGGGAGCGCGAGCGCGCCGAACTGTTGAAGCAGATTGAACGCGAGCAGCGCTCATGAACATTCGCTGGCTCAGGCGCGCCGCCAGTAATCACCAGCACCAGGCTGACCCTGTCTCCAGAGACCACCCTCGCGGCACAGGATCGAGCAAATCAAACGTCTGACGCAGCGCGTTGAACCGCTTGCCCACAGCCCGGAACCGGGGCGCCGTGGCCGACAACGCGGAACACAAGAACTCGTCGTCGGAGGAGCTCCGTTTCTTCCTGTCTATCGCGTGCACCGGAGGTTACGGCGTGTCGACATTCTTCGCGTTTTCCTCGGCCCTCGTGGCATGCCTGCCGCGATTGATCCAGGACATAGGCGTCCCTGGTCGAGTTCCCCGATTACTGCTTCACAAGGGGAGCGGCCGCCCCCCAGAAGCGGATCACTCCGGGCTTGCCAGGCCAAACCCGCACCGGGACTTTCCCGCCCTCCCTCCGACAGCCACCTCGTCCCTCGTCCTGAAATCCCGCCTCGCGGGCCAGCCCCGGCCTGCGGCCTGCACTGCCGTTACTCTTTCGCAGTTCGTAAGCAACCGGCATTGTTGCCGCGCTGTCGTCGATGCCACGTCGAGGTTATGGTCAGAAATGGCAGCCGGCCGCATGCACTTCCGCCATCTCGCGGCCAGCGAACGAATGTGTAGGTTGGAGGAAAAATCGGGCCGCCTTGCGGATCGCGTCAGAAATCTGCCCGGCTTGTCGCGTGTCTGGCTCTGCGCCTGGCGGATTTGACACCGATCCCGAAAAGTCGGAAATCGGCAATCCCATCGCGGGTCGCGCAAAGCGCAAAGGAGAGTTTGATGACTGACACCGAGGTTCCTGCTCGTACCGGGTTGCGGACAAGCACGGTTTTCCGTCGCGCGTGGGACGTCTTCCTGGCCAATTTCCCGCTCTACTTCGCCATCGGACTGCTGGTGGCCCTGCCATGGACATTGCTTGAACTGTCCTTTGATGCGGCAGAAATCGCAAGGACCTGGAACTTCACCGCGGACTTTCTCGGTGCGGCTGCACTGGCCTGTTTTGCCCAGTTTGTTTCAGGCACGCTCGGCTACGCGGTGACCATCCTTACCGCTTTCAGCCACCTCTGTGGCGAGCGCAGAAGCATCGGCGAGACCCTGGTGCGGGCGGCGCGGGGATTCCTTCCGCTCGCCGGCGTGGCGGTTCTGATCACGCTCGGGGTCCTTGTCGGCACCATTCTCCTGGTGGTTCCGGGGATCATGCTGGCGGTGCGATGGGCGGTTGCGTGCCCCGCCTGCATCGTCGAAGGAGCCGGACCAATTGCGAGCCTCAGGCGCAGTGCAGCACTCACCGACGGCGAGCGCTGGGTGCTGTTCGAACTATTCCTCCTCTTCCTGGTCGGTGGCGCCATTGCCGGGGGGCTTGGCACCTTTCTGCTGGGACTGGCTGGCGGCAGACCGGGCGCAGTAATCGGCAGCCTGCTGGTACAGGGAATCGTCGGTGGCTATGGTTACTGTCTGTCGTGGCCTATCATGAATTGAGCAGCACAAGGGAAGGGCTCACGACCCGGCGGATGGCTTCCCTCGACGGATCCTGAGCGCCTGCGGCAGCAGGCGCCTTCTGGGGCGTCACTCGCCAGGCGAGCCAAGGCGATGAGGCTTGCCGTCAGGAAAATGCCTCTGCAAGCCGGCCCGCAGAGACGCTTCGGGCCCGGAGCAGCGCCGCCGTCGCCCCTTGTGGCAATCCACCGGATCTGAAGAGCCGCTCCAGCAGCTCATGGTCATCGCTGATGTCGATGTCGGTGCCGAGAGCCGGGTCATCGCGGATTTCGAAGGTGAGCCCACGCGCCGCCGCCAGATCACGGAAACGCGCCAGACTGTGCGCGCCGAAACTGAGCGGCAGCGGCAGCGGCAGCGGAGCCAGCAAGAGGTTGGTCCCGCTCCCCTTGCTGCACCTGGCGGCACGGAGCAGGCCGCGCTCCCGCCTGTTTTGACGTGCCCCGACAAAACGATCAATCGCAGCAGAAGTCAGCAGCGGCAGATCGGCATGCACGATCAGCAGCTGGCGCGCGCCGGCGCGGTGCGCCCAGTGCGCCGCCGCCGTCAGATCGGCATTGAGACCGCACGTGCAGGGACCGGGATAGCTGACGACATCAGCAATTCCTGTGAGCCTCGCCAGTTCCGGCGTGCCGCTGACCAGCACCACATGTTCAACGCGGCGCGATCCGACCAGTGCGCGCAGCACATCAGCAGCCATCGCCACCACCAGGTCCCGGCGCTGAGCTGCCGAAAGAAGGCCGGCGAGGCGGCTCTTGACGCCACCGAGTTCCTTGACCGGCACCAGTGCCCACAGACCCGCTGTCATTCTGGTGCTGCCAGATCGGCCGCGAAAGACAGGCAGCGCCGTGCCAGCTCCACCTTGTCGGTGAGGCTCGACATCATGATGTCGCACCCGAGAAGCGACAGCTGGGGAAGAGAGGCCGCGACATCGGCCGTATCTTCGCTGTCCACCACATAACCATCGAGAAAGTCCTGGTAGTGCCGGGCAACCGCAGCGGCGGACGCCGGGAGGCCCAGTTCGTCCATGATTTTTGTCGTCGGCCCCTTGATGGCGGTCCCCCTGATGATCGGTGCAACCGCAATCACCGGTGCCGCGAGCTGGCGCAGGGTTTCACGCACCCCCTTGAGGCTCAGAATGGGATCAATCGAGAGATAGGGGTTCGACGGGCAGATTATGACCGCGGCGAGATCGGGATCGCGCAGCGCCGCCGCCAGCGGCTCGGACGGCTCCGCTGTCGCCGCACCCGAATAGATCACCCGCTTCACCCGCGGTGCACAGCGCTCGCGGACGAAATAATGCTGAAACGCCAGAGTGCCGGCGTCGGTCTCAACCAGCGTGCGCAGCTGCGCCTCGGTCATCGGCGCGATCATGTGTTTTATGCCGAAAGAAGAGGTCAGTGCGGCCGTGACCTCGCTTAAGGTCCGGCCCTGATCGAGCAGCGCCCGCCGCATCAGATGGAGGCCGAGATCCTTATCTCCGAGCCGAAACCAGGCTTCCCCGCCATGGCGCTCCAGTTCGGCCAGAGCGTTCCAGCTCTCCCCGGTGCGACCCCAGCCTTGCCCGGGGTGCACCACGCCGGCGAGCGTATAGGTCACGGTGTCGATGTCGGGGCAGATGAGGAGGCCGAGATGCTCGAAGTCGTCGCCACTGTTGACGACGATGGTGAGCTTTTCCGGCGCCACCAGATGACTGAGGCCAAGCGCAAGTTTGGCGCCGCCAACGCCGCCGCACAGCGCCAGAATGCGCGCCCCTCCCGCTTCCTGTGGTCGCGCCGTGCTCACAGGAACAGATCCTGCTCGACCGGGCGCAGCAGATCGGCTGCCCGCCCCGACCCGCTCAGGTCGAGGCCGCGGACCACGACGATGGGCAGCGCCTGGTCCGACGGCCCCATCAGAATCGAGGCGGCAGCGGCGATTTCGTCGGCCTGCGCCACCTCGGTGACCTCGAGCCGCCGGCCTTTGAGGTCGCTTTTGCCGCGATAGTCCTTGAGTGCAACCAGACCGGCGCTGCCGAGGCAGACCCCGCAGGTGCCAAGGCGCCAGGGCCGGCCGAAACTGTCGACGATCACAACCGCCACATCGACATTCAGTTCACGCCGGATTTCGGCGCGCAAAGCCTCCGCACTGCGATCGGGATCGGCCGGCAGCAGCAGCATCTGCTCGTCGCCGCCATCGATATTCGACTGATCGATGCCGGCATTGGCGCTGACAAAGCCGAGCCGGTGACGGACGATGAGGACGTTGCCGGCGATTCTTACGATGCGCTCCGATTCGCGCAGCACCATCTCAACCATGCGGGGGTCCTTGCCGCAGCGCGCAGCCACCTCGCGCGCGCGCTCCGACACCTCGACGCTGTCGAGACGGACATAGCGGTTTTCCGATTTCGAGACCACTTTCTGCGTCACCACCAGGATGTCCCGATCCTGCAGCGCCGCTGCATTGGCCGCCAGAGTCTGGCGGATCAGCGGAAACAGAGCCTGCCCCGGCGCGACCTGGGGGAAGCCGCAGGGAGCAAACATCTCAACGCGCCTTGAGCCGGGCTGTCCCTGGTCCACCTTCTCGCTGGTCACCGCTCTTCTCCCTCACATAATCCGCCAATTCACGCACACGAACGAAGGACGCCCGCTCGCCTGGCCGCGCCGGCTGTTTCCCGCCCCCGGCGCCAATACAGCCACAATAGAGCCAGTTCCTGACCGGGGCGTTGATTTTCCCTCAGCAGGCGGCCGCCCTGCATCTTCCTTCATATTCGCCCTGGCTGAGATAGCGGCCGCGCGGGATGCGTCCATAGAGCGAATCGCGCTGCGTCGGGACCCGGCCGATGCGCTCGATGATGGTGTCGAGCGCCCGCGGAGTCATTTCCTCGCCGTGGCCGCCGCCGGCTGCCCGGCTGATGCTTTCATGCATCAATGTGCCACCGAGATCGTTGGCGCCGGACTGCAGACACACGCTCACCCCCTCCGCTCCGAGCTTGACCCAGGAGGTCTGGATATTGGGGATCAGAGGATTGAGCACCAGCCGCGCCACCGCATGCATCAGGACGGTTTCGCGGAAGGTCGGTCCGATGCGCGCCTGACCCCGCCGCGCCATCGGCGCCTCCATAGGAACAAAGGGCAGCGGCACGAATTCGGTGAAGCCGCCGGTCTCCTCCTGCAGATCGCGCAGACAGAGAAGATGCCGGGCCCAGTGCACGGGCCGCTCGACATGGCCGAACATGATCGTTGCCGTGGAACGCACGCCGATGCGGTGGGCGCTGCGGATCACTTCACACCACTCGGCGACACTGACCTTGTCGGGGCAGATGACGGCCCGTACCTCGTCGTCGAGAATTTCCGCCGCCGTCCCGGGGAGGGAACCCAGACCCGCGGCCCGCAACTCGCTGAGGAACTCCAGGGGCGACAGCGCGAGCGTCTTCGCTCCATACCAGACCTCCAGAGGGGAGAAGGCATGGATATGCATCCCGGGGCACACCGCCTTGATGGCCCTGCAGATATCGAGATAGATCTGCCCGGTATAGGAGGGGTGAATGCCGCCCTGCACGCAGACTTCGACGGCGCCGCGCGTCCACGCTTCCCGGACCTTGTCCTGGATCTCGTCCAGCGACATGGTATAGGCGGCGCCGCGCAGGCTCTCGGACATGCGCCCCTTGGCGAAGGCACAGAAGCGGCATTTGTAGGAGCATACATTGGTGTAGTTCAGATTGCAGTTCGGCACGTAGGTAACGTCCCGTCCGCTTACCGCCGCGCGCAGCTCATCGGCGGCCGCGCACAGCATGCGGAAATCGCGGCCGTGGGCGCCAAACAGAGAGGTGACCTCAGCCTCCGACAGCCGCCCTCCGGCCTGCGCCCGGTCGATCCGGCCCGACAGCGCACTGCCGAGCGAGGGACCGAGATTGCTTGAGCGCGCACGCGGCAGCGCGGGCGGCGGGCTGGTGTCACCGGGCGACCAGGCATCAAGGCGTGCCAGACCGCTCGAATCCATCGCCTTGCGCAAGAGCGGCCGCAGATCGACATCGACCCAGTCCTCAAGCTTTGCCGTCCAGGCGGGCTGGATCGGCAGGCGCGGCACCAGAATCTTCCCGGCCGCTTCGGTTTCCGCAGCAAGGCGCTCCAGCTGCGGCCACGGCGCCTCGGGATTGACATGGTCGGCGGTCACCGGCGACACCCCGCCGAAATCATTGATCCCGGCGTCAATCAGCGCCTTCAGGGCCTGCGGCGACAGATTGGGCGGGGCCTGGATATTGGCCTCCGGCCCGAACAGGATGCGCGCCACGGCAATGGTCCAGCACAGATCCTCAAGCGAGGGTTCCGGCGCCCTGGCCATCCTTGTCCCCGGCTTGCGCCGGAAATTCTGAATGATGACTTCCTGGAGATGCCCATAGCGGTCGTTGAGGTCGCGCAAAGCCAGCAGCGCCTCAATGCGCTCCCGCCTGGTCTCACCGATGCCGATCAGGATGCCGGAGGTGAACGGGATCCTGAGTTCGCCCGCGGCGGCAATCATCGCCAGCCGCTGTGCCGGGTCTTTGTCCGGGGAGCCGTGGTGCGGCCCGCCGGGCTCGCAAAGCCTCAGGCTGCTCGCCTCCAGCATCAGGCCCTGGGACACCGACACCGAGCGCAGACCGCGCAAAGCCTCGGCATCCATGACCCCGGCATTGATATGCGGCAGCAGGCCGGTTTCGGCATAGACCAGGCGCGCCATCTCGATCAGATAGGACAGCGTCGACTCGTATCCCATTTCCACCAGCGCGGTACGGGACGCGGCATAGCGCAGCTCAGGCTTGTCACCGAGCGTGAACAGCGCCTCCTGGCAGCCGGCCTCGGCACCCGCCCGGGCAATCGCCAGAATCTGCTCCGGCATCAGATAATGTGCGCTTCCTTTCGCCGGCGCTCTGGCGAAGGTGCAGTAATGGCAGACGTTGCGGCAGAGCTTGGTGAGCGGGATGAAGACCTTCCGGGAGTAGGTGATCAGTGCACCATGACCCTGGTCCCGGAACGCGGCGGCGATGGGCTGGAGCTTCGCAACGTGCTGATCCTCCAGCGCCAGGGCCGTCTCTCTGTCGGGGCGTTCGAAGTCAGGGAGGCGATTGATCGCTACGTTCATCGTCCGGGATGCTCCTGATTGCGCCACCAGTGCCACTTCGTGAGAAACGCGTGCCTCTATGCTCAAAGCCCGAATACCGGAAGATACCTCGCCGCGACCTGCGGACCGCTCCGGCGCGGACGGCGAGAAGCCCCCAGCCGCCGCTTTGACGAGGCCTGGCGGATCTCCGAGCCTCGAGACGAAGTCGCGTGAAAGCAGGACCAACGGTCGGGATCGTCACGGCAGGCGAGATTAGGCGCGAGCGGGCTCGGCGTCTTGCTCCGGCGGGCGGACGGCTTGACCGCCCGCGCAACCATGGGGTGCGCATACCCCGGCCCGGGATCCGCACGCCATGATGTCGGGAATGCTCGAAATCCCCGGCCGAAGGCGGCGCTGTCGCCTCACCGCAAGGCCCCCGGGGGGAGGCCCTGTCCCGGCCGGCTGGAGGGGCCCTCAGCCCTCTTTCGTCGGCGTACCCGTAATCTGAATTCCGGCGCCGGCAATCCCGTAGCGCCTGTTCATGAATATCAGAACCGAGGTCAGCGCCTCCGCCACCGCCGAATTGTCGATCACCCCGGCGTGCCAGGCCTTAAAGCCGATGGCGTCGGCCAGCGCCACCACCACATCGCGTGCTGCAGTGTCATTGCCGCACACCAGCACGTCGCAGTCCTCGAGCCGCGCCTCTTCGCTCACAAGATGCGCCGCCGCCACGTTGTGGAAGGCGGAAACAACACGGACTTCATCACCAAGCAGCATCTGGGCGCGGCGCGCCGCCGATCCCTCCACCGGCAACTGCACGCGCATCACCTTGGGCGGCATCAGCGGTACAGTGGTATCGACCACAATCTTGCCCTGGACCACATCCCGGATCGATTCCAGCGTCGCCTGCTGACTGGCAAAAGGCACCGTGACGATGACGAGATCGGCAGAAGCCGCCGCCTCGACATTGCCCGCTCCGGTCACCTCCAGTCTGCCCCGGCGTGCCATTTCCTGCGCATGCGCAACGGCCTTTTCGCTCGCCCGCGATCCGATCACAACCGGATACCCGGCGCGCGCCAGGCGCCACGCCAGGCCCGAGCCAAGGTCCCCCGTGCCACCGATCACGGCCACACTGCGCGGTCTGTTTTCCATCCGAAGTCCCTTGAATTCCTTTGTCCGATTTGGCTCCAACTAACATCGCCGGCGCAAAAGGCGCATGTACCACAGCGCACCCCCCTTGTCTGAGAGAGCGCAATTTTGGCATTTTAGCGCCAATAATTGGCCGCACCGACACAGACATGTGGCAACAACTCTGACAGGACATCGCCACCGCGCTGCAACATCGTTAACAAAGCGATCTACAATCTACTACAGAACACCACAGGATTCGCCGATATGCACCGTGAACGCCGTTTCAGTGATTGCGCCCCGTCGCTCCCCGCGATGACGCGCATCCCATCGGGAACTGCAAGGGCCGGGCTTGCGTTGAGAAACAAATGCCCCTATCTTCAAACGGGATGGTGGTGCTATCCATGAAGCCCGATTCACCGCTTCGTGACGGCGCTCATCGTGTAGAGGGGGAATTAAACGTCCAGCTTCCAGCGTGGAGTAACATATGGCAGGGGCAACGCAGTCGGTTCTGGCAGAACCGGTTACTCAGGAACTCTTGGATAACGTTTCGAAGTCGGTGGTGCGCGTTGTGGCTGAACAGCACCGTGAGGCGTTCGGACACTACGCTACCGAGCGCCGCAAGGTGGCGACGCTCACAATTCACGCCATTGAAAGCGATCCCGTCATGGTCAGACGGCGGGAGGAAGATATCCTGGCCGACCGCATCTGCGATGTCGCTCTCCATGTTCAGCTGGAGGGCATGGCTGAGATCGTCCAGGGCAACCGCACCCTGACGTTGAAGCCCGGGGCATTTGCCATTGTCCCGGTCGGCATTCCCTATCTCGTCTGTTATCCGGAGAAGGGACGCAAGATCATCCTGCGAATCCCGCACAGGGCGCTGTACGACAGCGCCGCGGGCCGCGATGTCGAACCGCTCGACGCTACCGTTTTCGATGCCAGGGGGCTGGTGCCCATCGTCGTCGATCTGGTGAAGGCAATGACGATGGAGAAGGAAGGCGAACTTTCCGACATCGAGCAGTTCACCCTTGCTGACAGTTTCCTCGCTCTGGTGCGCTCGGTTGTGCGCTCCCATGCCGCCCCGAGCGCAAAGCAGACTGCCACGAGCCAGTCCAAACGCCTCAGCCGCATCCTGTGCTATCTGGAGGAGAATTTCTCCGACCACGAACTGACGCCGGCCCGCATCGCCGAGGACAACCTGATTTCGCTGCGCTACCTCCACGATCTGTTCAAGCACTCCGGAACCACCGTTTCGAGATGGATGTGGGAACGGCGCCTGCGGGCCGGCCGCGAGGATCTGATTGATCCCAAGCTTGCCAACCTGACCATCTGCGACATCGCCTTCCGGCGCGGATTCAGCGATTCCTCCCATTTCAGCCGCGCCTTCAAGGAACGTTTCGGGATTCCTCCCGGCCAGTTGCGGAGCAGGGCCCGCGGCGGCATCCTTGATGTCCTCACCAAGTCCTGATCGGGTTCGGGTCGTCCATTCCCGCTTCCCTGAAGCCTGTGCCTGCTCGAAGCGGGCGCAGGCGCAAGGCTGGGTGCGGCACGGATGCGCGCCCTGCGCGAGCACGCCGCAGGCCCGGTTTGCCGCAAAACCTGTGCATCTGAAAAGCGGCTCCCGCTTTTCGCAGGAAACCCGCCAGCGCCCTCTCACCGGGTCCGCGCACGTGCGCCACCCGGGGCACATTCCCGGCTGCCACGCATCGCTTCTTGAGGACGCTCTCCCTGCGCACAGACCGGCATCCGCGCGGCTGGCCGGAGCTTGCCAGCCCACAAATCGCTTGCAGGATCGCAAAGCCGCCGCCTAATATTTCCCTCCCATCGTGGCGCTCAAGCCTTGCCTTGCGGCCCACCCGTCTTCCACTACAGATGCAGTGCGTGCGCCATGACACTCTCCATGTCACATCCTTCTTCTCACGCATCCCGCCCGATGAACGACAGATTCGGCCGCAGCATCACCTATCTGCGGGTCTCGGTAACCGACCGCTGTGACTTGCGCTGCTTCTATTGCATGTCCGAGGACATGCGTTTCCTGCCCCGCAGCGATCTGCTGTCGCTTGAGGAACTCGACCGCCTGTGCTCGGCCTTCATCGTCAAAGGCGTAACCAAGCTCCGCCTCACCGGAGGTGAGCCCCTGGTCCGTCGCAACGTGATGTCGCTGGTGGCGCGGCTGTCGCGTCACCTCGAAAGCGGCCTGCTTCAGGAGCTGACGGTAACCACCAACGCCACCCGGCTGGCGCCCTATGCAAGACGGCTTGCGGAGTATGGCGTGCGCCGCATCAACGTTTCGCTGGATACGCTGGACAGCGTGAAGTTCGCCAACATCACCCGTGGCGGTGACCTCAACAAGGTCCTCGACGGCATTGAGGCGGCCCGGGCCGCCGGCATTGCGATCAAAATCAACACGGTGGCGCTCAAGGACGTGAACGAGGAGGAGATCCCGACGCTGATGGAGTGGGCGCACAGCAGAAGCATGGCGCTGACACTGATCGAGGTCATGCCGATGGGCGACAGCGGCCCCTCGCGTTCCGGCCAATATGTACCGTTGTCGCTCATTCGCTCGCGCCTGACGCAGCGCTTCACGCTGACCGACAGCAATGAGACCAGCGGCGGGCCGGCGCGCTATGTCAGGATCGGCGAAACCGGCGGCAGGCTCGGCTTCATCACGCCGATGAGCGGCAATTTCTGCACCTCCTGCAACCGGGTACGTGTCACCTGCACCGGTCTGCTGCATGGCTGCCTCGGCCAGGAAGACTCCTGCGATCTGCGCACGCCGTTGCGCCAGTCGCCGGACGACGCTGCCCTGGCGGCGGCGATCGACCGCGCCATCCGCGTCAAACCCCGAGGCCACGACTTCGACATCGCCCAGCTCGATCGTTCCGGCCTCACCAGGCGCATGAACATGACCGGCGGCTGAGGCTTACGCCAGAGGCGGTTTTTCCAACAGAAGCCGATGGCGCAAGGCGTGGCGCGACGGTGAAAGCCAAATCGAAGCCTGTAGCGGGATCCTGTGGGGCGTGGGATCAAAGTTTCGCAATCCAGGATCGCCCGCCGGGACGGTCAGGAACGTCGAAGCCAGCGACAGGTGCGGTACCCTTACCAGGGTGCTGTTCCCGGACGGCACCGGAGGCCACTTGACGTATCAAGGGAACCGTCGGAACCCTCCTTGATCTCCAGTTCAGCTGGGCGTGTATTCCGACGACCGTCCACCGATTCCGCGCCACACGCGCGCCATCTGTTCCGAATGACCGCGTGCGACCTGAAAGTCGCATAAGTCTCTGTTTTACAACACGAAAGGAGGATAGACTAGTAGATGAAACCGGTTGTTCCTTCAACCGTTCCCTACCCGGACATGCGGCGCTGGCAACAGCC
>WQYW01000003.1 GCA_009781045.1 Alphaproteobacteria bacterium
AGTACTCTGGTCCGTCCAGCGGCCAGTACTCTGGTCCGTCCAGCGGCCAGTACTCTGGTCCGTCCAGCGGCCAGTACTCTGGTCCGTCCAGCGGCCAGTACTCTGGTCCGTCCAGCGGCCAGTGCCTCCTCCTGGAGCGCAAGGTCCTGTTCGAACACGCGAAAAGTCAAGGTGCCAGCAAGGCGCAGGAAATCCGCGGTGCGCGGCAAGGCAGGGCGCTGACGTGCCAGAATCTGCCGTGCTGTCGGGACCGAGCGAAGCCGCCATCACATTTTGGCCAATTTTGAGAAAATTGCGGTGGTCAGAAAGTCGCGGGCGCGGGCAGTGGCCCGGCAGAAGAATCCTCACGGCTGTGCCTTCGGTGCTTCCCGCACCGGGGGGATCCTCTCGCGTATTTTCCGGGATACGCCCGGCACGGTTCCCTGATACAACCCGGTTCCAGCTTATACAGCCTAAGGTTGCATCCGGGCGGGGGATGGGCTACGATTTTGCTCCACATTTTGAGTCGAATTGTCGGCGTATTTGCAGCAGGACTTTGAGGGGGCCGGCTTAAGAACGGGAGGCTCGCCCGCTTTTTAAAGGTCTCTGCCCTGCAGAAGTGCTCCGAAGAAGGTCCGTCGATCATGGCGAATTTCGAGTCCGGGGCGTTGTGGCACGATTGTGTCTGTTCGAGAGAGAATTACGTCGAGCCGGCACCCGGTGCCCGCCTCATCGCCTCCATTGAACAGGAACTCGGTGGTTTCCGGCTGCCCGCCGCCTATGTCGAACTGGCGCGGTCACAGAATGGCGGCATGCTGAGGCGCAATTTCTGTCCGATGCCCGAGCCCACCAGCTGGGCTCCCGACCATGTCGTTGTCACCGGTCTTTTCGCCATCGGCCGTACGGCACGATATTCGCTTTGTGGCGCACGGGGATCGAAGTTTCGCGAAGAGGAATGGCAGTATCCGCAGATCGGTGTCTATATTGCCGATACGCCGTCAGCAGGCCATCAGATGATCGCGCTGGACTACCGCTGCTGTGGCCGACAGGGTGAGCCCGCCGTGGTCTATGTCGACGAAGAGGAAGATTTCCGGGTCAGCCTGATTGCGCCTGATTTTGCCAGCTTTATCTGTGGCCTGGCCCAGGACAGGCAATATGACAGCGACCTTCGTCTGTGGGAGGACATGGTGGCGCTGGAAGACGCAGCGTGCCGTCTGTCGCTCCCGGGACGCGGCTTGAGCTGCAGAGTTCAGGCGCGGGCGCCAGTCGCCTGATGGAATCCGAAAAAAAGGCCTCTTTCGTTCACCGTTTGCCGTTGCGGCGATGATGCCTGCGCAATGACGCCGATCTGCGCCGATGTGCCGCTCAGGTCGTGGCGATGTGGGATTCGAGCAGATCAATCTCGCGGATCAGTTTCTGCGCCAGTTCATCCGGGATGTCGCGGTTACGCGCGCTGCGGTAAAGCTCGGCTCGTTCGGCACGAAGGCCGACCACCGCAAGACGGCGCTCGATATCGAGCGCCTTGTGGGCAAGTTCGGCTTCCTCCCCGCTCTTGGATCGTCCCTCAATGCGGCGGCGATAGAGCGTGGTGATGCGCAGAGCGGCGTTGACATAAAGGTCGGCGTCGATCCGTCCCTCGGCCATATCCTGCTGCAGCTGCTCGATCGCTGCAATCGCGGCCCTGGCCGCGGCGTTGCGCGCCTTGTCCTCCTCTTCCTGGAGGGACGCTTCGGGAGGAAGCTCGAGGTCCCTGAGAAGAAAGGGCAAGGTCGTCGTGGCCACAATCAGCGACACGATGATGACGCCGGCAGCGAGAAAGATCGCCAGATCGCGTGCCGGGAAGAGGGAGCCGTTGCCGGCGGTCAGGGGCAGTGTCAGCACACCGGCAAGCGTGATGGCGCCGCGGACGCCGGCGACCGAGGTGGCGGCGATCAGGCGCCAGCTGGGCACGAAAGGCGTCTGTCCCTTGAGATGGGCGCGAACCAGCGTGAAGCGCAGCGAGGTCCACACCCAGGCAAAGCGCAGCAGAGCCAGCGCGAGGTTGATGGCGACAACATAGATCAGGAGCCAGATCGGGTCATGATGGCCGGTTTCGTGGACGACTGCAGCAGCGCTGGTGAAGAGGCGCGGCAGCTGCTCGCCGAGCAGGACGAAGATGATGCCGTTGGCCGTGAACTGCACCATATCCCAGAAGGCGCTGCGGCGGATGCGGGTCAGTGGCAGGACCTGACCCTGCTCGACATAGCTCATGGTGATGCCGGCGGCGACGGCGGCGAGAATGCCGGAGCAATGCAGATGCTCGGCGAGAAGATAGGCGCCGAACGGGATCAGGAGACTGATCAGGATCTGCGGCCCTGGCTCTTCGCCAAAGCGGTGTGCCAGCCAGTTTTTTGCGATCACGACGATCCAGGTGACGCCAATGCCGATGGTAATGCCGCCGGTTGCGAGCCAGAGAAAAGTGCCGAAGGCGGAGACCAGGGAAAATGTGCCGGTCAGGGCTGCCGCGACTGCGAAGCGCATGCAGACCAGGGCGGAGGCATCGTTGAGCAGGGACTCGCCCTCAAGGATATGCATCAGCCGGCGCGGGATGGCGACGCGCCGGCTGATCGCGGTGACGGCGATGGGGTCGGTCGGAGAGATGATGGCGGCCAGCGCGAAGGCGACGGCGAGCGGCATCGCCGGTACCAGCCAGTTGACGAAAAAGCCGACCCCGAGAATCGTGAACACAACCAGACCGAGCGCCAGCTCCAGGATCGTCCCCTTGTCGCGAAACAGGCCCTCTTTCGGGATGCGCCAGCCATCGAGAAACAGCAGGGGAGGCAGAAACAGCAGGAAAAAAATATCCGGCCGCAGTTCAACGCCGAGCTGGGCCACCACATCGACGAGCACGCCGATGACGATCTGCACCAGAGGCAAAGGAAGCGGGATCGGAGAGATGCGCACGACGGCGCCGGACGCCACCACGGCGAGCAGCAGAATCAGCGCAATGGTGACGGTCTCCAAATGCGCCTCGCGGTAATGGAACAGTGGTGCAGCCGTAAAGCCGCGTCTGAAAAGGGCTGACAATCACGCCCACCGGTTGATGCCGGCAGGCATACACCGGTTTGCTTGTGAAACCATGCTATAGCCGCGCATTCCGGGGGCCGACAAGGCGGGCCGTGCGCTCGGAGCTTAACAAATCGAAAAACCGAAGGTCCGCTCGCAGCACTGCAGGAGCGGGCAGGCCGAAGCGGTGTCGTGGCGGGGGGAGGCCACGGATCCGAAAAATGAGGCGTGCGGGCACCCGCAATCGTGCCTGCCGAAAATTGTGCGGGTTCGGGCGCATTCGAGATGGGGGTGCGCGACGGGGGACCACCGCGAAAGGCCCTACCCGCCCGGTTATGTTGTGGGCGTCGGGCCCCAATCGGGTGCCCGAAGGTGGCATCCTTGGCCACGCCGGCATCGCCACGGTAGCTGGAGAACCGGCAATGTGCGTGCGGCAGTCGCGCGGCAATCGAATCTGTGCAGATGGAAACCGGTTTCCTGGATGTACAACGGAGGCCTTTGTCTGGAGAACGTCGGTCGTGGGCGTCGTGGAAATAGCGTCCGACGCCGCCATTCCCTGCGAAGTGCGAAAGCAAACGACAGTTTTTGACCTCGTGGCGGACCCTGGCGGCGACGATTGCAGGGTGAATCTGGAGCGAATTTGCCAGATAGATCACGGCAGAAGGAGCAGGGTTGAACTTCACGCTGCTTTTCTGCCATACGTTGCGTGGCACACACGCTTCCTCCGCCCACTCATCTGCCTCGTGCTCAAATGTGTTCCGGATTGCCGCCTCCACGCCCAATTTGCCGCGCGAGCGCTGGTCCAGTGGGTGCGACCCAGGATTGTATACACTATACAATTCCAGGGGCGAGGCCGGATCGGGAGGACAAGCTGCCGCACACACGGTCCCCAACAGTCCCGCCGAGCGAGGCTGCCAACCCTGCCGCCTCCCGATATTGGATTGCATACAAAATACAATCCCGAAAATCCCAATGGAACCTGTGGCTGGCTGCGGATTGCGGATTGTATGATACAATGCGTTGACTCAGCTCCATGCCTTGATAGCCTACCGCATATTTTGATGGAGTTTCTGAGTGGATTCCTCCATTCGCGTAAAAGGTTCCATTAGCTGCCTGCCTGGTGCGGCCATGGGTCAGGACGGACAGAATTCGGGCGGTTCATCTGCAGTACGGAAATTCGCGCGGTGTTTAGACACGTTAATGGGCAACGCCTTGTCGCCACCGTCAGACAGCGAGTGCGGTGCGGCGGGCAAAGAACAATCTCGCAATGACTCTGGTTCTGGCGTCAGGACTGGTCAACAACCCAATGGTTGTTTCGGCACTGGCAACTTCCCTGGTATCGACCCGAGATTCTACAACATGTATGCCATGTTGAACAATCAGGCAGATCAGCACCGCGAACAGTCCCCAATCAAACGCAACGAACAAGGCGATCTTATTAAGGGCCTTAAGGGAGAGGCGCAGGGTTGCGGCGGTCAGGAGCGTGCTGGTCCAGGCAATGGCTCGGCGCCAGCAGGCAACGCTCGGCAATCGCCGCCAGCCGGCAGCATCGCGGGGACCAGGCGGGCGCTCGACAACGGCCAAACCTCGCGGGGTGTTGTCCACTCGCAGCCACCCGTGAAACTGACACGGGACCCAAATGGTAATGCCAGGGCGACGGCGGACCGGCTGCAATCGCTTGAGGGAACCGACGCCAATCAGGCGATCGAACAGTTGCAGCGCCGCGGCCAGCTCGATCAGCTCGCTGCCAATATGGTGAAACCCGGTGTCTGGTGCAGCGAGGGTGGTCTCCGTGCAGATGAGCAGCAGAGGTTCCTTCGCAACATGGCAGGCAAGCTGAATGGGGCCAATCTGGCCAGCGTGCAACGCTTCTTCGCCGCAGCTGGTGGCGACCATGCGAAGAAGGTCGCCGATGCTGTCGCCGATCATGCCTCGTCGCAGACCAGGGCTGACTTTGTGCAGGGAATAGCCGCCAGCGCCTCGGAGACGCCGTGTGCGAGCCCCTCAGGTGCAGGGCCGTGGACAGCGAGATATTACAGTTCCGATGCCCAGGCAGCCGCCACCGTGCTGTCGTCATTGCGCTTATGCCCAGCAGGCCTTCGCCGCATTGCCGGCTGACAAGCGTCAGGCGGTGTTCAATGCTGCAGCGGGACTGGAAAAGGAGATCGGTTCCGGAGGTCCCCACCAGTCCAATTCTGCGGATGTCGATCCAGGGCGTTTCAATGCTCTGCTTGGCGCCCGCAGCATCCTGGACCCCGCGGCGCACGGCGCAGTGAGGGCCAGGCCTGCCAGGCGATCCGGCCATGGGCAAGATGGTGTCGTCGGTTGGAGACACGATCGCCAAATGCTACCATCTGGGAGTTGGGGCAAGGCAATCTGTCTTCTGTCTCAGCCGGGAAACCCGGACCTGGTGAGAATGGCAGTCCGGGCCGGAGGCCGGACTTCGAAGCCACCTCGGAACTCGGAGGCCATCTCGCCCTACAACACCACGATCGATCCGAAGTTGCAGGAAAAGGCGTGGCAGACATTTTGGGAAGGCGAACCGGAAACTTGCCGAGGACTTGATGAACAGGCCGGATTTGGTGACGCGTCTCAATATCAGGGACGAGGTTCTGGCTGACGTCATAGAGGGAGAAAACTGGTCGCCCAGACCGTATACATGGGGTCATGTCAATGGTAGCGGCGATATGTTGCTCGTCGATTCCGCGATCCGTGGCATGTTCCTTCATGAGGGCGGTTCTTCCGAATGGCATCAGGGATACTATTCTGAATAGAACTGAACAAGGGAGATAACATGACCATCACCTGGCGGAATTTCGCGATCACCAATCCTCCCAAGCGCTCACCCGAAAGCATCGCAAAGACGGAGAAGGAACTCGGCGTGAAACTGCCGGCCGACTTCCTTGCCGTCGCAGCCATGCACCAGGGAAGGGCATGCTCGCCAAATTGTTTCGATCTGCCGGACGGCAGCAGCAGCGCTTTGGGCTATGTGTCTATTTTCGAGGATGAACCGCGTGACGACAGGATTGTTTCTCCGTGGAACAATGCCGTGGCCGTGCCGGATGGGGTGATCCCGTTCTCCAGGGATGGCGGAGGCGATCTGATCTGCTTTGACTATCGCAAAACCCCCGACCACCCGACCGTGGTGTTCCGGGATCACGAGAAATGTGACGACCCACCACTCTATGTGGCATGCAGCTTTACGGACTTTCTGAATAAACTATACGATGAGCCTGATTGATTGATTCTTTCTTGCACTGTCGAGAGACCCGCGGCAAGCGGTGTTCCAATGCCAAATGCCACCATCCGGGCGTTGGGGCAAGGCAATCTGTCCTGGCCGGGAACCCTGGACCGGGTAGCCGGAGCCGATCGGGATGTGGTGGGACGGGCGGGGCCTTGAAAGGGGCGCGGGCCTGGTGATTGCTGATTCGGGTGGGCGCGGGGCGGGCGACAGGCCGGAGGCGGACAGGACGGAGAAAGCAGGCCCGCGGGCGCGGAGTTTTTGCCGCACGGGGTCGAAATCATCCCCCGAAAGACCATATAAGCCGTTGAATTGCACCGGCATTTCTGTATGTCTTGGCGGACTGTTTTGGGCAACGTGTTGCAACTCCTGAGAGACGCTCATGGCCATCCCCCTTTTCCGTGCAATCGCTTTTTCGGCTGCGTTTCTGGCAACGACGTTGCCGGCTTCGGCGCAGATGCCGGGGCCGATGGGGCCGCCGAAGGTGGGAGTGATCACCGTCGAATCAAAACCGGTAATTGATCACAGTGAGTTCTCCGGCCGCGTTCAGTCCACAGACCGGGTGGCGCTGATCGCCCGGGTCACGGCTTTCATGGAAAAGCAGCTGTTCAGGGACGGTGCCGATGTGAAGAAGGGGGAGCTGCTTTATGTGCTGGAGCGGGGACCGTTTGAGGCCGATCTTGAGAACAGGAAGGGCCTGTTGGCGCAGCAGGAGGCCCAGGCGGAACTTGCCAATCTGACTCTGACCCGGGCCCAGCAGCTGCTCGATCGCCAGGCCGGCCCGCAGAGCACGGTCGACAGTGCGCTGGCGGCGCAGCGCAGTGCTCAGGCCCAGATCGCCTCGGCAAGGGCGCAGGTGGCGCAGGCTCAGATCAATCTCGATTACACCGAGATCCGCTCCCCGATCGAGGGCCGGATCAACCGCACGTCGCTGACGGTGGGCAACGTGGTGGGCCCCACGTCAGGGACGCTGGCGACGGTGGTCAGTCAGGACCCGATGTATGTGGTGTTTCCGATGCCGGTTCGCGCGCTTCGCGAAATGCGCGAGAAGAGTGCGGACAAGGGCGGGCTCAATGCGGTCGAGGTCCGGCTGCGGCTCGCCAATGGCCGACTCTATGAAAAGAGCGGAAAGATCAATTTCGTCGATACCACGGTGGCCCAGGACACCGATTCGATCATGGTCCGTGCCGTTATCGCCAATCCGCCGCTGGCGGGCGGGGCGGCACTGGGACGTGAGCTGATCAACGACGAATTCGTCACCGTGGTTATCGAATCGGCCATGCCGCAGAGCCTGCCCTCGATTCCCCGTGCGGTGGTGATGGCCGATCAGCAGGGGGATTATGTCTATGTGCTGGATGCCAGGAATGTCGTCACCCAGCGCCGGATCCGGCGCGGGGCCTCGACGCCCCGCTTTGCTGCGGTGGAGGAGGGGCTGAAGGAGGGCGATGTCGTCATCCTGGAAGGGGTCCAGAGAGTGCGGCCAGGGATGGAGGTCGCGCCGCAGCCTGCGGCGGCGATTCCGGGTGCGGGGAATTGAGCCGTGATTTCATCTGTCTTTATTGATCGTCCTCGCCTCGCGGTCGTGGTCTCGATCGTATTGTCGCTGGCCGGGTTCCTGGCCCTGACCCGTATCGCGGTCGAGCAGCTGCCGGATATTGTCCCGCCACAGGTGCAGATCCAGGCCATGTATCCGGGCGCTTCTGCGGAAACGGTGGAAGCCACAGTGGCCCAGCCGATCGAGACCAAGGTCCTCGGCGTCGACAAGATGATCTATATGAAGAGTACGAGCGGCAATGACGGCTCGTACGCGCTGACCGTCAGCTTCGATCTCGGCACCGATCCGGATATCGCGACCGTCAACGTCAACAACCGTGTCCAGACCGCGATGTCGCAGCTGCCGGTCGAGGTGCAGGCACAGGGGCTGACCGTCGCCAAGCGCTCGTCGTCGGTTCTTCAGTTCGTATTCCTGTCGTCGGAGAACCCGAAATTCGACTCGCTCTATCTGACCAACTATGCGGTCATCAATGTTCTTGACGAATTGTCGCGGACTGCCGGCGTCGGTCAGGCCGCTTTGTTCGGGCGCCTCAACTATTCGATGCGGATCTGGTTCGACACCGCGCGCCTCAACAGCCTCAACCTGGTGCCCTCCGATATCATCCGGGCGATCCAGGCCCAGAATACCCAGGCCGCGATCGGGCGCATCGGTGCCAATCCGATGCCCGAGGATCAGCAGTTCCAGCTCAATCTGGAGACCCAGGGACGGCTCGTCACCCCTGAGCAGTTCGGCAACATTGTGGTGCGGGCCAATCCGGACGGATCGGTGTTGCGGGTTCGCGACGTCGCCCGGGTGGCGCTGGGAGCCCAGAACGAGGACGCCTCAAGCCGCCTCAACGGCAATGAAGGTGTGGCGATGGGGCTCTATCTGGCTTCCGGAGCCAACGCGGTTCAGGCCTCGAAGAATGTTGATGCGACGCTCGAAAAGCTGCGCAAGCGTCTGCCCGAGGGCATCCAGCTGACGACGGTGTTCAACTCCACTACCTTCGTCAATGATACCATCTACGAGGTGTTCAAGACCCTGTTCGAGGCATTCGTCCTCGTCGCTTTCGTGGTCTTCCTGTTCCTGGGCAATCTGCGTGCCACCATCATTCCGGCGGTCTGCGTGCCGGTCAGTCTGATCGGCACCTTCGCGGTGCTGATGGTGATGGGCTATTCCGTCAATACCATCTCGCTTCTGGCGCTGGCGCTGGCGATCGGCATCGTGGTCGACGACGCGATCGTGGTGGTGGAGAACGTCGAACGTGTCATGGCCGAGGAGCCGGATCTTTCTCCGGTCGATGCCACCAAGAAGGCGATGCGCCAGATCACCGCGCCGATCATTGCCATTACGCTGGTGCTGCTGTCGGTGTTCGTGCCGGTGGCTTTCATCGCCGGCATCTCCGGGGCGCTGTTCCGCCAGTTCGCGGTCACCATCAGTGCCGCGATGGTGATTTCAGCGATCAACGCGCTGACGCTGTCGCCGGCCCTGTGCGCGCTGTTCCTGCGCCATACCGGCAGGCGCGAAGGCATCATGAGCTGGATCAGCAGGGAAATCGACCTCAGCCGGGACGGCTATGCCAGGATTGTGCAGCGGATGCTGCGCTATGCGGTGATGTCGGTGGTCGCGGTGGCGGCTTTCGGCGGCGGCATCTATGGTCTGAGCAAGGTGACGCCGAGCGGGTTCCTGCCGGAAGAGGACCAGGGGGCGTTTTTCGTCCATATTCAGCTCCCGGCTGCGGCGTCCTATTATCGCACCCGCCATGACGTGGCACAGGCGGAGGCCATCCTCAGGAACATGCCGCAGGTCGAGAAAGTCACTTCTATCGTCGGCTATTCGCTGCTCGATGGCTTTGCCTCGAGCAACGCCGCCTTCATGATTGTCAAACTGAAGCCGTTCGAGGACCGCACAGCGGCGGCGGATCGGGCGCAGGCGCTGATCGTCGCACTGATGAGAGGGACCAGCGGGATCCTGACCTCCAACATCTTCGCCTTCAACCTGCCGCCGATTATCGGCATCTCGGTGTCAGGCGGTTTCGAATTCCAGCTCGAGTCGCTGGAGGGGGCGGATCCGGTCAGTATCGCCAGTGTCGCTCAGGGGATGGTGGGGGCGGCCAATCAGAACCCCAATCTGACGCGGGTGATGACCACCTATACAGCCAATTCGCCGTCGATCTATCTCGATATCGATCGCGACAAGGCGCAGGCCTTAGGCCTCAGCATCAACGACATCTTCACATCGCTGCAGGCGACGCTCGGCGGGTATTACGTAAACAACTTCAATATGTTCGGGCGCACCTGGCAGGTCAATATCCAGGGTGAGATGAATGACCGGCGCGACATTGAGGATCTCTGGAACATCTATATTCGCAACGCCACCGGTGCCATGGTGCCGCTGCGTTCGATTGCTGTGGTGAAGATGCGAACCGGGGCGCAGTCGATCCAGCGCTACAACAATTATCGCTCGGTGACGATCAACGGCTCGGCCGCTCCTGGGGTGTCGTCGGGCTCGGCGCTGGGCACCATGTCAGACCTCTCCGGCCAGGTCCTGCCGTCGGGATATGCCTTCGAGTGGACCGGCATGGCCTATCAGGAGAACAAGGCCGCCGGGCAGACCATGATGATCCTGTCACTGGCCCTGCTGTTTGCCTATCTGTTCCTGGTCGGCCTCTACGAAAGCTGGGTGATTCCGATCCCCGTGCTGCTGTCGGTGGCGGTCGGTGTGTTCGGAGCTTTTGTCGGCATATTGTCGACACGGCAGCAGCCCCTGATCCTGGGCCTGGTGATCCTGGTGGTGGGGATCATCGCCAGTTTCCTGCTCAAAATCCGGTTCCCGCCCTGGGTCTCGCAAGTCTGTCTGGCGGTCTCGGTGGCGGTCGGGGCGTTCTTCACCATCGTCGGTCTGGCTGGCATCATCCCGTTTCTCAACGCGATCCCGGGCGTTTTTGCGGTCTCCATGGCGGTCCGCGGCGTGGTCCACACCACGCCGCTTGCTGTCGATCTCTATGCCCAGATCGGTCTTGTGGTTCTGATCGCACTGGCGGCCAAGAACGGCATTCTGATCGTGGAATTCGCCAAGGAGCAGCGTGAGGCCGGCCAGACCATCGAGAATGCCGCCACAATGGGGGCCAGGCTGCGCTTCCGCGCGGTGATGATGACCTCGATTGCCTTCATCCTCGGTCTGGTGCCGATGGTCTGGGCGAGCGGGGCGGCGGAAGTGGCACGGCGCTCGGTGTCCACGCCGGTTTTCGCCGGCATGATCTTTGCGTCCAGCGTCGGCATCTTTGTCATCCCCATGCTCTATGTGCTGTTCCAGAGAATGCGCGAAGCTGTCAAGGACTGGTTCTGGTCAAGGCGTGCCCATCCCAGCGAGAGCAGCGGAGACAGGGGCGCACACTGAAAGCCTGCCAGAGGGCTGCGAAAGCGGGCTGTTTTCTCCTGTCTCCTCCCGATCGGACAGATCGCAGGGGAGAGGCGGCTGCCGTTTTTGAGGTAATCGAGGCTCGCAGCGAGATGCGGCAGGCGCCCCCACCCCGCAGGAGGGCTCCAGATCTGCAGCCTGGCTGCGCCCCGCCGGGACCTGCAGATTTCGTTGCCGCCCCCTGAATATATCAGCATCTTTCCTGAGCCGAGAGGCCCTGTCGCTGCCGCGCCCGGCGCATTCCTCGCCGCGGGCGCAAGAACAATCGCACTTTGAAACGAGGCATATTCTGCGCCATTCGAAGACATGCTGGTTTTGCAGATTCGCCATGGGATATTCGGACTCGGGGCGCGCGCGGGAACAAGGACGAAATGTGCCTCGAGACAGCGAACTCATGTGCAGCGAACTCATGGCCGACACAGGGCGCAGCCCACAACTCACGACATGGGTCCGTATCATCAGTGGTGTGGTTGCCGTGCGCGATTGACGGACTCGTCTGATCGCAGCGCCTTTTCGCAGATGAATCCGGTTTTGCTTCAAGGTTTCCTGTGAAATTGATTATTGATGTCCCGGGACGGAATTTGATGCAAGGTCGCATATACGGCGCTGGATCATCCGGGTTTCGTATCGGGAAAGGGATTGACAAAAACCGCCAGGCTCCTGAGATGGTCGGGCAGGCATGGTCGCCCGTGATCGCCGATCCGGCAGGCGGATTGCAGATTGCGGTTCGACAGGCTTGCGTTGCTTCGGATGACGTGCCTCAAGTTGAGGGAGCCTGTGACCCGGTCGTCTGCCGGCTGCGGGTTCCACCGATTCCCTGCCCGTTCCGGCGACTACCCGCCGTGATGTCGAACACGAATCCGCAACCTGCCGGGAAACAGCGGCAGGGCAGATTACACCGAGGAATTGTCAGGATGCGGCCAGAAAGCAGCTGGAGAGAAATTAAACAGGTCCTGGATGAGGTCGATTACATCGTCGGACGCCTCGATGAGGGGGCTGCGACGGCCATCGTCGGCGCGATCTTTCTGAACATCATCGTCTCCAGCTGCCGGAGGGACGATTATGAGGCGATGGATGACAGGATCGATGATCTTGCCGACAGACTGAAGGAAGCCTGTCGTCGGACGACGGGCGTAACGTGGATCCAGTAGCCGAACGCGAGGCCGAGCGGCAACGCAGAGCGCAATGACCATGCGGGGCACCTTTTTTCGGCTGCTGTGCCATGGTTGCCGCGCGGCACGCGCGCCCGACAGAGAAAGGTCGCCTGAAAAGGGGAGCGGCTGAGATCGACGCTGCCGGATGTTGCGGCGAAGCTCCGTGAGATCCGCGATCTGCGCAGGGTGGTGCGGGAAAAAAAGGGGAGGGCATCTGCTTGCGGGGCTGGGGCTTTCCGGGTTCCGGCCCCTGTTGTGCCAGGCGGCGTCAGCCGTGAACGGGCGGGATCGCATGGTTTTCGACAGCGCCACGGGATCGGGCCTGTCGATGGCTTTCGCCCCCCGCGCTAAAAGCGATCTGGCGGGGCGGCCTGTCCATCGCTCTCCCTGGGGCCGGGAGCGCAGGGCACCGGGCCAGCATCGACGGGAGACAGTAATTTATCGGGGAGATTGTGAATTATCCAGCGGCTGACATTTCACGTGCACTGCTCATCTCACTCTCTTGCGCTCCGACCGGGATGAGCCGTGTTCGTGTGTGTGTATCAGCCGCCTTGCATAACTACAAATCGATGCTGACCTGATGCCCTGCAACAACTACTACCCGCTACCTACCATGCGGTTAACGCGCGCTGCCGATGTCTGCAGTGCGACCGGCTGGGATCTGCAAATTGAGTGGTTTCGCTGCAATAGTAACCATCCTGAGCCCGGCAACATCGTAAATATTGGTGCGGTGGAATGGAACAAACGGCACGCGCTTTACCTCGAAAGTCCCGGAGATCGGACGCGCGCGAGGCAGGCGGGGCTGCGTCAGGAGAAGGCCGGCGGACCTGGGGACAGGAAAGTCCTTCGGCCGCGGCCTGACGAATTGAGGCTGCGGCCGGGGGCTCTGGCGTCGGGCTGTGCGGGGGACGTACGGCCTCGCCGACGGTGCCACGGCGGGCTGGTGGATCGGGCGCCAGGTGCTTGGAAAACAGGGGTGTGGCGGCGGCAAGGCGCCGTTGTTGCCGTCACTTGAGGGCGGGCGCCAGCGTGACGGGAGGCGCCTTGCAGGGTGGCGGATGGCGCAGGAGAGAAGCCGCCATCGCCTGTGTGCCGAAGCCTGCGGCATGCGGCTTGCGGTCTGCTTTCGGCGACCTCTGATTGCTGCCGGAACGGGAAAACAGATGGCGCTGTCGATGATGATGTTAGCGGGATATTTGCCTTAGCTGTCGACATCTGCGCAAAAATTCGCAGTTGGTGCGGGGCGAACAGGGCCTGTGGCCGTGTTGCGGTGCGCAGGCGGCAGATCGCACGACGTGCGAAAGGCGATGTGTCGTCATCGCGAAAAGGCGCAGATGGCGGGGTTCTGGCAGGGTCGGCAGTTCGGTGCCGCGCCAGGGGGCGCGGCGAAGCCTGCGGAACGCATCCTTTGCCGGCTGGAACTGGAACAATATTGCCGGGCTGTGCGGGCACGGGACGTGGTGCAGTGCCCGATCGGCTGAAAGGGGAGCGGCACGGTGGCGTGCGGCTGGCGCGCTGCATTGACGGCGACTGCAGCGCGGCGCTTTGAGGTTGTGGCTGCGGTGACAATTGCGAGGGGTGGCACCAGGGTGATGTGCGCAAACAGCGCAAGCAGCGCCGCCCGGGTGCTGCGTGCCGCGCGCCGGCGCTGTCCAGCCAGAGGTGCCGGTTTACACCGAGCTGTTGGTGATTGGCACGCGAGGTGCGCTTTGTCGAAACAGCGAAAGCGCCTGAGGTTCAGTGGCTGCCGTAGGTCCGGCTGTAGCGCTTGAACATGCAGGCGAATTTTGGGAAATCGACGTTGAGGAGTGCCGAGGTAATGATGATCGGGCTGCTATAGGATTTGTAAGTCGCCTTCCTGATGATTTCTCTCAAGCCCCAGCCGTACTCAAGATATTTCTCCGGCTCCCTGAGCTTCACCACCAGCATGCGTTGCATCGAAATGACAACTTCCTCGGTTCCGACGACGTCAATCCACGGCACGGTACAGCCTCCGACGCTGATCGAGTTGTCAAGGAATCCGTATGGGCTGAAAATGAAGCCGGCGTTGTTGTCGAGCAGCTTTCTTATGCCGCAGACGGTGCATGCCCCAAAGAAGGCGACCGTGATGATTCCGACAGAATGAACAAGCCACGGCATCTGGTCGTGGCGGGCGCCACGAATAGTGTTGTCATCAAGAAATATCAGCCAGGCGCCAATGCAGCCCAGAACGAAAGCGCCAACAACAACAGAGAGGATCTTGCGCCGGCTCAGTTCGATAATCTCTTCTTCCATGACGCGCATGGTCACTCCCCCAGGCAACTGGTTGCGCATGCTTTCCGCCCTGAAACGGCAGGGCAGGGCGGATTATCTGCCAGGAACAGGAACGCCTGAATCGGGATTTGGTTCCATGCGCGGGCCAAAGAATTTGGCAGCCACGCCGACCAGGGGGGTTGCGCTGAGGCCCTTTGCGGTGTCAGGGGGGGACAAAGGCAGGGGCGGGCCGAAATCGCCCAATTCGTCCGCCGCGCAGATAAAATATGCCTGATGGTGCAGGCGCTTGCCGGCACTGTCCGGGGGGCAGGCAGCGGCCCCGCTGCGGCCGTGAGCCCGCACGGGGGCTTTGTGCGGCAGTGTAGCGCTCCCTTTCGCGCCGGAAAGAAACGGCAACGCCTGCCCGGGGTACCCCCCGGGGCCGGGTTTCATCCAGGGGGTTCGGCGGTACGCCGGTGTGGAACTCGGGTGGCGAACCAGGGGCTATCAGCGTGGTCCGAACAATTCCTCCAGCATCACTTCCGCCGGTGTCGTCGATTGCCCGCTCATGATCGCCCTGCAGCGATCGCAGGAGAACGAGCACTGGACCGGCAGCCCCGTGCGATCGGACATCAAGTGAGCCTCTGTCGCGAGCCGTTTGGCCAGATCCAGGTGGTAGTCCTGGCTCTCCTTTTCGGCTGCGCCATGCGCGGCCTTCATATGGTGCAGTACAAGCTTTCGGTGTAACTCTATAACTTCGGCGTCCATCATGTTGGCACTCCTCAACATGGAGTTGTGTCGCATCACTTGTTTTTGGATGCGAATTTTGATCCGGTTTCGATAAGCTTCTCCACCCCTCATTTCTGCGCTCCACTCCTGTTCAAATCAAGATGCAAATGAACCTTCACCGGCAGTCCACGCTGCACGGTGACGGCGAGCGGCGACCCTACCCGCCATTTCAAAGGGTTACCCTGGCTGGAGAGAGGAGAGAGGACCGTGGCTCGCCTACCTGCGGCGCGGAGGATATTGCCGCTATTAAAGTGAGGAGGCGCAGTGCGGGCGGTTGCGCCACCTCTCCTGTTGCGAAAACATACAGACTTTCAGGAGCTTATGGAAACTACCAAGGTGTGTCGGGGGAAATGGCGCAGCGATCGTGAAAGGTCGCGTACTATGCATTTTAATTCCTCATGAGCAGCAACTTTCATGAGCTGTGAGATCGTGACAGCCGGAGGGTCGACAGGGGGGGAACGCGCGTGCAGGGAACCGGAGAGGAAGGCCGGGCGGAGGCGCTGGTTCCCCGGAGGTAATACAGTAAGTCTTTCCTGCTGTTTGCGGTTCTGGCCGGATTGCGGCGGGAAAGTCAGGCTTTGCGCCGATCGGCTGGCGGGCGGTTCCATCTGTGTGTCGTGAAGTCCGCGCGCCGGTTGGTCACGGATGTGCCTTGAGAGGCGGCGCAGGGAATTGGGGTGTGCTGCACGGCAAAGCGGATCGCGTTGCCGTGCAGCAGTCTCGCTGGCTTGTGCGGGGATGCAGGCCGGTGTGGGCGGCGGCGAAGCGGCGGCTTGCTGCGCCGGGGCGCGGAGCCCCGGGCGGATCGCAGCGTGAGGACGCGGTCTTCAGAGGGGACGCGAGAGGGGTGCAGCGGGAACGGAAAGCCGGGCTGGAACCGCACAGAGGACAGTTTCGTGATGGCCGAAAAGCCAGGGCCGGCGATGAGAGGAGCGCAGAACTTCCCCCGCTCCCGGCGGCGGTACGCCGCCGGGAGCGGGGGAATTGTGGAAATTTACTTCAGCTCCAGAGGCTGGAAATTGCCGTCGCTGTCGATCACGCTGCCCCAGACCTCGTGAGAGGCCTGGTGCTGGGCGCGTCCGAAACTCAGGGGCGGGCCGACCCCGAGGTCGAAATTGCGCATCGCTTCAAGCGAGGTGATCAGCTTTTCGTTGTCGATGGGGGCGGGCGTGCGCTTGAGGCCTTCGATCAGAATGCTGGCGGCGACGTAGCCCTCAAAGGAAATATAGTCCGGCTGCGCGACATTCGGGAAATATTTGGCGATGGCATCCCTGTATTCGAGAACCTCGGTGGAGTTGTCTCCGATCGCCGGCAAAACCTGGGTAACGATGATCCCGGCAGCAAAACGTGATCCAAGCAACATGAGTTCGTTTGCCAGCTGTGTCGAGCCGACGAGGGAGGTGTTGGTGTAGATCAGATCGGGAAGGATGTCGCGGGTCTTCTCGACGAATCTTGCGGCGGCGCGGTAGGTGGCGACCATGATCACCGCCTTGATGACGGGCTTCTGCCGACGCAGGGTATTGATGGCGTCGTCCACTTCAAGGGTGTTGCGCTTGTAGTTGATGCGCAGGATTGCCTCTTCATTCAGCCCCAGGGTTCGGAAGGTCCTGGCCACCCCCAGGTATCCCGCTTCACCATAGGCATCATCCTGGGCAAAAACTGCGATCTGTCGAGGCTGGAGATGACGAACCCTGATGAGATAGCGGACAACCGCGTCCATTTCCTCGTCATAGGAGGCACGATAGTTGAAGACATAGCGGTCCGGAGGGGTCTTGCGGAAGATGTTGGAGCCGGAGAAGGGTGCGAAGAACAGGATACGCTGCTCGAGCGCGTAGTTCATGGCAATGGCACCGGTGGCGGTGCCGTAATTGCCGATGAAGGCAAGAACGTGATCTTTCTCGGTGAGCGTCTTCATTGCGTTGAGTGTTCGCGACGGCTCATAGCCGTCGTCGGCAACGACGAGGCGGAGCGTCTTGCCGTTGATGCCACCGGCGTCGTTGATGCGATTGAAGGCGGCCGTTATGCCGATCTCCATCTGGCGTCCGATGTCGTGGGAGTGACCACTGAAGGGAGCCACCATGCCGAAACGAATCTCGTGGTCGCCGTTGTCGGACGGCGGGGTTGCGGGTGGGGGCACCGCTGCGGTGGGTGGGCTCGGCACCGCTGCGGCTGGTGGGCCCGGCACCGCTGCGGCGGGTGGGCCTGGGGGGGGCGCGCTGGGGGCGGTGGTTGAGACCGCCTGTTCCATCGTGGCGAATTGCTGTTCGGCGCTGTCACAGGGAACTTTTCCCGAGGCCACGGCACTGCGGCCATCGGCAAGATAGTGATCGAACAACTGATCCAGATTGTCACGATCCGCAGTTTCGGGAACAGAGGCAATGGCTGTGCGGAATTTGGCAGCCATGGTGTCGATCCGGTGCTGGCCAATCCCCGGGCAGGCTGAAGCCGAGCCGATCACAGGACCGACACGGCTCACCAGGTCCTGCATCCTGTCGATGTCGTCGGACGAAGCGGCGAACGCAGCGCTTGCGATGGGCAGGCACAATGTCGCGAGGGCCAGACGTGCCAACCACCGGAGGCTTCTGGGATGGGGGGCATGTGACGGAGAAGTCATGGTCGTTCTCTCGGGTCGCAGTATTCATTCGGCAATTTTAAATTTTGCCAATACCAGTTGGAGGGACATTGTCAACGAATACAGTACTGTGCCGGGGACCCTGTGCATTGCAGTTGAATGGCCGATGAACAGGGCACCATCTCCGGGTGAAGGGCGGTAACGCGACGCCGCTCAAGGTCCGGCTGGCGGCGGCGATTGTGCCAGGGACAGGCCTGGGGTGCCGCACGGCACTGTTCCTGCGGTTTTGTGTTATCCTTGGGGGGATTGTTTCAGGCCGGGCATCGGGGGTCCTTGCGCAAAATTCTTTTTAGCGCTAAAAAATGCCATGACAGCAGAAAATACCGGCAGAAAAACCAGGATGGGGCGACCGGCGATTGACAGCGAGGCGGTCAATGTGCGGCTGGAGCGAGCCTATCTCAAAGCCCTCGACGTGTTTTCGGCCAGCCAGTCTGACCTTCCTGGTCGGCCGGAGGCCATCCGTCGCATTCTGGACGAGTTTTTCAGAAATAATGGCTATATCGCCTCTTAATCGCCAAAACGTGGCCTCAATCTCTGTGTTCTGTGGACGTGGACTACAAATTGCTACGATGAACAGAGGCGCGTTTTCTCCCCGGCAGCAGTGACAGATGGGGTGTTCACGCGAACACAGGGATGAGTATCTTCGATTTTCTGATGGGTTTCGGCTCCGCAGGTGGTACCGACCGCGAAGGCCGCGCGGCGCTGCATGATATGCGCGCTGCAGCAAAGCGTGGGGATGTCGAAGCTCAGCTGGCCCTTGCCTCGGCTTACATCGCCGGCAGGGGTGTTCCACAGGATGACGCTCTGGCGCTGCGGTGGTTGCGCAGGGCGGCGGAGCAGGTGCCGACGAAAGAGACCCGCGATACAGTTGCCGCCGCTCAGAAACGGCTCGGGGCGATGTATGCCATCGGCAGAGGTGTGAGACGCGACGAAACGGAGGCCGCCTGCTGGTACCGCAAGGCCGGTGAGCTGGGTGACACCGAGGCCCAGCTTTGTCTCGGAGAGTTCTATCGCGACGGCCGTGGTGTTGCAGCAGACGGCGCGGCGGCGGTTGTCTGGGTTGGTCGGGCCGCGGCCGCGGGCGATGCCAACGCTCAACATCTTCTCGGTGGTATGTATGCAAAAGGTGACTGTGATCTCCCCCAGGATGGGGCAGAGGCTCTGATATGGTTCCGCAAAGCCGCCTCGCAGGACCATCCCGCCGCTCAGAGTGCCATCGGTGTGGCCTATATGTCGGGTTACGGCGTGCCGCAGAACCGGGCAGTGGCGCTGTTGTGGTTGCGCAAGGCGGCCGAGCGGGGGGACGTGCCAGCGCAAAACAGGCTCGGTATGGCCCATCTCAGAGGAGATGGCCTGCCACGCGACGATCGCCAGGCAGCCGGGTGGTTCCGCCTGGCCGCGGAACAGGAGCATGCCGGCGCTCAGTTCAATCTGGGCATGATGTACAACAACGGCAGAGGCGTTGTGCGCGATCACGCCGAGGCCGTGGGCTGGTTTCGCAGGGCCGCCGATAAAGGGCTCGCTCAGGCGCAGAGAGTTCTTGCTTTGATGTATCGGGACGGTGTCGGCGTTCGGCGGGACGAAGCTCTGGCGCTATCGTGGCACGGCATGGCGCAAGAGCGCGCAGTCGCGGCTGAGGATGTGTTGAGCGAGGTCGATTTCACCGCTTCATGAAGGGTGGGCGTGCAGTTTTAATCCGCGAGTGACGTGATTTCCTCCCGATCAGGACGTCGGTTTTGTAAGAAGACGCGCAAGGGCTGTGATCGATTTTTCCTGATCGGGAATCTCTGTGGCGCATCTATGGACGTCTGCATCGCACGGATTCGTGCTGGAGCTGCAATGACGGCGCCACAACCCGACATTGTGCGACCGCGCATGGCGCGGGATCGCCGGGATGCGGGAAAACCGCGAGAGAAGCTTTCACGACGTGTCGCACCCGGTGACGACGGGCGGGATGTGGTGACGGGACGCCCGTCACGACATCACCGCCGGGGAGGCGCGTTTGCGCCATGACCCGGACTTTGCCGCCGCGGTATGGTGAATGGTTGAAAGCACGAAGGCTTTGTGGTTGCCGACGAGGTCGAACAGAATCTTCTTTTCGTTCTCGGACAGCACCGAGAAGAATTCCCTGACCCAGCTTTCATGGCGTTTCGCCGCCGCATTGAATTGTTTGCGCCCTTTGGGAGTGAGGCGTACCAGCAGCGCCCGGCGGCTTTCGGGATCGGGCATGCGTTCCACAAGTCCATCGGCTTCGAGTTCATCAACCAGGCCGGTGATGTTGCCCGTTGTGACCATCAGACGGTCGGACAACGCGCCCATCCGGATGCCAGCCCTGGCATCCAGCTGAGACAGAAGATCGAAGCGGGCCAGGCTCATGCCGAAAGAGGTTCTCAGGCGCCGACGCAATTCGTTGAGGATCAGCTTGTGCAGGGCCATCATGCGCAGCCAGAGACGCAAATCCTGGTGATCGACGTCGCTGCCGTCTGAGGTTTCGACATCCTCGAGCAATGAATAGCCCATGTGTTCCTTCTCTGTCCTGGCCTCTCACCCCGTGAGCACGGGCGCAAAGAGGGTGCGGATCTGGAACCGGCAGTCTGGTTCCAGTGCCGGTGTCATCGCAGCAGTCAAATCCGGTGTCGCTCCTTGCCGGAGATGTCAGGCCGTTCGCTCAGTTGCAGGTCCTGCTCACATCACGTCACGGTCACACCCGATCCTGCTAAAGCGCCGCCGATGCTGCTAAAGCGCTGCCGATGCTGGGCGGATGCTGAAAGCCCTGCATCACCATGATTCTGCAAAGCTCTCAGGCTGTCAATGCGGTCCGGGAGAGATGCCGGAAGAAGATGCATAATTGAGGATCGCTGTCAGGTTCTGAGGGCACCCGGCAATGCTGGGGCGTCAGCGCAGGGGCGAAATTTTCGGCAGGTCCGCGGTCCTGAAGGCGGGGGCTGTTCTGGCGCAGGTCTCTGGTAGCGCTTCCGGCGGGCATCGGAGCGTTCCTTTGACGGCAGCTGCCCCAGGTCGGACCAGGGTCAGTTCGCACTCGGCTCGAATCCGGCGAAAAATTGCGCCTCTCCAGCCGGGATGGTTCCATCTGCCACGAATCAGCTCGCTCATGAAAGCTGGCTTGGCCTCGACAGCGTCAAAAGACAGCACAGCCAGTCGCTCCAGAAATGGAACGTGGGTAGAAAGCTTTGATGTCAGGACCTGTCGCAAGGGGCGGCAAAGGGATGGCAGGGAGCGGTGATTCGTGTTGACGGGCACCGTTTCCCTGCGAGGAATCGCTTCGGAGGCTTGCGGCTGCGTCAGTCCTGGTCGCGGCCGGGCCAGTCAGGTGCGGTAAGCCGGCGCTTGCCGTCGGGGGTCTTCCTGGCCTCCGGGTCATTGAGATCAAGCTTGTCCCACAGCTGGCAGGTGACCATTTTATGTTTCTGATCAAGGCCCTCGCAGTAGTTGACAAACTCGCAGGTGCGCACGGCGTCGCCGTGGCCGGACCGGATCTTGAGGAACCAGTCGGGATCGGCGAGCGACTGCCGGGCTGAGCCGACCACGTCGCAGATGCCGTCCGCCAGCATGTTCTCGGCGAACTCGAAGTTATGGACCCCACCGGCGCAGATAATCGGGGTTTGCAGCCCGGCCGCGCGGATGGCGGCGCGAATCCGGGATGTCGCATCGATATTGCGGCCGAAAGGACCACGTTCATCGGATATATATTGCGGCATGCATTCGTAGCCGCTCGGCCCGGTATAGGGATAGGAGGAGGCGCCGATGCCCGGCTGCTTGGCGTCGTCGAACTTTCCGCCGCGCGAGGTCGAAATGAAATTCATCCCCGCCTTCGCAAACTGGGTGCCGAAATAGACGGCGTCATCGACGTCGCTGCCGCCGTCGATGCATTCGTCGGCGAGGAAACGGCAGCCGACCACATAGTCCGGGCCAACCCGTTCCCTCACGGCGCCATAAACTTCAAGCGGCAGGCGGACACGATTTTCACAGCTGCCGCCATAGCCGTCCTGTCGGGTGTTCTTGCGCGACAGGAAGGAGGCCATGGTATAGGCATGGGCATAATGCAGCTCGACGCCGTCGAAGCCGGCCTCCCGTGCCCGCCCTGCGGCATTGGCGAACAGAGCGGGGAGCACCTGTGGCAGCTCGGCGATGTGCGGCAGCTCCATGTCGGTGACGCGCTCGCGATGGCCGAATTCGAGCGACTCCATTTCGCGCCCGCTCAGCACCCTCGCCAGTTCATCGCGTTTCATGCCGGCCAGCCGCTGGCGGATGACAGCGTCGCCCGGGTTGTCATCGAAGGCGGCGCGGTGGGAATCGGTGAGGGTGAGAAAACGCTCGAAATATTTTGACGCCGCCGGCCGGCGCCGGATCGCGAGAAAATCGATGATCTGGATCAGGACCCTGGTGTGCCCGGCACTGGCGTTGCGGACCGCATCCACCAGACTCCGCAGCCCGGGAATAAAGCGGTCGTCGCCGATCCGCAGCAGCGGGCCACTGGCAACATCGCGGATGCCGGTGGCTTCGACCACGATGGCTCCGGGGCGGCCCCGGGCAAAACGCGAATACCAGTCGATCACGTCGCTGGTGACGAAACCGTCCTCGGTGGCGCGCCAGGGCACCATCGCCGGAATCCAGGTTCGCTGTTCCAGCACCACCGGGCCGATGGCCACGGAGGAAAAAAGACGGGATGCATTCGCCTCCTCACGGGTGGGAACGCGACCAGGGGTTGCTGTGTAGGAAATGCGTTGAGAGGGGCGCCACATCGTCTCGTCGCCTCGATCCGGGGTTGATGATTTCACGACGTTTCGCGGCCATGGAGCCGCAGGGGTGAATTTTGTTTATTGATAATCAATTTAGAAGTCAACTATCAAGCGGGGCCGGCCGGACACCCCCGCCGGGAAGGGGCCGGGTGGCGGAAAAGATCCCGGCTCGGAGCCCCCGGGGGGCGCGGGATGGCGCCGGAAGGGAACCGTGGGGGCATGTCGCCTGGTTGGAGGTCGCTTTGGGAGCAGGTCGGCTGGGGTGCGGGTGGGCTGCTGTTTCCGGTTTTCCGTGCCGGAATTTCGCCCTCGCGTGCAACGGCATCTGCTGCGGCAGCCGCGAGGGCAGCCAGCGTGCGAAGCTGGAGAGCAGGCGGGATCGGCAGGGTGTGCGAGGAAGCGGGAAAAATCGCACAGCCTGGCGCCAGTTGGTCCCAGCCGTTAACAGCGCATGCGGATGTTTGCGGGTCGGTGTGTTCGTCGCCCCTATTCGCGGCAGGACGCGCGGGTCATGGCGGCGGTTAACGGTTTGCCTGGGGGAAGCGGTGAAACGCATCGCCCATGACCCCCTGGCGCAGCCCTGCGGCAGTGTGCTGCCGCTCGGGTTATCGGGCATTCGAAAATGGGGTCTGCGCCCTTGCCGGGAAATGGGGGGATGGCGAGGCGGGCAGTCCGGATGATGCTTCCGGAAAAATAATGCAATTGAATCAAAGAAATTGGTGACGCTTAAGTCCTGCCAATAGTGGCCCGGTCTGTGTTTCATGCTCCATATAGCGCCGCGGGGCGATTACGCTTGAATCATGGCCCATCGACAGCTGTTGCAAAATTCGTACATTTTGAAACATTCCCGTTCTGAGACCGAAATCCTGCTTCCAAACCTGATCCGAGTGGCCCCATTATGCCTGCCAATAAGGCGGGTGCTCCGGAGCGATCCGGCATCCGTATCGAGAAATCCGTAAAGACTTAAGGGGAGGAACTACCCGATGCTGGTCAGCAGGCCAATTATCGTCGCCGGTTTAATTGCAATGTCGGTGACTGCCGCAAATGCCTATGAATTCGGTTTTCCCGGATCACCGACGAAGCCGGGTGTCACCATCGGGGTGCCTGCGGCTGCACCGCCGGTCGGTTTCTATGCTTTCGATCAGTATTTCGATTATACCGCCAAGAGTGCAGGTGCCCCCGGGGGCAATCCGCATGCCCAGGTTGACTATCTCTCGCATGGATTCGTGTGGTCCCCAGGCTGGACCTTCCTTGGTGCCCAGTATAGCGGCGTCCTGATTGCGCATTACGGCTATGCCAATATCGGTGCGCCAGCCAATGTGATCGCCTCGGGCTTCCATGACCCGTATCTTTCCAACAGCCTGAGCTGGAAGCTTGGCGACAGCGGCTTTTTCGTCAAGGCGGCGCTGGGCATCTATATGCCGATCGGCACCATGCATGGGCCGGCGGGGCTCGGCGACAACGGAAATCCGTGGTGGACGTTCCAGCCCAATATCGCGATCTCCTATCTCAAGGATGGCTGGAATCTGACCGCCAATATTTTTGACGAGATCAATACCGCAAACAGCTACACCAAGTATCGCACCGGCGACATCTTCCACGTCGAGCTGACGGCGGTGAAATCGATCGGAAAGTGGAAGATCGGCCCGGTCGGTTATTATGTCGGGCAGATCACCAACGACCGTTCCAGCGCTTACTATAATTATGATGTCCAGTCGAACCGCTATGATGTCTGGGCCGCGGGCGGTCTGATCGGCTATGACTTCGGGCCGGTGGCCGTGGATGTCTGGGCCGTCCAGGAAGTCTCGGCCAGGACCACTGGTGGTACTCCTGGGGCTGCGGGGGCGAACAGCGTGTTCAAGGGTCTGAACGTGATGGCCCAGTTCAACTATAAGCTGTGGTCGCCCGGCGATGACGCGCCGAAGCCGAAATATAGCGGATTCTACAAGTAAAGATCTGAAGGCCGGATCCGATAAAGGTTGATGAAGAGGGGCGGCTTGAGGTGGATCCACCTCAAGCCGCCCCTCTTCATTCTTCATTTCAAGGCGGTGCCGTGTCGATGACCGCACCCGGTGACGGGGGCCGGATTGTCACCGCGGAGAACGACAGGTGGCGGGGCGCATCAGGCGGGCGGACAGGGGCGGCCTTTTCGGATTCACGCCCGGCCGGGCCTTGCCGGGTCTCGTGACTGGACGCGGTTGTTTGGCGGAGCAGAGTTGCCGCCGCCGGATTCCCGCAACAAGGTCTGCGGTGACGCCGGCGCTACAGCAGATTGGTGCATGCATGCCCTTGACGGTCTGTCCCTCCACCCTTCGCGAGCCGGCGAAACGGGCTTGCGCCGGAGGCTAAGGAGCGCGGCCGCGTTCACCGCAGACATGGAAGCGCTGCGCGCCGATCAGCCGCTCATCACCTCGCCGCCCGCAACCACGATGGCCTGCCCGGTGATCGCGCTGGCCCCGTCGCCTGCGAGCCACAGCACGGTTGAGGCGACTTCATCGGGGGTGACAAGACGGCCTTGCGGGTTGCCACGGGCGAGACTGGCGCGCGCCTCACCGGAGGATCGTCCGGTTTTGCTGGTGATCAGCTCCACCGCATTGTCCAGCAGTGGCGTATCGGTAAAGCCAGGGCACACCGCATTGACGGTGATAGGGGTCCGCGCCAGCTCGAGTGCCAGCGCCCGTGTCAGCCCGATGAGACCGTGTTTGGAGGCGCAATAGGCGGTGACATAGGGATAGGCGACCAGTCCGGCAGTGCTGGCGATGTTGATGATGCGGCCAGAGCCACGGCGCCGGATTGAGGGCAGTGCCGCCTGGGTGACAACAAAGGCACCGGTCAGATTGATCGCCAGCACGCGGTTCCAGACCTCAAGCGAGGTCTTCTCGAAAGGAGCGGAAGGAGCCTCGCCGGCGCAGTTGACGAGGACAGCGATGTCACCGAAGCGGCCGGTCGCAGCCGCGATGCCGCTCGCAACCGTTTCCGGAGAGGTGACGTCGAAACCGTCGATGACGTGAGCCTCGCCACCGCCGGTGGTGATTTCGGCGGCAACGGCCTCAAGCGGTGCAAAGCGCCGCCCAACCAGTGTCAGGACGTGCCCCCCGGCAGCCAGACTGAGCGCAATGGCCTTGCCGATTCCGCTGCCTGCACCGGTGACCAATGCGTGTCGATGCCCGTTCATTGTCGTCTGCTCCTTTATCGATGCCTTTGTCTCGAAGTGGATCGGATCTGCGTGGGACGGTCCGGGCGTGGTCGCTGGCGGCTTCCGAACGGGGGCCGGAGCCGTGGCTTGTGCTGCCGGAAAGTCATGACGTCGCCGTGTCCGCTCCCGCACCTCTGCTGCGGTGCAGGATCGGGCCCGGCGGGCAGAATATCGCTTCTCATCTCTCCCCGCTCGATCGAAAAAGCCCGGGTCGCCGTGCGTGGTCCTGGCCGCGCCATTGTCCTGTTGCGCTGCGGCGAAACGCCGCCGGTATGATAGTTTAGAAACAGAACAGTTTACAAGTAAGATAATTTGGACGTAAGACGATCGGGAGCGTGGGTGAAGCGCGATTTGCGGTGACCTCCGGAGAACAGCTTCAGGCGAGCCCGGATCCGAGAGGCAGGCACCGTGAAAAACAAGAATGGCGGCAACAGCGCCGCGTGCAAGGCGGGAGGATCCGACTGCTGCGGTGCAGCAGGAGCGGTGCCCCTTCCCGCAGGTGACCAGCTGCCGGACCGCGGGTCCGGTTGTGGCGCGGCGCGCGTTGTTCCGTGGTGGAGAGAGGAAGCATGATGACGGAACATGAGAAACATACCCTCAAGGAGGAACTCCATACCCTGAAGGAGGAATTTCACCACCTTCAGGAAGAACTGATGGAGGTCGAGGACGAACTCGTCGAACCGGAATTCCTTGAACATGCGGTTCCGGCGGAGGCCAGGGTCGGCCGTGGCGCGCTGGCGCTTGCCGTGACCTCGATCACGAGCGGCTTCTTCTGGCTGTTCTACGGTGCTCTTGCCGCGACACTGGTGGGCACCAGGCAGGCCATCATAGGACTGGCCGCCGCCACCGTGCCGTTCATTCTTCTGAGCTGGCCCTATGCGACCTGGGGCGTGCGTCACGGGCTCGACGCGGCGCTGCTGGGTCGACGGGTGTTCGGCGCGACCGGGACCGTGCTGATATCGGTGCTGCTCGCTGCGAGTCTGACCTATTACGCCGTGTTCGAGAGCAGTGTCATCGCCCAGGCGCTGGAGACCTATTTCGGCGCCCTCGATATCCGCTGGTGGTACCTGATCGTGGTGGTGGCGATGCTGCCGATGATGCGGGGCAGCGTGCACACCTGGATGGGGAAACTCAACGGCGTCCTGTTGCCGGCCTTTCTCGTCGGGCTGGTCGCGACCGTGGTCACGATCGGTTATCGCACCGGATGGAGTTCGGCCTGGCTTGACAGCCAGGGCGTGCTTCCGCCTGCGGTGCTCGGTGTGCCGGGATGGTTCTTTGTCGCGGTCCTCTATATGGGCGCATGGATCCAGATGCCGATGATGCTCGAATTTGCGCGGCTCGGCCGGGTCAAGGACATGAATTTCCACCGCATCGTCACTTTCGGTCCGATGTTCACCGGGTTCACCTATTTCGTCAACGGCGTGGCCGGAATTTACATCGTGCATGCGTCCGGACTGAATGTCGCCGGGGGCGAGGCCGGCGTGGTCAACGCCACGCTGGCCGCGTTGGGCTTCTGGGGTCTGGTGTTCGTGATTGCCACCCAGATCAAAATCAACTCGCTGAACTATTATGTGTCGTCGGCGAACTGGCAGCAGCTCGCAGCAACCTATCTGCGCCTCGATCTTTCCCGCGTAACCTGGGTGCTGATCACCGCCCTCGTCGTCTTCATCCTGATGCTGACGGACGTCTTCACCTATCTGCAGCGGGTGGTGACGTGGCAGGGCGTCTTCCTGGTCGGCTGGGTCGGTGTGGTGACGACGCATTTCGCCCTGTCGCGCTCCGATCGTGAACGCGGTCCGGAAACCAGGCCCGAGCGCCTGCCGGCTGTCACCATCGCGCTTGGCGCCTGGGTTCTGGCTTCCCTGGTCGGCATCTTCTTTGCTGAAAGCAAGGCGAGTTTTCCAGTTGCCGGAGGTCTTGCGCCCCTCATCACCCTGATCATCTCCGTACTGCTCTATGTCGGGATCTGGTTTGGCGGCGTGCGAAAGACCGGGAATTCGAAGTGACGACAAGGGGGGGCCTTGCCGGCTTCCCGTGCCATGCCGGCAGCCGGATCAGGCCGGGCTGCCGGCAATGTGCGCTGTGGCTGGGGGGCCGCGTGCTGTCCCCCCGTCCGGGCAGGTTCCCTGCCGGGGGCCCGATCGGTGCCGCTTTTGGCAAGCGGGAAACCATGGCCTTGCGGACAGGCGTTCGCGATCTGGCGGGAGCCGGCTGCACAGAGTGTCCGGAGCGTCACGATGTGCGGGTGGCGCGGGAGGTGTCGGCGATCACGTTCCAGCGTTCATTGTCTATCCGCTATTGCGGCCGTCGGCCCTTTGTCTGCGGCGTCGGCCGCAGATGGTCCAAGAAGTCCGGCTTTCTCAAGAAGCGCCATTCCCTGGCTCTCAACCAGGGTTTTGATGTGCATCACCTCCCTTTTGGTCAGGCAGGGACGATACCGCCTGGCCCACCAGGCTGGCAGCATGGCGGTCAGACTTGCGCCTCCTGCTCTCATTCGCGAACGGCTTGCCGTTCCCCGGACATCTCGCTGCGGCCTTTGACCACGGAGGCGACGATCAGTGCATAGGCGATCGCAAACACCACGTTGATCATCGCGGACATTATCCGCTCGCTCTGCTCCAGGGGCCAGCCAGCCTTGGTTGCCACCAGGACCAGGTAGCCGGGCAGCAGCAGAGACGCCGGCGTTGCGATCAGAAGCAGAATCATGCTGATCAGCGTAAGTCTGGCAGGACCGGGATAGCGTTCCCGGAACTGGAATGCGGCGACGATGCCCGCGGCATAGGCCAGCAGCGCCGGTGCATGCGGCAGCAGCTGATGCCAGAAGCGGTTCAGGGAGGCGAGTACCATGCTGTCGATCATTGCGCTCCCTCCGTGCGATCGGTAGTGCTCTGTGCAGGCTGGCGCGCATCCCTACCAGGGCGGCGGTGGGTCAGGCTTCCTGACATTCCACCCCTCCCATCGTGCTCTCAATGGACACCCCAGGCTGGTTTGGCTGGACGCATCGTGTTGGAGAGGTCTGGTTGTCGCGGTTGCTGAATACGGCCATCAGCAGGAGCCCCCAGGCCATGGCCTGAATGACCGCCCAGGAGACGGTATTGACACCCAATGCCCAGCCGAGCTGGTCGATGCTCCAGTCGTCGCTCTCGACCAGATAGCAGCGGATGAGTGATCCGCCTACCGTCGCTGCAACAAGAAGGACCATTCCGGTCAGCATCAACATCGCCGGCCGTGGGTATCGGCGCCGGTACATCAGCGCGGCACCAGCCCCTGCAAGACAGATCAGAAGCGCGGGGACACGAACCGCGAGATGATGCAGATATACCGAATACTCAGTATCCATTACGACTCTACCCGCCCCGGACCACGAATTCGCGGCAAGCTGCAACGGCTTCCATGCAGCCTTCCGATCTGGTCCGGTATAAATGATTTGCGAACCAAGGACGATACCGCAGTTCCTACCATGTGCTGTCGGCAGTTGAAAAGCTTCGATCTTGATCCCTTCGCCGCGCAAACCGCAGCTTCGGTCCAGACTGCCCCTGCGCCGACCGGCAAAATGACGCCTCTGGCGGTGCCCGGTGGCCACGGTCGCGTCCGTCATGAGGACCGCCTTGCCGTTGGCGGTGACCGGAGAATCGAGTGCGGTGCAAACAGATGCAGGTATTGGGATAGGGAGGAGGCGCGCCGCCGCGATCCTGGCGGAACATGCCAACTCGATGAATTCTCACAGTGATTCTGGCACGGCAGGGAGTGCAACCGGATGTTTCGGGGGACGGCTTCGTTGCACCGCAGCACCGGATGGATCGCAAACCTCCGCCAGCGAGCTGCGCCATCCGGGAATTTTAATTGAATGAATCTGTGATCAAAGATTCAACATAACTATCGCTTGATTGCGGGGACAGGGCAGATCTCGAGTGACAATAGCGTGAGGCAGTGGCTTTTCGATCACAGCCTTCAAGCCGGGACGTTCTGACTGAACAAGGGGCGCAAGCAGCCTCATTCCTGGTATCAGGGCAGATGTTATGTCACATCTCTGTTACCGGCGCGCTGCACCAGGAACCGGGACTGCAATTTTCGAAACGGCCCGTCGGACTTCGGAATCGGCAACGTCCAGGAGAGGCGATTCGAATATTTTTTCCTCGCTGCCGAGGCGATTATTGCCGTCACGAATGCGTGAGCGGAGGAATCCGGGAAGGAACTCACGGCTGCGTCGAAACGCGCAAACAGTCACCATCATCCGCAATATCGACTGGCTTTCAGGAGCGCCAGACCTGACTCGGTCTCAAAGCCGTGATTGTCGGCGAAAGCGTGATGGGAGCCTGGATGGAACAGGAATCCCGTTTTGATGCCATCACTGGCTGCAGAGGGGGGCGGAGAATTTCACGGAGTGGCGCAGCCTGGTCGGTCCCAATTTTGTCGCGCCACCGGATGTCGAGCACACCGAGACGGTACTGACGGGCTGTCCTGACTTTTTCCGGGCCCTTGGTGCAGGGCCACTGGGCAAGGTTGGGCAAGGGTGTCGGGTCCGCACCAGTCCGCACCTTCGGACTCGAGGCGGACCAGCCAGCGCATCCACCTTTCGGTGTCCTGACGCGGGGGCCATTGACGGTTGTGGCAAGGACCTGCCGCTGTCGACACGACAGAAAAAGATGTGCGCGGGGCCGGTGAAACACCCGCAAAGGGGGGCCTGCTGAAGAGAATTCAGCCGCCGGCGAAGGGACTTGCGACTGGTCTGGCACCACGCGATGGGCTGGATCGCCTGTCGCATCCGTCTGCGCCAGCATTGGTGAAACGACAGGACAGCCCTGGCGCCAAACCAGGATCTGGCAAAGACACGAGCCCGCATCCCGCATCATCGGCCCCGGTCAGCGGCCCAGGTCAGCGGCCCAGGTCAGCGGCCCAGGTCAGCGGCCCAGGTCAGCGGCGCCGAAGTGACGGCATCGCCGAAGTCAGCGGCCGCCAATTCGGCGGCATCCAGGTCCGACGGGGCTGCGGGCGGCATCGCAATCGTTCGAACCTGGGCCTTCCTCCTTCACATTGTCGCCTGCCATTCTGAACTCGCAGATGCACCCAGCAGACTTCCGTCAATTTTTCCCCGGTTGATGGATCGGGAGGGTCGCAGAAATATCAATTATCCTGACCTTCTGCCGGAGGAACTCGTCCTTTGCACTTCGTTGCGGGAATCGGATGCGCAGCACCCACCGACGACTCAGTAAATGCGACGTCCGGCGCGTCGCAAAAACGTCATCGATGATGACTCATTGGGAACAATGAGTCTCCTTTTCAGATTGCACCGCAACTCTCGCATGCCTCACGTCACAGCCTGATCGGTAAGGCATTGATTTGTTGCAGGCCGCAGCGAAGCGCGGCGCAGGGTGAGATAGTATCCACGCCCGCTGTCCTGAACTCGCTCCAAAAGTTCGATGGAAATCACCCAAAGCCATTGCGTTGTGAGACCGAACTATTACACTCACTCATGCCGATTTGTCTGGCTTGATCGCGTACGGCACCTCCAACCTCCTGGAGGTCAACAGGTTTTCAAATTTGAAAGGTGCCTAACGATGTCTCATCTTGTCGACAATCTCAACGCGGCGATTGCCAACCTTGGGGGAGCAATTGATCACGCTGTGACAACGCTGGAAGCTCAGGCGGAAATTGAATACTCGATTGCCAGACTCAATCAGTTGACCGAAAAGCTCAAGGCCGTACTGCCGTCTGTGCCTCCGCCGGTTGATGCGGCTGAGTCCAGTGCTGTCCCCGATGCGGCTGAAGCTGTGCCGGTGGCGGTTGAGGCTGAGGCTGCGCTGGAGGCGGTTGAGGCTGAAGCTGTGCCGGTGGCGGTTGAGGCTGAAGCTGTGCCGGTGGCGGTTGAGGCTGAGGCTGCGCCGGAGGCGGTTGAGGCTGAAGCTGCGCCGGAGACGGTTGAGGCTGAAGCTGCACCGGAGGCGGTTGAGGCTGAAGCTGCACCGGAGGCGGTTGAGGCTGCTGCCGATGTTGCTGAAAAAGCGCTGGGCGAGTCGATCGATGCGCCATCCGCTGAACCCCAGGCAAGCGAAACCAGCACCGTCGTCGAACCTGCCCCGTATTGAATGCTCCTTCCGCTTGCCGTCCTGCGATGGCAGGCTTTTGCCATTGACACGATACACCGACTCTTCCAGCGCTCCTCCGAGCCGTGACGTGCGGTATTGGGCTGCCGAATGTCCGTTTGCATCCGGCAGCCTCCCTTTTTCCTTATCGGCTGGATCCGGTTTCCTGCCGGTTTTCTGCCCACGTTCCATCTCTGCAGCGACTGACCGTGCTGTCTTTTTGACGCTGTCGAGGCCCAGCCATCTTTCATGACGAGAGGTGATTCGTGGCAAATGGGTGACCATTCCGGTTGGAGAGCGGCAATTTTTCCCGGATTTCGCGCCGAGTGCGAACTGCCCCCTGTCCCTTGCCCAACCCTGTCCCTTGTCCGACCTGGGCAGTTACCCTGCCGGGAACCGGCAGGTTCCGACCACCGTGACTTCCTGCACGTGGCCTTCTGCGGTTGCGGAACGTCGGGCATGGCGACGGGGGCGGTATTCAGTGCAGCCGGCCGGTCGGGGGAACCGGAACTCAATCACTCGCTTCTGTCGCCCGGAGCGTTGCCGGCGGTGCCTTGTGCCACGTCCTCTGGCCACCCGCGTCGGGCGGGCGAGCAGGGGCAGCGTCGGCATATCGCAGCTCATGAACGCGGCTTTCGGCCTGAGGGGCCATGGCAAATACAGGAAGGCTCGCGTCTTTCCGCGACAACGGAGGCGAATGTTGACGCTGACGAAACCTGTACGTGCAAACTCGCAGCGACAATCAGCAGCGTTGAGTTCGAGGTTGGGTCGCGCGCCAGGCATGCGGCAGTTTTGACGACAGCGTTGTCAGCAACAGGATCGGTGGACTCGGTTCACAATGTCGCCCGCGATGATGAGGGAACTTTCGGTGCCATACAGATCCTCAATTCCAGGACGGAACACCGGGACTTGTTGGCAAAGGGGCGCCGGCTCGGCCTGCGATGGGAAAAACTTCGTGATCGGGAATGCATGTTAATGTATATTGACAAAATTACCGACTGGTAGTAATATCAAAGATAGGGGCGGAGTTAGCGATCGGAAAAATGAGGATCGTCAGCGTACAGGATCTCGGTGCCATAATCCGGCAAAGACGCAAAACTCTCGGGCTGACCCAACTGCAGCTCGCGGAGCGGTGTGGGGTTGGCACACGGTTCATCGGAGAGCTCGAAGGCGGGAAGAATTCCGCCCATCTGGGCAAGGCGCTTCTTGTCGTACAGGAGGTCGGCCTTCAACTTGAGGCCGGGTCGACTTCCGTGCCGCAGGCTGTGCAGTCACCAGACCAGGACCAGGACCAGGCCCTCTCCTGAGGTTTTTTGCGGTCAGGCTGCGGCAGCGGGCGTGGTCCGCGGTTGGTGGCGTGACAGGCCAGGGGAATGACCAATCCCTGGTCGCTGCCTCTTTTCGTCTGCCGGAACAATGCCGCCTTTGGCGCTCCAGGGTCCCGACTTTGCCGCTACGCGTCACTTGTTGGCAAAAGACCGAAGGGACCCTGCGTGCCTTGGGGCTGACGAGCAGAACCTGGGAGGTCACGGAACCGGATGACCTCTGGACCTTCCCTGCCGGTGATCCCATCTTCAGAACAGGGGGCGTCATTTTTTCTGTCTCTTCCGGGCCTTGCGCTGCTGGTGTGGCAGTTTCCCGCCGCCCCCCCAGGATTGAAACCGTCTCCGGGGCTCCGCACAGGATGGCGGCAGTTTCTTTGCAGGCACCTGCCGGTTTGGATGGCAGGGGACATGGTGCCCGGACATTTTGGCGCAGGGCCGGGAAAACGGCGGCAGAACATTCTTGATTAATTATCGTCACGGAAGATTTCTGATCTGAAATGGGTCTGCTGTTGGCGAAGCTGCCTGCAATGCTGTCGCAGCAGCTCTGCTTGCGCCTTGCGTTGTCCGGAAACACAGGATCCAGAGATCAGGCAGAGGTGATGGCTGGTGTGAGCGGTCCTTTCCCGCACGTGCGGCAAGGCCTCTTCCGCACCCGAAAAAGGGCCGGGCCAGCCGCGCGTGCCGTAACTTCCTGACTTGGGGGGAGGGAGAGAATTGGCGCCACACCACTCAGGCGTGTATCCGCGAAGAGCGCTTCCTGCCGGGGAATAATCGGTCCGATTCTTCGTGGCTGACCACTCTGGTGATGAAGGTGTCTGGCGGTCTCGTGACGGAACGCGTGCTGCCGAGATGTGCTCCCCCCTTTTTCGCAAAGATCATCTGCGATGGGGGTACCGGGCCCCGGATCAGCAGAATCGGCCCGGGAAAGCACAATCGCCCTCCAAAAGGAGAGCTGCTCTGGAATCGACACGCATGTCCGGCGATTGAACATTGAACGGCCTGTCGCGCCAGACATCGGAACCGGTGTCACCTTCCCGGTGCGCTATCGCCATTGACAACAAGGTCGTGCAGCCTGTTGCCACTATGCGGCAGCCCCATCCTGCTGCCGGTTTCCTTCTCCGTCTTTTGTCAACCTCGACATGTTACCAGAGTGTGACGCCCGGAAAGGGACATCGATCGGTATCAAGTCAAGGCGCTGCAGCCGCGCCTGTGATAAGATTGGTCCTCGAACAGGGCTGCAGGTTTCACACAGATCGGCATCATGTCTCTCATCCGATCGGATTGGTACCAGGCCAATGTCTTATCCAGGTGCGTTATTCAGGGCCGGAGCGGAAGCTGGAGTGCAGGTCTTCCCGGAGCGCACGTGTTCCAGGAGGATCAGGTCTTCGCAGGAGGAGATGGCATCTCTGGCTCGTCCAGGACATCGCCGGGCGGCGGGATGCGGATCTGGAAAAGCGTCGCCTATTGTTTATTACAGGCAGAAAGTGGTACCAGCGGGTGGCGTGGCGCCGCCCGCTCGGGCCGGGTTTGATCGACCAGCGGCGGCGGGCACGCAGATGGGCAACTCTCTTGTGAAAGACGGAGGTTGCAATCGGGATCAACCTGCAGGAATGACTGCGCTCGAAGAGAAAACAGGGGAGGAACGACTCCCGACAAGGATGCCCGATGCTCCTGCCATGCGCGCCGCTTCGGAACCCGCGAAAGCTCCTTTGTCGGGGTCGGGAACACGCAGGCACCGCACGGCTCCTGTCGAACCGAAGGTTCCGTCACCGGTAGCCTCGTCGGGACGCTTGAGGGCAACAGCATTGGTTTTCCACAGGGCTTGGCTTGGCCCATCAAGGCCGCGTCGGCGGCGTTGAAATTTGACGGTGAGATGGCAAATGCTCACTGAATTTGAGCAAAACTGGGTCTATTGCGGCTGGTTCCAGGACGAGCTGGCCGAGCCCAGTGATGAAGACCGCGAATGGCTCGCCGTCATCATCATAACCGCCAGTTCGGCTGAAAAGGCACGCGAATGGGGCGATCACCTTGCCAGGAAACGAACCAGCCGCAATGATGGCAACATCTTCCTGTGGTCGGAGGTCCGCCTGCCGGATGACCCTCGCTATGCGAGCTGTGTGGATCACTGGACGGACGTTCCGGTAATCTGTTACGGCGAAGAGATCGACGACGCGCGTATCGGCTGGTAACGGCCGGGCCCGGCGACAGGAAACCGGCGGATGCCACCGCTGCCGTCAGCGTAGTCGCCACCGGGACCTCCCCTGATCCGACAAGGCAGCCGCGTTTCAACAGCCCCTCCCGACAATCCATACGCCATGTTCATTGAAGACCGGATCGCGTGGTTCCTCAGGCATGTCGTCGCTGGATACAGATGCCTGCCAGAATGCGGCGTCCGCCTGCCAGGACGTATCGTATGTGCGGTTATGAACGGCGTTCCCCCTTTCCCCTCGTGATCCGGCGCATCCGGCAACGGATCCATTTGACAGGATCGTCGCAAGGCCCGGCAGACGTGCGGCTTGCATTGCGGCATCGCGAGATGCAATCCGGTGCCCCGCAGTTGGCACCACGGTTGTCGATGCCGGCGCGCAACTGTCGCTGTCAACGGTCGCCCGGGATTTCCGCGCGGCAGCCGCCATCCTGCCCGCCGGGTTCGTGTGCGCCTGCTGAGCCTGGCCGACCGCGCCGTGATCCTGCCGCAGGGGTGCTCCGTTGGGTCAGGACGGCAGGAATGGTGGACGATAGCTGCGGGAATGGCGTTGCCGCGCGGCGCCGATCGCAGATTGAAGCGCGCTCGTGCCGTTGCGCCAAATGCGGCTGACACGTCGAAAGCCGAAAGGGCTTCGGGGCATTTTGGCAGCCGAGGACCGATTGGCAGGTGATGTCCGGTGTCTTTGCGGCAGGCATTGTGCTGTGCCAGCAGGAGCGGGCCCGTGCAGCGAAGCTGACAGGCCCATTTCGGATGCGGCTCGCGCAATCCTGCCGTGCATTGCCGTGCGCATTGCGATGAGACGGTCTTGCCGAGGCGGCGCCTTCTGTTGGTGGCGATAAATTCCCGCCTGATTTTGGCGATACCGGGCAATGACGGCAATCGTCACCCAGGGTGCGCGATGGGTTGGAATCTCTGGTCGCATTCGCCGGAATGCGCACCCAGGGTCTCGCCTTTCATCGGGCGCTGCCGCTGCCTGAGTGCAGACTGCCGCGCGTGCGGCAGGCCGTGGTGTGCCACGACTTGTCGATGGCGGCTGAAGCGTATTGTGGTTCGCCGATGATCTGGTGCCTTCACTACCAATCAGGCCGGGCGGTCGCCAAGGATAGACGGGCAGTTCGTGAGGCAGCAGGTCAGGGTCGAAATCGAGGCGCGGGGCACAGCGCATGTTGGCCACTGCGCATGTTGGCTACAGCCGCCCTGAAACGGCGCTGCCGGTTGCGGTCAGACTGCCGTGCCCGGTGCGCACAGAGTGCGGAAATACTGCGGGCGCCTTGTGCCTTGTTGACCAATTGCCTTGTTGAGCAATTGGCTTGTTGACCCAATTGGCGTGTTGACCAGTCAGGCACTGACTGCCGCTCGACACTTCCTGCGGCAAGGAACTGAATAGGAAGCGAATAGGCTGTGCTTGCGTTGTGCGATCCCGTCCTTTTGATGAAATATTGTGCTTTAGAGATATATCACTGGAATTCAGAATGCAAGGTCGATTACCAGGATACCCTGCTGTGGTTCCGCTGATGACTGACGATCGACGTGGAGTTTGAAGTTCCCGGTGTTGCAGTTTCTGCACAGAATGCCGAGCCGAGGTGCAATCTGTGCATGTGAGTTCCCGCGTCGAAGAACCGGGAACCGAAGGTATATATTGGGGAGGCTGGCGGACGTCGGCGAAGCAGGAACAAAAACAGGATGCATTGTCTGGTGTGATGAGTTATCGGTCGGAGGCGATCCATCGGGGGATGACATGGATTGCGACAGATTTCTGCAATCATGGGTTGTATGCTGCAACCAGGGCGGGACACGGAACCACCACTGCACGTTTTCCGTGTGATTTTTTCACCCGGCGACGGTCTGATTTGTCGACGAACGCTAATTCCTGCGCCAGATGAAAATGTCTGGAACGGATTCCATCAACAAGCTGTCTGCGCAAAATGGGCGGGTGTGGAACATGACCTGAGAGGCAGAGGGTGGGAAGGCGAGAGAGACCGGAATGAAGAGCCAGACGGCGAAGAAAGCGAAACCGGGCACGGCGGGGAACCACGATGTGGAAATCGGCAGGCGCATTCGGCTGCGCCGGATTGAGCTGAAAATTTCTCAGGGGGAGCTTGGAGAGAGGCTCGGGGTGAGCTTCCAGCAGGTTCAGAAATACGAGAAGGGTGTCAACCGGGTTGTTGCCGGGCGGCTGCGGCAGATCGCGGCGGCACTCAGCGTCCCTGTCACTTTTTTCTACGAGGGCAATGACAGGGAGCGCCAGGCCGACAGCCTGCGGTTCATGGACAGCGCCTTCAGCCTGCGGCTGTTGCGTGCTTACAGAAAGATCCGGAACCACGCGATTCAGCGCCAGCTGGTAGCGCTGGTGGAGCTGATCGGCGGCACCGAGGAAGATTGACGGCATCGCGGCCGCCTGTGCGCTGTCCTGGCGTGGCGCCGAGGTCAGAGGTCTGGACGGGGAGCAGAGGTGGTGATGGGAACTCAGGGAATTCCAGTACAGGACGAGCGGGTTGCCTCGGGTGTGAGTCAGTCCGTGGGCATTTTCGCCAAAATCACACTCGGTTACCGATGCGATTCGGCTTTGTTCTTTTAACGATTCAGGAGCCACGAGGAGCCGCCATTGAAATCTCCGGCGGATTTGATTCCCGCTGGAAGCGCGGCAGGAATTCCAGCTTTGTGAAGGCAGACCCGACAATGACCGATGACCGACCAGCTCAGGATCGATTTCAATAGCGCCGCTGAGGCGTATCGGGCACTGGAGACGATGTTCGCTGCGGTGATGGGCGGTCGAAAGCTCCAGCACATTGACGGGATGTTCAGCGGCAACCCTGCGCTGGAAGTGCATGTTTCGTCACTGTTGGGGATCATTCGTCCGGAAGATGTCGCGTTACGGCGGTGCCGGTACGGCAGCGCTGTGGGTGAGGGATGCGGCGCGCAAGGCAGGCGCAAGAGGGCGGACCCGAGAGCGCAGGCTTGAGCGTGCTGGTCTGCGAAAGCAGCAAAAAGGCCGGCTCTCTGCGGATTTGAGCGGCTAACCGGGGCTTCTGGTGCCGGCCTGCGTGGGTCAACAGCAACTCCCCGCGCGCGCTCCTGCGCCTGTCATGTGGGGCCTCGATTGACTGCGGGGACGGCCTTTCGACATGCCCGGCCCCTCGGTGTCCGGCCACAGAGTTTCCGCCTGACACAATCTGAGGTAGCTTTGCTGTGCCATGAGTCAACTTTGGCGGGAATTTCCTGCCCGCAGAAATCCGGGAAGAGGAAAACAGCTTTACTGGCGCACAACACGCGGGGAAATCACGCTGATCGAGCAGCCTTATTGGAACGCTCCGGGACCATGCCGGTCATTTTGGCCGCGTGCATGTGCGCGGTCGGATGTGGTTGCTGCCGGTGATGGGCGTCGCAACAGATCTCGCTTGCGGACGAAGCCTTGCGGCACCGGCGCCAGGTCGAAGGAGCATCACGGCATGGATGTGTCGGAAAGCTGTGCTCCAGCGCCGCTTGAGGAGCGATCGGCGAAGAAATTGGCAGGCGCTCAAGGCTGCTCCTTGCGACTTCGCCTGAAAAACAGGAAAGCCATTATTGGTCAAATCGATGGTCGCATGGTTCCGGTCTGCGGAAGCGAACCGCAGACGACCCGGGACCCCGTTTCGATTCCGGGGGGAGGTACGGTGCGGCGCGCCCTTGTGGCGGGAGAGAACCGGGAGATTTGACGATGGTGGCACCCTGGACGGCGGTGTTGCCGCCGCTGGCGAGGCTCTTGCGGCGCGGCGTCAGGCGAGCTGTGTTTTTGCCGAAGCAGCCACGTTTGCGGGACGGGAGACGTCGTCGACGGGAAGATCCGTTTCACCCACAGGTCGCCGACCAGCAGAGCTGTCTCGCTGATCGGCATCATGTTTGCGGATATGTCGCGGCAGCTGCGCTGTTCTTTTGCACAGAACCGGAGCCGAACCGGCGTCCTGGGTGTCGAAGCCGGGAAGGTTCTTCGCACGCTCTTGTCCGGGATCGAGCCGGAGAAGGTCGCCGACGAAAAACGAAAATGCACCGCTCCGCAAAGCTCATCGCTGTTTCGCCAATCGCGCCCCGGGCTGTGCGATGTCTTGACGCCATCAGGAACGATCGCCCGGTCGGTTTGCGCGATCAGGTGAGGTGGTGCGATGCGGTCGATGCCCTCCGGCTTCGTGCCAGCGACAGCGAAGGACGGCACGGAGGCTGAAAAACAGATGGCGGTCGGCGCCAGGCGCGAGGGCGCATCCAGGCGTTCCATCGCCACCGCTATCGCCGGCGTGCCGGCGCCTGCTGTTGTGCCCCTTATTGCAGTGCGGGAATGGAGCGAATTTGTTTCCGCCCCCTGAGATGTGAAACAGGTAATCTGAAATCCGATCAGAGTGCCCGACGCGGTCAGACTTTCTCCACTCAGGCCGGCGTGCGGGAGTGGACAGCACGGCAGCGGAGGGGAGCGGGATTGTGCCGTGCAGCATCATGTTGCGGCGCGATAGCGAATTGGCGCGGCTTGAAGAAGCTGTTTTGTGCAGCTGCGGCAAGCGAAGTGTTTTGAGATGGAACTACATTGCGGGAGACATCCCGAAGCGCAATTTTACGATACTGTAAAAAATCTGCTTGACCTCCCCATGACGATATCGCATAGCTGGGTTCAATTAATCATGATCAACTGACGTTCAGACAGCTGACCTCTGCGGCCGCCATCGCGCCGCATTCAAACCGGGGAGCGAGCGATGACCTATGCTGCCGAAATTCCATATCGCTGTTATTGGAGCACGCCTTTTGCCAAATGGCAGGGCTCGCTGCGCGATCTCCACAGCATCCGGCTCGCGGCCCATGTTTCGCGCCAGCGTCTGGCGGAGCTGAAGATCGATCCCAGACAGTTTGACCTCGCGGTACTCGGTTTTACCACGCCGCAGAAGCACTGTTTCTATGGCGCGCCGTGGTATGCCGGCCTGGTGGGAGCGGAAAATGCCGGTGGCCCGACCCTGTCGCAGGCCTGCGCCACCGGTGTGCGCGCGGTCCTGACCGGTGCCCAGGAGATCCGCAGCGGCATGTCGCAGATGGCACTGATTACCACCTGTGACCGCACGTCGAATGGTCCCCATGTTGTCTACCAGTCGCCTCCGGGCCCCGGCGGTACGGTGGTCTGTGAGGATCCGGTGTGGGACAATATGCAGTGCGACCCGCTGGGTGGACACGCCATGGTGACGACGGCCGAGAACGTGGCGAAGAAATACGGCGTCAGCACCCAGGAACAGCATGACATCGTGCTGCGGCGCGGTGAACAATATGCGGCGGCGCTGGCCAGCGACAGGGCGTTCCAGAGGGGCTATATGACCCTTGGCATGGAAATCCCGAGCCCGGATTTCCGCAAGACCGTCGGCGTGCTCGACGGCGATGAGGGGGTGATGAAGTCGACGGCTGAAGGTCTGGCGCGGCTCAAACCGGTGGTGGCCGGCGGCAGCGTGACCTATGGCGGACAGACCCATCCCGCCGACGGCAACGTCTCGATCGTCCTGGCTTCGCCTGAGCGGGCCCGGGAGCTGAGCCGCGACCCTGCCATCCGCATCACGCTGGAAGGCTTCGGTCTTGCCCGCGCGCCGCTTGCTTTCATGCCCGAAGCCCCGGTTCCGGCAGCCCGCCGGGCGCTTGCCAATGCGGGCGTCGACATCAGGGACATTGCTGTGGTGAACTCGCATAATCCGTTTGCGGTCAACGACATCGTGTTTGCCCGCGAGACCGGCTTTGACGTCATGGCGATGAACAATTATGGCTGCTCGCTGATCTGGGGACATCCCAATGCTCCGACCGGAATGCGCAGCATCATCGAAATGATCGAGGAACTGGTGTTGCGGGGTGGCGGAATCGGTCTTTTCACAGGCTGTGCTGCCGGCGACACCGCCATGGCGGCCGTGATCAGGGTCACCGGATCGCGGTAATTTCGCCTCTATCGCTTTGAACCCGGGTACCCCTGGCCCTCCTGCGCATTCTCTCCCGCACACAGGTGTGGGCGAACGTAACCCGACTTGTGACTTATTCAACCAAGATTAAATAGTTCTCAGGAGGAAGACTGATATGATGAGAGTAGGTGTCGATGTCGGCGGCACGTTTACCGACTTTCTGATCAAGGATCAGCACGGCGCAGCCCGAATATACAAGACGTCGACCACGCCCAAGGATCCGACAATCGGGTTTTTCAACGGGCTCGGCAAGGCGGCAAAAGAAGCCGGGATGTCACTTGAGGACTGGCTCAAGCAGGTCGAGACCATCGTGCATGGCACCACCATCACGACCAATGCGGTGCTTACCGGTGACGGAGCCCGGACCGGCTTTATCACCACGCACGGGTTCCGCGATGTCCTGAATATGCGGCGCGGCCTCAAGGATCGTCATTTCGACATCTATGCGCCGCCCCCGCCGCTGGTGTTGCGTCGTAACATCGCGGTGGTGCGGGAGCGTGTCACCTCGAACGGAGAGGTCCTGGTTCCGCTGCATGAGGAGGATGTGCGGGCGGCTGCAGCACAGTTCCGCGAACAGGGTGTCGAGGCGGTGGCGGTGTCCTACCTCTGGTCCTTCCGCAATTCCAGTCACGAACGGCGGACCAAGGAGATTCTGGCGGAGGAACTGCCGGGAATCTATGTCTCGGTGTCCTCGGAAATCCTCCCCCAGATCCGCGCCTACGAGCGTCACAGCACCACCGCACTGAACTCCTATGTCGGGCCGGTTCTGACGCATTATCTGTCGCGCCTCCTCCAGCGCCTGCATGAGCTGGGTTTCAACGGAACCCTGCTCATCATGCAGTCGAATGGCGGGGTGATGTCGCCCGAGGTGGCGCAGCAGTTTGCGTCCAACACGCTGCTGTCAGGGCCCGCCGGAGCGCCGCAGGCGGGTCTCCATTATGGAGCCATTCATCACTTCCGTAATTTCATCACGGTCGATATGGGGGGGACCTCCTTCGACGTGGCGCTGGTGCACAATGGCGTTCCCTCAATGACCACGGAAGCCAATATCCGTGGCAACCGGATCGCCTCGCCGAGCCTCGACATCCACACCGTGGGCTCGGGCGGCGGCTCGATTGCCGCAGTCGACGGTGGCGGCCTGCTCAATGTCGGCCCGAAGAGCGCCGGTGCCATGCCGGGACCGGCGTGCTATGGACGCGGTGGCACGCTGCCGACGGTGACCGACGCCAACTACGTTCTGGGCTATCTTGATTTCGCCGGCAGCGAACTCAGTCTTGACGGTGACGCGGCGCGCCGTGCCATTGAGGAGCATGTGGCCAGGCCGCTCGGAGTGGATCCGATCGAGGCGGCCTACGGCATCTATCAGGTCGTCAACTCCGACATGGCGGCGGCGATCTCGGTGGTGTCGGTGCAGCGCGGTTACGATCCCCGTGAGTTTGTGCTGGTAGTGGCCGGCGGTGCCGGTCCGGTTCACGCCGGTCCGATTGCCCGCGACCTCGACATTCCCCTGATCCAGATTCCTCGTGAATCGTCGGTGTTCTGTGCCGCGGGCATGCTGATCTCGGATCTCAAACACGACTATGTGCATACCTATCCCCGCGAGTTCTCGGAAGTCGACCTTGAGACCGTGACGAAGATCTATCACGACATCGTGGATCGGGCGATGCAGACGCTCAAGGCGGAAAATGTGCCGCCGGAGCGCTCTGTGGTCGAATATTCCGTGGACGTGCGTTACGTCGGGCAGTTCAACGAGGTCGAGGTTTCGGCGTTTGTGGGCGGCGACTTCTCGCATCATGCGCTCGAAGTGCTGGCGGAAGAATTCCATCACCGGCACGACGAGATGTACGGCTACAGCACGCCGGCGACGCCGATCGAGATGATCAATCTCAGGGTCAGCGTCCGCGGCATCACCGACAAGCCCAATGTCGAAACCTACCCGCATCGCGGGCACGATCCTTCAAGGGCACGCACCGGCTGGCGCACGGCGTGGTTCGACGGCGCCTATGTCACCACCCCGGTCTATGACGGTTTGGAGCTGTTCAACGGCAATGTGGTGGCGGGCCCGGCGATCGTGGTCCAGCCCACCACCACCATCCTTGTGCCCGGCGACTTTGAGCTGACATGCGATGCCGGCAACAACTATCTGATGTACCGCAAGGGCGCCAACGTCCATGACCTGATACAGAAACTGAGCGGGGAGACGCACCAATGAAAGCCCACACCACAGGCACCGTGCATGAGACGGATCCGATCCTGGTATCGGTGATCGGGAACCGTCTGAATGCCATCAGTGAGGAAATCGGGCAGACCATGCTCAGGACCTCGCGTTCGCCGATCTTTTCCGAGGCCCGTGACTTCGTCACCGGCATTTTCGATCACCGCATGCGCCTGCTGGCGCAGATCGCCTATATTCCGGTGCTGATGGGGGCGTTGTCTTCTGCCCTGCGCAGCATCGCGGATGAATTCGTCGGCGATGTCGCGGAAGGCGACGTCTTCATCCTCAATGATCCCTACCGGGGCAACAACCATCCGCCCGATATCACAGTGGCGAAGCCGGTCTTTTTTGATGGCGAGCTGCGCTACTGGGTGGTCTCGAAAGGTCACCATGCCGACGTCGGCGGCGGTGGCGTGGTCGGCTACAACCCCGCAGCGCGCAGCGTCTGGGAGGAGTGCGTGCGCATTCCGCCGGCAAAGCTGATGGTGGCGGGAAAGCGCAACAAGGCGTTGTGGGACATGATTCTGATCAATGTCCGCATGTCCTGGCTGGTGGAAGCCGATCTGGAATGCCAGATCGGGGCCTGCACGGTGGGCGAGCGCGGCATCCATGCCCTGATCCGCAAATACGGGCAGCCCACGCTTGACGATGCCGCCAATCAGATTCTCGATGCGGCCGATCGTCAGATGCGCGCGGCGTTGCGCACCATCCCCAACGGCAAATACCGCTCCGAGCGTTTTCTCGATCACGACGGTATCGACAAGGACAGGATGATCGGGGTGCGCCTTGAATTGACGGTGCATGATGACTCGATCAGCTTCGACTGGTCGGAGAGCGACGCCCAGGCGATCGGTTTTGTCAACTCGACGCTCACCAACACGATCTCGGCGTCCTACCAGGCGCTGTTCATGACCGTGTGTTCGGGAGTGCGCTACAATGAGGGTGCGCTGCGCTCGCTGAGCGTCACCGCACCGGCTGGAAGCATCGTCAACGCGCTTGAGCCCGCGCCGGTCACGGCCTGCACGGTGCCGACAGCGGAGGCCATCGTGGAAGCGGTGTGGCTGGCATTGGCGCAGGCGGTGCCGGAGCGGGTCTATGCCGGATGGGGGCGCTGGCTGGCGCCGTCGTCGATGGGTGTGAACCCGGCGACCAAGCGGCCCTTCGGCGACATCCACTTCATGGCGAAGGCGGGTGCCGGGGCTACCAAGGGGCTCGACGGCTGGGATCACATGGGCACCGTCATCACTGCGGGCGGACTGCGCGCCCCGGATCCCGAACTGCACGAGCTCGCCAATCCCTATCTGGTGCTGCAATACGAATACTGGCCCGACAGCGCCGGTGCCGGCCAATGGCGCGGTGGTATGGGAACGATCTATCGCTGGCGCGTTGAGGCGGACGGCATCGCGGCGGTGAATTTCGGTGGCGGCGCCAGGGAGGCGACACGGCCCTATGGGCTGGTGGGCGGCCTCTCGGCTCCAGTGTCCACTGTCGTGGCTCGCCACAAGGGGGTGGATCAGACCATCGATACCGGCACCTTCTTCTTCCTCGATTCGGGTGACGAAGTGTCGATCCACGAGACCGGAGGCGGCGGCTATGGTGATCCACGCGCGCGGGACCGCGCCCGTATCGCGGCCGATGTCGCCGATGGTCTGGTGACGCCCGAGCAGGCGCGCGCGGTCTATGGCGCCGACATCGCAGGCTGAGGCAGGAGCGCCCGGCTCTCCCCCGCGCCAATGCGGCAAGACGCATCTGGCGCGGGGGGGCGCGGGAAGGGAGGGCCTGAGACGGATCCGCTGAGGCTCGTTGGCCCCGGACAAGGTCTGTTTCCTTCCGGTTCTGTTTCCTGCAGGCCTGTTTCAGGCGAACTCAAACTGCGGTGACTGGGTGGCAGGCGGCGCGCCAGGACTGCGGTGCTGCCTGAGACAGGAACGTTTCTGTTGGAGGTTTCCGGCAAACGTGCCCGTTTCGGATGCGCCGGCAAGGGAGAGCATCGACAAGGGAGACCATCGATCGGAAGATCACTTGAGGTACAGTGCGTCTCAGGCGAAAGAGCGCATCTTGAGAGAAAGGGAGGCCGTCTGGATATCTGAGCGGAGGCATGTCGAAACTGGCGAGGTCAAAGCCGGCCAGGTCAAATCAAATTAAATCAAAAAAGTGAGTGGAAGGAAAACGCGTATGGAACAGCCGAAGGGACATCGCTATCCAAATCTTTTCAAGCCGGGGCGCATCGGCGGGATGGATCTTCGCAACCGCATCGTGCGATCTCCGTGCTGCACCGGGATGGGTGGGATGGATGGCCGGGTCACAGACCGCACCATCCGCCATTACACCGAGCTGGCGAAGGGCCGGCCGGGCCTGCTGATTGTTGAATATACCTATGTTGACAAGGATGCCAGCAAGTCGGCGCAGTGTCAGTTAGGCTGTGCAGATAACGAACATATTCCCGGGCTGTCGTGGCTGGCGCGCACCATCAAGGCGCACGGGGTCAAGGCCGGGATTCAGCTGGAGCATGCCGGTCGGCAGAAGTTTCTCGGCACGCCGCCGATCAAGGCTCCGTCGCGTATTCCCTGGGAGGAACTGCATGAGATGGGAGCCGGCGTCCCCGAGGAGCTGACCTTCGAGGAGATCCAGGGAATTATTTCCGCCTTTGGGGATGCCGCACGGCGGGCGCAGATGGCGGGTTTTGATTTTGTCGAGATTCACGCTGCGCATGGCTATCTGATCACCAACTTCCTGTCGCCGCGTACCAATCGGCGCTCGGACTGGTATGGCGGGTCTCTGGAAAACCGCATGCGCTTTCTGATGCAGATTGTCGCGGACACGCGCAAGAAGCTCGGTCGCGGCTTTCCGCTGGGGGTTCGTCTCTCCGGCTCGGAGTATGAACCGGATGGCGTGACCATCGAGGAATCGATTGAGACCGCCAAGGCCCTGGAACGGGCAGGGATCGATGTCATTCATGTCTCGGGTGGCAATCATCACCAGATGCACCACCAGGTCAGTCCGCTTTATGTCGAGCAGGCGCATAATGCCTGGGCGGCGGACGCGATCAAGCGCGCGGTTGCTATTCCGGTGATCGCATCCGGATCGCTCAACACTCCGGAGCTTGCGGAAACTGTGATTGCCGAGGGCTCCGGCGACTTTGTCGGTCTGGGCCGGGTGATGTTCGCCGATCCGCTGTTTCCGGCCAAGGCCGAAGCAGGGACGCCGGAAGACATCGTACCCTGCATCCGCTGCAATGACGGTTGTCTGGAACGCTCCTTCATGCGCTACCAGGCAGTGATGTGCACGGTCAATCCCAACCTCTCCAATGAGGGCATGACGGAAATCAGACCGGTGACTCCCGGCTTTTCGGTTGCTGTCGTGGGTGGCGGACCGGGAGGTATGAAGGCTGCGGAAATGCTGGCGTTGCGCGGTGCCAAAGTCACCCTGTTCGAACGTCGGGAACTCGGTGGCATGCTGATCGAGGGCGGCAAGCCGTCCTTCAAGGGCGATCTGCGCCTCCTGGTGAATTATCAGAGCACACGGATCCGGAAGCTCGGTGTCGACGTGGTCCAGCGTGAGGCGACGCCTGCGGATCTGGCCCAGGGCGGCTTTGATCATGTCGTGGTGGCGATCGGCGGCGCTCCGGTGCCGCGGACCTTCCCGGGCTCCGATCGGCCCAATGTTGTCGATGGCTGCGCGGTGTTGCGCGGTGACGCCAGGGCGTCGGGGCGCGTGGTGATGATCGGCGGCGGACTGGTTGGCTGCGAAACCGGACTGCATCTGGCCGAACACGGCTGCAACGTCACCATCGTCACCCGGCGCGAGGACTTCATGGGCGAAAGCGGAGGTTCCTCAATCGGGGTTGAGGCGTCGAACCGTGCCGCCCTGATGGAGTTGCTGGAGAGCCGCAAGGTTGCTGTGAAAACCGGACTGCACGTCATCTCTGTCGATGACGAGGGTGCGCTGTTTGCAGACAGTGCCGGTCGTCAGACCCGGCTGCCGGCGGACAGCGTGGTGATATCGTCCGGGTTCCGCGGTCAGCCGGGCTTTGCCGAGGAACTCGAACGGCTCGGTGTTGCGGCGACATCCATCGGGGACTGCGTTCAGCCCCGCAAGATTTTCGACGCCATTCTTGAGGGGAACAACGCCGCGCTGCTCCTCGACAAAGGCACATTCACCTACGCTGCTCCCGCTCAGCACGTGTCGGCGGGCTGATCCATTACCCAACTGAGAGAAATGAAACAATGGCCTTCGAGTACAAATCTCTGACCCTCAAGAAGCTGGCGATCATTGGTGCCGGGAGCATCGGCCCCGATATCGCGCTTCATTTCGCCACGAATCTCGCGCCGAAAGGGGTTGAGACTGTACTCGTGGACATTGCCGAAGACGCGCTCGATCGCGCCCGGGAAAAATTCGAACGCAAGGTTGATCGCTCGGTGTCGAAAGGGGCGATCAAGGCCGAAGCGGCGGGCGTGATCAAGGGGTCGGTGGTCTACACCACCGACTACAACCGCATCAAAGGCGCCAATCTGCTGCTGGAGGCGGCGACCGAGGACGAGCCGGTCAAGCATCGCATCTTTGCCCAGGTCGAGAGCATCGTTGACGATGACTGCATCCTGATGTCGAATTCGTCGCATATGCAGCCCGAGGACATCTTCCGCAATCTCGCCAGGCGCTCGCGGTGCCTGGTGGCGCATTATTTCTTTCCGGCCGAGAGGAACCCGATCGTCGAGCTGGTGCCGGGTGCCGAGACCGATCCCGGGCTGGTCTCCGTCCTGATGGGATTCTACGAGGCTACTGGCAAGGCCCCGATCCTGGTGCGGAGTTCCTACGGCTTCGCCGTTGATCCGATTTTCGAAGGCCTGGTGCAGTGCGCGATCCAGTGTCGGGAGGCCGGACTTGGCAATGAGAAGGAGATCGATGCGGTCGCGATGAAGACGCTGGGCATGGGTGTCGGGCACTTTACCGCCATCAGTATCGCCAACGGCAATGTCATCACCGACCACGGCCTCGACGAGATGCATACGCGTCTGATGCCCTGGTTCCAGTCAACGCCGTCCCTGAAGGAAAAGGTCCGGCGGGGCGAGGCGCGCTGGGATATCGCCGAGCGCGGCGAGGTGGTGACGGTGACGGCGGATCAGGAACGCCGGATCCGCGACGAATATCTGGGATGCTATTTCGGACTGGTGTCGTTCATCCTCGATCTGGGCATTGTCGATATCAACGATCTCGAAATGGCGGTCGGCACGGCGCTCGACATGAAGCCGCCCTTCGCGTTGATGAATGAGATGGGGCTCGATCAGGCCCATGCGCTGGTGGAGAAGTTCTGTGCGGCGCACGCCGGCTTCCGCATGCCCAAGAGCCTCGAACAGGCCCGCGCGGCGGGCGGCTGGCAGCTGTCGAACGTGGTGCGCAGCCAGATCGGCAATGTCGTGGTGCTCAAGATCCGGCGCCTGCGCGCGCTCAATGCCTTCGACAGCGGTGTCATCGCCTCGCTGTCGCAGCGGTTGCGGGAAGCTGAGGCCGATCCGTCGGTGGCCGCGGTGGTCCTCACCGGACATGGCACAAGGGCGTTCGTGTCGGGTGCCGACATCAATATGCTGGCGGCCTGCCGTACCGCCGAAGACGGCTATCGGGTGTCGCGTTCGTTCCAGGCCATGACGGTGCAGATCGAGGAGATGAAGAAGCCGGTGGTCTGCGCCTTCAACGGTCTGGCCTTCGGTGGTGGACTGGAAGTGGCGCTGGCCTGCACAGCACGGGTGGCACGTGCTGGTCTCAGACTGCTGGCCCGCCTGCCGGAGCCGACGCTGGGCATCATCCCGGGTGGTGGCGGCACCCAGCGTCTGCCGCGGCTGATCGGCGTCGAGCCGGCGGCGAAGCTGCTGCGCACAGCGGCTCCGGTGTCCTCCGATGAGGCGCTGGCGCTCGGCATGGTCGATGAAGTGGCCGCCGATCCGCTTGAAGCGGCGATTGCGCTCGCCGGACGCCTGGCCGCCGATCCGAAGCTCGGCCGCAAGCTGCCGCAGGGGCCGATTGCGGCGCCAGCGCAACTGCCAGTGGTCGATATCGGACAGCTCAGCCGCTGCATCGACGGGATCCTGGTCGAGGCCATTCTGGGGGGGGCGAAGCTCAACCTTGCTGATGGTCTCGAACTTGAGGCGCGGTTGTCGGGACGCTGTATCGAGACCGAGGACACCAAAATCGGTCTGACCCATTTCATCCAGAATGGCGTCCGCAGCCCGGCCACGTTCGTCCACCGCTAAGTGAGGAGAGAGCCGTGAGCGAGGGACATTACACGCCTCCCGTGGAGGATATGCGCTTCCTGCTGGAGCAGGTTTTCGACCTTGGCGGTGTGCTCGGCCGGGGGCCCTATGAAGAGATCGACAGCGAGGTGGCCCTGACCGTGCTGGAGCAGGCGGGCCGTTTCACCGCCGAGGTGCTGGGGCCGCTCAATGTCGAGGGCGATAATGTCACCTCGCGCTTCATCGAGGGTGAGGTCAAAACCCCACCCGGCTTCAGGACCGCCTATCGGCGCTATTGCGACGATGGCTGGGTCGGACTCGACCTGCCCCCCGAATTCGGGGGGCAGGGCCTGCCGCTGGTGGTCCAGGCCGGCGTGGCCGAAATGGTCACCGGTTCCTGCCAGGCTTTCAGCATGTTGCCGTTGATGGGAAGGGCGGCGTCGCGCCTCCTGATCGGACATGCCGATGCCGCTTTGCGTGACGTCGTGGTGCCGCACCTGGTGTCGGGCGAATGGACGGCGACGATCTGCATCTCGGAGGCCCAGGCCGGCTCCGACGTCGGTCGCATCACCACCCGTGCGGTTGCGCGAGGGGATGGCAGCTATGCCCTGACCGGCACCAAGATCTTCATCACCTACGGCGATCATGACCTGGCGCCGCAGATCATTCACATGGTGCTGGCACGCACGCCTGGAGCCCCTGCAGGGACCCGCGGACTGAGCCTGTTCATCGTACCGAAATTCACGCTGGGGGCCGACTGGAACCCGGGCGGGCGCAACCCCGCCACCGTCGGCAATGTCGAGCACAAGATGGGGCTCAAGGCCTCGCCGACCTGCGTGCTCAATCTCGACGGCGCCCAGGGCTTCATGATCGGCGGCGAATGTGAGGGCCTCAAGACCATGTTCGACATGGTCAATGTGATGCGGCTCGAAACCGGGATCCAGGGCGTCGGTGTCGGTGGCGCGGCCACGGCCAGGGCGCTGGCCTATGTCGCCGAACGTATGCAGGGGGGCAACCCGACCTCGCCCGCGGTGCCGCTGACCACCCACGCTGACGTGCGGCGGATGCTCTACACCATGCGCGCCCGCCTTGAGGCGATGCGGGCGATGATGTTCGAAACCGCTCTCCAGCTGGATCTGGCCGTGACCGGCGAAAGTGCTGAGGACCGGGCCACCGCGCGCGAACAGGCGCAGTGGCTGTTGCCGATCTGCAAGGCCTTTTTCACCGCCACCGGATTTGAGGTGGCCAATCTTGCCGTGCAATGTCTCGGCGGCCACGGCTATGTCGCGGATGCCGGCGTCGAGCAATATGTGCGTGACCTGCGCGTGTCGTCGATCTATGAGGGCACCAACGGCATCCAGGCCTTCGACCTGGTGATCCGCAAGCTCATCAATGACGAGGGCCGCCGCTACGGTGAGTTCATCGCCCGTATCCGCGCCGATATCGACAGGACCGCCGGCCGCGACGATGTGAGAGCGATCCGCACGGCGCTGAGCGAGGCGGTCGAACGTATCGAGCGCGTCGCATCGGCCTATCGTGCGCTTGATGCAGAGAAACGCCGGGGGGCCGAGGCAGGCGCTGCAGCCTTCCTGGCGCTCGCCGGCCGGGTGGCGAGCGGCTGGATGTGGCTGCGCATGGCCGCGGTTGCCACCGGCGCGTCGCCCCTCCATCACCGCAAGCGCGAACTGGCGGCGTTCTATGCCAGCTATCTGATGCCCGAAACCATCGCACTGGAACGCCAGGCGCTGCCCGGGGCGGCATGTGTCGATGGCATTGATGCCGAAGGACTGGTCGACTATGCCTGACATCTCCTCAAATTCCGACCCGGCGGATTTCTCCAGCGTGGTGCAGATGCTGGCGCGGGCGGCGGCGACGTCGCCTTCTCATGAAGCGCTGGTCTGTGGTTCGGTTCGCCTGACTTACGGGGAATACGCAAACTGCGTGGCGGGTTTTGCTGCGCAACTCAGTACCATGGGTGCCAGGGGCGGGCGGGTGGCCATTGTGTTCGGCAACTCGATCGAATACTGCATCGCTCTGATGGGGGGATGGGCGGCCGGTGCCCAGGTGGCGCCGATCAATCCGCTCCTCACCGCCGATGAGATCGGGCCGCTCCTGGAAGATATCGAGGCTGCCGCCATCATCTATGATGAGGCGGTGGCAGCGCTGATCGAGCCGTTGGCGCAGCGTTACAAAATCCCCCACCGCATTGTCGTCCGCCTCGGTGACGGAGAGGGCCTGTTGCGCTGGCGCAGGCTGTCGGGCACGATCACGGCCGACATGATCCCGGCGAAGGAGGCCTATTCGCTGCTGCTCTATACCGGCGGCACTACGGGGATTCCGAAAGGGGTCAACCTCACCCACCATTCCGGTGTCAGCGGGATTGTCCAGTTCAACACCCTGGTTCCGACCCGCAAGGGCATCGAGCGGCTGCTCTGTGTCGGGCCGCTCAGCCACGTCTATTCGCTCCAGGTGGCGATGTATAACATGTTGAACTGCGGCGGCACCATGGTGATCCTGCCGCGCTACAGCGCCGAAGCGACGCTCGATATGCTGGAGCAGGAACGGATCACCATCCTGGCCGGCGGGCCGACCATGTTCGTCGGCATGCTCGGCCATTTCAGCATTGCCGGTCGGGACTTTTCTCAGCTGCGCTATACGCTCTCCGGCGGCTCGGCGCTGCCTGAGGACACGCTGCGGCGCTGGTATGCGGCGACGGGAGCACCGGTGCTGGAGGGCTTCGGGCAGACCGAAACCCATGGTGCAGTGTCCTTCAATCCGCTTGATGGCGTGCAGAAACCGGCCTCTGTCGGCATCGCCACGGCCGATGCCGATATCGAGATCGTTGATGCCATCGATGGCGTCACTGTGCTGGCACCGGGCGCGACCGGGGAGATCCGGCTGCGCGGGCCCCAGATCATGGCCGGCTACCGGCGCCGGCCAGCCGAAACCGCTGCCACCCTGCGCGAGGGCTGGCTCTACACCTCCGATGTCGGGCATATTGACAGCGACGGCTATCTCTTTGTCTCCGATCGCAAGAAGGACATGGTGATCGTCTCCGGATTCAACGTCTATCCGCGCGCGGTCGAGGAGGTCCTGTACCAGCATCCTGAGGTCGCCGAGGCCGCGGTGGTGGGGGTGCCCGACGAGTACCAGGGCGAGTCGCTCCGGGCCTTCATCGTTCTGCGCCCGGGAAGCAACGAAGACCCTGACGCCATAAAGCATTATTGCCGGGAGCATCTGGCGCCCTACAAGATTCCGCGCCGCATCTCCTTTGTCCCGGTGCTGCCCAAGACCACGGTGGGCAAGATCGACAAGCGGCGGCTGCGCGACGGAAGCTAGTATTATTGCCGGGAGCATCTGGCGCCCTGCAAGATTCCGTGACGCATCTCCTTCGTCCCGGTGCTGCCCAAGACCACGGTGAGCAGGATCGACAAGTGTTGGTTGCGCGCCGGCAGCGAGTCGCCTGAGGAAAGGGGCGTTTCGCCTGCCATAAAGGGTGGAGGAGAGCGATTTCAAGAGAGGCGGCGCGCCAGTATGTGCCGCTCGACGGCTGCCTCTTGTCGGTTCCAAACGCAGTCGGGTGCCGAGCGCCACGCGCATGCAGTTCAGGGAGGTGATGAACGGCAAGGCGTGGGGGACAACATCGGATCATTCTCAGGATGACATCGTTACTGAGTTGTTCCGGTATGTTGGCTTTGTGGACGGCAAGCTCCTTCCCAGCGGGACATGGTGGGATGTGGGATAGGCGTACGGGGCGGGGGCTTGAGGATGCACACGAAGGGGATGTGTTGCAGACGCAGGTGTTGCGGGACGAGTGGCGCTTGCCCGGCTTGGCCGTGATGTGCGGTTGATTGATCGATCTGGCCTCGGGGGCGACCCTGACATCGCTCCGCCTGGAGGGAGCCCTGGCGGATGCCGCAGCGATATCGCTGGAAGGAAGCGTTGTCATCGCCAAGGGCGGAAAATCCGGATCAGATTTGTGGAAGGTTGAACTCGGGGGGCAGCCATACAAACACCTGTTGAGCTGGCCGCGGGGAATTGTGTCCGTTGCGGTCTCGCACGGATGGCAATACAATAGCATTTTCCGAGAGGGACGGCAGATGTCAACGAATTCGACATCCGGCGCAATTTGACGAAGGTGGTTTCCCGCAGGAAGCTGGAGCAGGCGTCGGTACTGTACCTCGCACGAGGTGACCGGCTCGTGGTTGGCAGAAGCGGTGAAGAAGTTCAGATAGATATCCTGGAGTCGGCGACCGGGCATGTCGGACTGAGCCGTGCGATCGCATCGGGTAGTACGGATTCCGGATATGCGGTTGCCAGGGATGGAAGCCGGATCTCGATTCAGAGTGGCGGCGATATCCGCGTTTGGGACCTGGCATCTGGCAAATTGGTGGCGACGCTTGAGCGTGGATTTGTCGCCGGGGATACTGCGTTTTCACCCGATGGTCACCGACTGGTCGGTGTGTCTTCCTCAGAATGGAACGGACCCGCAGCGGCTGGTCTCTGCGACTGCGGGTCCAAGTCTGGTTCTTGTTCTGAGGTCGAGGGAGGCGGGCTGGAACCCGCTTCTCCACCTCTGAAAACCTAGCACGTCCCGGAAAAATTTCAAGACGGATGGGTCTGATGGTGTCTGATGGTCCCGTTTTCGCCCCGTTTTCCAGATTTTCTGCCTGCTGGTTGACGTCTGCGGGGGATAATGAAGTTTGAAAATTCCAGAACGTCTTCTGCCGGGTGGGCATTCTGGATCTTCATTTCGTGAACAGGGGGACTGTTTCGGAGCGGGAACGAACCTCCGCTCGATTTCCGCGTCAACAGGCCAGGGCTTGCGCACGTCTTTGCGGGGCCCTGCTTCGCGCCGCTTACTCGCTTCGCGTTGCTCTTGACCTGGTTCCCGCCCCTGTTGGGGATCCTCGCCCGGCTTCTGCTCCGCCGGAGCGTATCATCGTTTGCAACTTCATCGGATGCTTACGCTGCAACTGTTCGATCGCCCGGTTGGCATCGGCTCCCTCAAGCAATTGCAGCCGGTCCGCCGTCGCCTTGAAATTTTCGGAGTCCAGCCTCAGTTCCGCTGGTGGCTGCGTGTCGACAGCACCCCGCGACGTTTCGCCGGGCGAACTCCGGGTGGCGGTGGCGTCGGTATTGAGGAACAGCGTAGCCAGCGCGGCATCGCGATCCTGCGATCGCAGCAGTGGAAGCAGGCTTGTCGTTACGCGCTCGTCCAGTCGGCGACTTGCATCATGGTCTCGCGGGAGATCGGCTCACCCAAGTCCTTGTCGTCCGCCGCCTTGTGGTTAGCAATACAGTATTGCGCCAAGCGATCGACGGCGACTTGATTGAAGCCGACCGGCATCTGGCGGGCATAATCAATGGCTTGGTCAATGTCTTCCTCACCAACTTCGCAAACCGGTTCGGGAAAGACTCTATCACCTACGGCAATGTATGCATGCCAAGAGGTGTAAAGCAAAGCGCTCATTATTGTGAACACCATAAACTTTTGGTTTGCCGTTACCATATGCTCGTTAATGCCATCATCATCGTCCAAATTGTAAGGACTTCCATCTACCGACTCGTATAGAGCATCGCCAGATACGTCGCCGACCTCTTCCCATCGCCAGGCAAAATCTAGTGCAACCCGGATGCGCCCAGCCACACCCTCTTCAGCCTCAATTTCTGCGCTCGCCCTTTCAGCAAGCGCGAGAAGAAACGCAACACGGGAACGGACAGAACACGCCGCAAGCTGTGTGGCATATGGTTCTGAGCTATTTGCTGATAATCTCTCCATCTAAAATCTCCACAATTGCCCACCTTCCATACGCGTTTCCGCCATCGGCAGCAACTTGAATCGTCAATCCAGGGTATTCATTGCTAAGTTGTTTAAGGACACCAGGAAGCGCTGTTGATTTTGGGCCGAGCCCTGCCATACATGACTGCTTGCACACTCCCCCCGGGTTGGAAATGCGAATAGTCAGTGTCTTACCGACGAGGTCGGCTTTCGTTAGCCCGGCCTTTTCCACGGCCCTCTTGAACCGGTTGGCCAGGTCTTCTTCGGCGTGCTTGATGAACCGCGAATGCGTCTGGTTTGATCGTATTGTTCGTGTGGGATAGGCGTGATCAAGACACCAACTGCGGTACCGGCACGTGAAGCCCACGGATGCAACCGCTCTGCGGCCTCACGGTTCTCCCTGTTTTCACCGGCATTCTCCGCCCAGGACTGGTCTCCCCTCCCATAGGTACCGGCGTCATAAGCCAGCTCAGTCAGGCCCATCGTTGCCGTATCGGCTGTCGATCGCACCACAACCGCACCAGCCGAGACGTCCCCGGCGCGCGCCCTATCGTTGGCTTCCTGCAGCTTCTTGAAAATCCTATACTGTTCTGGGGGGAGGTAATCCTCGTCGTTGTAATAGTGGTTGCCGAAGAAACTGCCGCCATGATTCTCCTCTTTGTATTTCCCGTGGGCCTGGAAGGCTTTCTGTTTCTCAATGAGATAGTTTTCTTTTGCTTTTCTTTTCTGTGCCTCGGTCATCACCACTTGATCGTCCGAGTCTGCTGACACTTGCGCGGTGCGGCCGTAACTGGCGTCGATGGTATTGCCCATAAATAACTCTCCCCGCCCAAATATGCTGGGAGGTTATCAAGAGCCGACAACGGACACAATGGAAAATACTGCGCGTCGACAAATGTATTTTGTATACGATCCGCATAGAAACATCGAATTGTATACTGTATACAATCAGTGGCGCACTCACTGGAACCAGCGAGTGCAGCGAAAATGGGCTTCGCGACTCCGAAAACCCGCCTGGCTGCAGAATTTCCAACGTCAAATCCGACTGGCTCCATAAAGCTGGTTCAAGCGCCGTGTGGCGCGAATGTCGAAGACGCTTTCCCGATCGTGATCCCGGCCAGCCCAGGAAGACGCCGAAATGATTGAGAAAATCAGTATGGTGGCACGAGACGGGGTCGCCAAAGACCGGTTCCTCGCCCTTGAACATCTCGCCATCAATCGCGGCGATGCATTCTGGCGTCCGTGAGGTCGGCTTCAGTTCCCTATTAATGGGTCCACACCCAGAATCCAGCACGCGGCTCAAGAACCATGGCCCCTTGCCGACAGACGCATTCTCAACCAGGGGGCGCAATTCCACGAATTGTATACTGTATACAATTCGTGGTCACACCCACTGGAACCATGACGGCAATTGCCTTCCGCAAGGAGGCTTCTGGCGGCGCCGAAGAATGGCCGCCGCCTCGCCCCAGTAGTGGCGGGTTTGATGACGAACTGGAGAAGCAGATCAAAGCCGCATCGGCAGTGCGTTTTTTCGCGATCTGCAAACGGCTGCAATATCTCATCCCGCTGCGGAGCGACGTCGTGCGAAAACCTCGCAAGACGTCATGCCGACGACGGTCGATCCTCGAAAGGGTGGCTTTCCACGCTGTGTATGACGAATTGCTGGACCTTCCCTGGCGGAGGTCCGACCACCGCCTCAATGCCGATGATCGGCTTGGGATGATGACAACCGTGCAGAAGGAAGAGCGCCCGCGCGGTAACTGGAGCCGGTTCTTCGTCTGTCCTGATTTGACGATTGGGATCGAGCGTTGGGCTGCCTGCCACGTGTTGGTGAGCAAATCCGCGTAAATATGGCGGCAAACGACTTCCCGTTTCCCTTTCCGGTCGATTGCTAAGGACAGCGGGAAAGGGAAAGCGGAAAGCCCCGCAATGGCGCCGTGGGGCACGCCCACTATCGGGGACCACCGTGCACCGTGGTCTGAACTTCGATGATGATTGTCAGGGAGATCTGGAAGTGCCTGGAGGAAACGAAATGCGGGAAATGACAGGCCTTGTGAAGGGCTCTGGCCTCCCATGCGTGTACCGGGCTGGTGCCCTCAACGGATCCGGGCCGGTTTGGAAACGCAGCAGGCGCGGCAAGGTGATGCGCTCCGTGCCAAAACGTTCATTCGAAACCGATGCGGGGTGCGTTTCCAGACAACAGACAACAGGCAGGTCTTTGGTCGCGGTTGTGTGCTGTATTTCGCTAAGGTTCCCAATCGAGCCGCTCGGCGCCTTCGTCGTGGCGACGCCCGTCCTCCTCGTAACTGTCGGCGAGACGGTGGAGAGCCCTGGCGGTAAGAGGGTATTCAGAAGCGAGGGCGGTGGCGAAGCCACGGCCTCGTTGCGCTCCAACGTGCCGCCGTCCCGGGGCCGCCGGCAGGTGATCCCTCGCCGATTTCGCCTTCCGACCCAGAAATCCTCGAACATCGGCTGGCTGCACGAGCTGTCGAGCACCTCCCGCACCGCCTCTGCGGGCCAAATGCCGTCAGTGCCATTTGGAGATGCCGAAAGCATCGCTCCGATGCGCCTGTCAGCGATATCAACGCGTCCCACGGTCTTGGCAAGTGAACGCGCCTCGGTGATCCAGGCTTTCAGCGCATTGGAGTCAACTGTGCCATCTTCGCCAGTTCCTGGAAGCAGGTCCCAGAGGTTGAATAGCCGATAGGCGTTCCTGGCGAGGTCCTGCTGGGACCAGGCCAACAGCGCGCGCGCCGCGCGGACGTGCTTTGGGGACAATTCGATATTTGAACTGGACGGCTTCATGTCAGAGAAAATATATGACGTCAGTTGCGATTCATCAAATGTTCTTTATCGTCGGCAATATACAATATTTGCCGACAAAAGATAACATGGTGGCGAAACGTCATATAAATCATCGCGAGCGTGCCCTCAGCCTCGTCGAGAATCGAGCAATCGCCCGCGTGGGCGACTTCAAGGCAGCCGGCATTCCGCATGTCAGAGAAAATATCTGGCGTCAGTTGCGAGTCTTCGAATGTTCTTTATCGTCGGCAATATACAATATTTGCCGACAAAAGATAACATGATGGCGAAACGTCCTGTAAATCATCGCGAGCGTGCCCACGGCCTCGTCCAGGATCGAGGAATCGCCCGCGCCCGCGACTTCAAGGCAGCCGGCATTCCGCTGACCTATCTCAAGCGGCTGACGGACAGCGGGGAACTGGTTCGGCTCGGAAGGGGACTCTACCAGGATCCGGAACGTGCAGGGGAAGACATCGCCCACAATCTTGCCGAAGCTGCGTGGGTGGTTCCCAATGGAGTCGTCAGTCTTGCAAGCGCGCTCCGCCACCATGGGTTGACGACGCAGCTCCCTCACGCCGTCTGGCTGACCATACCGCACAAGGCCAGAACCCCGAAGGCGGGTGGCCTGCCGCTTGAGATCGTTCGAGCGACTGGCGAGGTCCTGACGGCCGGTGTCGAGCACGTGCGGGTCGAAGGTGTCGACGTTCCTGTCTACGGCGTGGCGAAGACCATCGCCGATGGCTTCAAGCATCGGCGCCATATCGGCGAAGATGTCGCCATCGAGGCGCTGCGCGATGCGCTCCGGATGCGCAAAGCCACAGTGTCCGACATTCTGAAGTACGCGGAGATTGATCGCGTGGCGGAGCGTATCCGTCCCTATCTGAAAGCGCTCCAATGACACGCAAGCCTCTAAAAAACCCCAGCGAGTCCATCCGCGCGCCAGCGGCTCCTCAATCATGCCAAAACGCATGGCGACGACTATCAGCGAATCCTTTCGCGCTACGCGATCGAGCGGTACCTCTTGCCGATTGAGCCAGACCGAAGCGCGGGATGAATATATCCTCAAGGGTGCCATGCTCTTCGTGACCTGGCCGGAAGAGGCCTTCCGGCCAACGGGTGACCTCGACCTTCTCGGTCACGGAGATGCCGACCCGGGCACCATCACCGAACTGTTCACGCGCATTTGCCGGGTCGAGATGCCGGCCGACGCTATCCTATTTGAACCCTCGACCCTCAAGGTCGAGGCGGTCCGGGAGGAAGAAAAATACAAAGGCGTCCGATTGACTCTGCGTGGCCATCTGGGGAGGGTGATCATTCCTGTAAAGGTGGATATCGGCTTTGACTACCGCGTCTATCCCGCGCCGAGCGCAAGAGCTTCCTCAAGTCTCCTGCCCGATCTGCCTGCGGCCGATGTTTTAATGCACCCGCCCGAGACGGTCCTGGCAGGGAAATTCGAAGCAATGCTCCGCTTTGGCGAGGCGAATGGCAGAGCCAGGGATTTTCACGACATCTGGGTCATAACCCGCACGTTCCCTTTCGACCTCTCCACTTTGGTTGAAGCCATCGCAGGCACCCTGCAGCGACGGGAGACCGCGGTGCCGACGGGCATGCCGGTAGCGCTGACCCCGCAGTTTGCTGAGCGGGCGGACAGGCAGGCGCTGTGGACGGGGTTCTTGCGCCGCAACCCGCCGACCCTGCCGCCGCCACCGTTCGATGAGATATTGACGGAGTTACGTCGATTCTTGCCGCGCGGCAACTCACGGCTCTCGCATTGCCGGAGAGCGCAAGCGGTCGTTGGAGCCCTGACCGCAGGGACTGGGAATAAATGCGATCGAGTGCGAGCTGGATAGTGGATTTCGCTGGTTTCACGAAAGTTGCAAACTCCGCACTGTTCCGATAACGATCCGGTCAGGATCCTGGCGTTCAGGACGATGTCCTTTCTGACTTCGTCTCGTCCAATGACTGAGATTGCAGGGTCATTTCGCTGGCTGTTTGCGGCCAGCGGTGACAATCGCCGATGTTCTCGCTGCCAGGAACGGCGGTGTTGGTGTCGACGCCGGTGTCTTCTTGGGTTCATCAGGGAGCGCCAGCGTCTCTTCGTTGACGGTGAAATGGATCTTGCCGGGACCGCCTGCTGGCCATGGCGATGTTCGACCTCATCCAGCCCCGTGGCTGCGGCTGACGTCCTGGCTGACATCTGTGATTCCAGGAGGATCGTGAAATTCAGGCCCGGACTGCCGGGATGCCAGGTTTTCCCCGAGGGCAGGGCACTTCATGCGGGGCGCGCGGCAGGCGGGTTCGTTCAATCGGGACATCCTGCGACGGCCTTTCGGTGCCTTTCAAGGCAGATCACGCTTGTGTGAAGACGCATTCTGGCGGCTGACGAAGAGTAGCCCAAAGGGGCAGGGTGGAGAGCGGTGAGGGAAGGCGACATCCGGGGGCGCGGAGAACTCGGTGCCTGCAGGCGTGGCAGGCTCATTCGGGACCGCGTTCACCTCGGGCCGCGCCGTCCAGTCGTTCGGCTTTGCCCGATTTCCAGGGGAGCCGTGGGCGGAGGGCGGTTTGGGGGCGGCTTCGCGAGGTTCATGGCAGTTTGCGGCCAGTACCGCTGGAGGGCTGGAGAGATGAGCGCTTCTGTCTTTCGCAGATGGGTCCGGTGGATCCGATTTAAGGCTTTGTTAACCTCCGGTAGTGGCTGCTGCGATAAGGCGCAAGGGCGCCATCCAGCCGGATGGTGGGCAGCTGAGTGAGTGGCATGGCGATGTGCAGATGAGGGTTGGCTGTGGCGGTTGTGGAATATTGCACATTCCGGTGGGCAACTGCGGCTTCGGAGGACGATTATGCGAATCGCTGCCAGTTCCGGGAGAATTTCAGGCACCTGCATCAGGTTGTCCGCAACCTCCGGGGAGAGATGCCTTCCTTTCGTCGCTTTCGCAGGGTCAGGTGGAACGGAGCCGCTGCTCATGGTCACCGCGCCGATTCCGACAGGGAATCTGTCCCGGAACTGGTATCAGGAGAACAGGGCTGGCCAGCGGAGAACATGCGCCACCAGGCATTGATGAATGATGCATGAACAGCCCCGGATCCCGATGACCGACAACAGGAACAGAGGCGGCAAGGCGCCACCGACCCGGCAGCGCCGTGGCGCCGGTGCTGCCGGGCGTCGCCACCACCGCAAACCGCAGCGCAAGCGCCAGGGACGGTGGCTGAGGAGGTTTTTGATTGCTGTCTGCGTCGTCCTCGGCGCTGTGGCCGGGCTTTATGCCACGCTTGCCGTGACTCCGATCAGTGTCGACTTCCTGACGCCCCGTCTTGAGCAGGCGATCAGGGACAATATCGGGCATGACAAAACCGTCGAGGTCGGTGGCACGCAGATCGAACTGGTGGATTACCGGCGCATTGCGCTCCGTCTTCACGACGTGGTGGTGCGTGACAGAGATCAGGCGGTGATCGCCAGCGCGCCCAAGGTCGAGGTTGGCTTGTCGCTCCGCTCACTGGCGGTCGGAGAGGTGGAGGCGCGGAGCATCAGGCTGGTCGATGCCGAACTGGCGGTCCGCATCGCCCCCGGAGGCGAAGTCACGGTCTCCACCGCCAATGCCGCCAGGCCGCTGGCGTCGGGCGGACTGAGCGCGAAACCGCCACAGGGGGAGGGTTCAGGCGAGGCTGCGCAGAGCGGACTGCTTGCGGTCATCGACTGGCTCGACAGGCTTGCCGTCAGTGGCCTCTTCGGCAGGAATCTGACCGAAATTGGGCTCAGGGGCGGCAATCTTCTGGTTGACGACGCCCAGCACGGTGACACAGCTTCGTTCAGCAATGTCAACTTCACGCTGCGCCGGGTGCGGGGCGGCGGGGTGGATTTCCGCCTGGCCCAGGAGGGCGACAGGCCGTGGTTGTTGCAGATTGATGTCGCTCCCTCCACGAATGGTATCCGCGAGGTCGACATCCGGCTCGACCAGGTGCCGGCTTCCCGTCTGTTGCGGGCGCTGCGGATCAGGGAACTGACCTATGAGGTCGAGGTGCCGCTGACCGGCGAACTGCGCGCCGAACTCGGGGCTGGTGGCGTGCCGATCCTGTTCTGGTGCAAGATCCGCGCCGGCTCGGGTCATATCATCGATACCGACACCCCGGATTATCCGATGGCGATCGATGGCGCCGAGGTGGTGGTCGAATGGGATGCCGAGCGGCAGCTGCTGGCGGCACCCTTCAGGATCGTATCCGGCGGCAACCGGATCACGCTTATGGCGCAGCTCGTTCCGCCGAAGGGGGAGGTGGCGGACTGGCAGCTCCATATCAAGGGTGGCTCCATGGTGATCGGCGGTGTTGATGATTCGCCGCCGCTGGTTTTCACGGACATCGCGCTCGACTTCCGCTTTGATACCACGCAGAAGCGCCTGCTTCTGACCCAGACCCGGATCAGTAACGGCGAGATCCGCATCGCCGGGTCCGGCAGCATCGATTACAGCGCAGAACCCCGCCTCACACTCGGGGTTGCGGCAACACCGATGTCGGTCACAAGCCTCAAGCGGCTTTGGCCGGTTCTGGTCGTTCCCGAGGTTCGCGAATGGGTGGTGGAGCGGGTAAGCCAGGGGGCGCTTACGCGCCTTGAAATCGGCGTCAATTCGCCGGTGCACAATCTCTCGCGCAAGGGCCCGCCGATTCCCGACGAGGGTCTGTCGGTCGAAATCGACGCCAATGCGATCGAACTCCATCCCGTTGACGGTCTGCCCTTGGCCCGCAACGCCGATATGAAGGTGCGGGTCACAGGTCGCACCGCGACGATCACCGTCGCCCAGGCGGTTGCCGATACCGAGGCGGGCCGCAACGCCGCGATCTCGGACTTCGTCTTCAAGGTGGCGGATATGGCACCCAAGCCGGTGCTGGCGCGCACCAGCTTCCGCGTCTCCGGGCAGGTGCCGGCCGCAGCCGAAATTCTCTCATCCGATCGGCTGCGCGATTTTGCCACCGCGATTCTGGATCCCAACACGGCAAAGGGAAGCTTCACGGCCAGCGTCAACCTGGCGTTGCCGATCCGGGGCCATCTCAGCAAGGCCGACATGACCTATGATGCCAGCGCCGAACTGAAGAACTTCTCGGCCGAAAAGCTGGTGATGGACCAGAAATTCGAGGCCAATACGCTCCGGATCATCGCCAACAACGACGGCTATCAGGTCAGCGGCGATATAAAGATCAATGAACTGCCGCTCACGCTCGACTACCGCAAGCCGGCGAGCGGCGACACGGAATTCTCGCTGCAGACCACACTCGACGATGCCGCCCGCAGCCGTTTCGGCTTTGATCTCAGTCCAGTGGTTTCGGGACCGCTGCCTGTGACCCTGAACGGCCGGATCTCGGCGAAGGATCAGAGCCCGAGCCTTGCCGTCGACTGCAATCTGACGCCACTCAGGCTGGCGAACGTGCTGCCGGGTCTGGTGAAGCCGGCGGGCAAACAGGCGCGGGCGACATTCCGGATTGAGGGCAGGCCCCAGGCGATCCTTCTCAATGATATTGTGGTGACCGGCGCGGGGACCTCGATCAGGGGGTCGGTAGAACTCGACGAGAGCGGAGAACTGACAAGGGCGAATTTCCCAACCTATCAGCCCTCGGAGAATGACAACTCCAGCCTGAAGGTGGAGCGCGGCACGGACGGTGTGATGAAGCTGACCATGCGTGGCGACGTCTTCGACGGCCGCGGTTTTCTCAAGTCGATGGTCATCGAGGATACTCCACGGAGCGCCACCCGGAACAAGGTCAGGAACATCGACTTCGACCTTGACTTGCGGGTCGGTACCGTCACCGGGTTCAACGGCGAGACCATGCGGGCGGTCAATGTCGTTCTGGAGCGACGCAAGGGCGCCCTGAGGAAGCTTTCCGTCGGAGGCAAGATCGGTCGCGATGCGCCGGTGCAGGCTGACCTCAGCGGCGACAATATCATTCTGAGGTCCGCCGACGCCGGTGCATTGCTGCGCTTTTCCGACATCTATGCCAAAGCCTATGGTGGTCAGCTGGAGATGACGGCGGATGCGCCGACCGCGGAGCCGAGGGCCCGGGACGGTCTGCTCAGGATCCGCGACTTCTCGATCAGGGGAGACAGCCGGCTCGAGCAGCGGATGGGAAGTGAAACAATTGCCGATGCCCGAAATGACACAAGGTTTGAGGGCCTGTGTGCGGTGCTGCGCCAGGAAAACGGCATCTTGCGGATCCAGGATGGGATTCTGAACGGGCCGGTGCTGGGCATCACCATCTCGGGTACCATCAACTATCCGGCCAGGCGCGTGGGTCTGAACGGGAGCATCATCCCCATGCACCAGATCAACGGCATTCCCATTCCGGGACTTCGCGAATTATTCACTCCGGAGGGGCTGTTCAGCATGACCTATGAGGTGGCGGGAACACCCGACCGGCCGGATTTCAGAGTCAACCCGCTGCCGATCCTGTTCCCCGGCGGGGCGGGTGTGCTCAAGGGGTTCAACACCGTTCAGGACAACCGGGCGGGACCATGGGCGAGACAGCGCAGCTGTCGAGGCTGATCGGACTGGGGGCTGATGAAAGCCGGCTGTCGCATATGGCACGAACAGGGCTTTGGCCAGCGAGCGGCAGCGCGGGGCGATTGCGATGACGGCAAGCGGGACGATCTGCGGTCCGACAAATCACGTGACGGGCGGCATTTCTTTCTGGAACCCGTCGTTCGTTGTCGGACTGTTGGACCTGATCGCATGGTTTTGCCGATCGAACCGATCTTGCGATCGGAGCGGTGTGCAACCTGAGTTGCAAATCAGGTGGTGGTACAGTGGCGGGTGAGGCGGACGCCGCCGTGGGCGACGTGCAGGCGTTGGATCGCCCGGATGTCGGCCCACGCCGGCGGGTCAGGCAAAAGGGCGAAGCGGGAGGCCCGGCCGCCATCCATCAATTTGATGGCGGGGAGGGAAACCGGAGAATCTGGCTGGCACGGGAGCGGGCAAGGTGAAACAGGTCGCCGGGCACACTCAGGAGATCAATCCTGGCAAGGGTGGAGGGTGTTCTGGTGGCCGCCACCGCGCGGTCGGGGAGGTTGCGGTCGTGGGGCACCAGCAGGGATGCCGGCATTTCAATCTTCAGCTCGCTGACCCCGGTGGTCGCAGCGGTTGTCGGGTTGGCGCGGCCCACAGGGGCCGGGGGCGTCGGGTGGTCTGCCTGGATCGTCACAGGCGGGATCGTGGTCACAGCCGGAGCCGTCGTCACAGCCGGAGCCGTCGTCACAGCCGGAGCCGTCGTCACGGCCGGAGCCGCCGTCCGAGCTGGAGCAGGCCTGGGTGCCGGAGTATCGGATGCCGTCGTGGACGGCCGCAGTTCGCAGGGAGCCACCTGCATCGGCTTGACCCCATTGGGGGAGGTGGCGCAGGGGGCGGATGGTGCGCCACGCTTGTCCCATTGCGCCGCGATGGTCGGTGTTGCCGGTCTGTCGGCGGTGGCAGGGACGACATGGACGATGCGATAGCCGCGCGCCTTGAGATCCTGGATGATCCCCGGCAGAGCCGCTGCCGTGCGCGCGTGGATGTCGTGCAGGAGCAGAATGCCTTTGTGCCTGGCCTCAAGCCGCTGGATGGCAAGCTTGCGGACCCGGTCGGCGGAGATGCTGTGCCAGTCATCGGCGAGGAAATCGGCGCTCCAGACCTGGATGTCGCGTGAGGCGAGATAGTCTTCGACGATCTTTGAGCGCAACAGGCCGGGGACGCGGAAAAAGGGGGCCGGCACAGACTGGCCCTCCATCGCGGCGGTGACGGACAGGATGCCGTCATTGATTGCGGGCTCGACCTTGGCGAGCGGCATCCTGTGGAAGGTCAGCGGGTGGTTCTGGCTGTGGGTGCCGACGGTGTGGCCGGCAGCAACGAGGTTGCGGATGGCGTCCGGATAGGCCCTGGCCTGAGTCCCGATGATGAAAAAAGTCGCCTTGATGCAGTCTTTGGCGAGAATCTGCAGCACCTGGGGGCTGTATCTTGCGGATGGACCATCGTCGAAGGTCAACACCACCTCGTGATCATTGAGCGGCAGCGTTTCCGGATATTGCATGGAACCGATGCGCGGGTGCTCCCGCGGGTCGACCACGATGGTGCGTGAGGTGCCGAGCGCGTCTGGATTGCCGGGGCAATCCCCGGCGGCCATGGCAAGGGACGGAGATCCGACCATGGACAGGAGGGCGACCGTCAGCAGCACCCGGAAACGAGCCGGGAACCCGGTTGCTCTATCGATCATGAGATACCCCCATCGAATTCTGCATGTGGCTCTGCAGCATGTGGCGAAGCAATACGCGGCATCAAGGTCGCCTGTCTGTTTTGCAGCGACCGTGACCGCAATACACAAGTGATCGGGAAGCCAGATGCCTGCGTCTGGGTGGCGGGCATTTCTGGCGATTGGGGGCGGATATGCTTTAACGCTCCGCCAGAGGAAAATCTATCATTCCCTCGTTGAAATTGTGTCAATACCGCCACATCCTGTGCTGTCGCGCCTTGTTCTGTCAAGCCTTGTTCTGGTGAGCCGTCGAACTCTGGCGCTGGCGATTGGGGCAGGCCGGTGACCGGCGGAGACGGTACGGACTGGCGAGCCCATCCTGCGATTTGCGGGAAAGCTTGCGCGCTGGCTGCCGCACGGGGCTGCAGAAGGGCGTGAGTCCGGCACCTGGCTGCGCGCGTTATGCCTGACGTTTCCTGTGAAGTTTCCTCGGGTTCGTAACCGGAGAGCGACGCATTCTGGCGCGCATGGTCTTGAGGCAGGCCCTGGCTTCGGCGTGGCCCTGCTTTGCGGCTTTCTCGAACCAGTTGCGCGCCTGAGGAATGTCCTTTGGAACGTCACGGCCGTCCCGAAACATGTCGCCGATTCAGAACCGTGCGTCGGGGTGCCCCAGATCGGCCGCCTTGCGGTACCAGATTGCCGCCTGTGCAGGGTCTCTGCGGGTGCCGTTGCCGACCTCCCAGGCCGTGGCAAGACAGATCGTTCCCTCAGCGTCGCCCTGTTCTGCGGCTTTCTGGAACAGGGAAAAGGCCTTTGCCTGATCCACCGGGACTCCCCGTCCTTCGTCATACATGACGGCAAGACAGACCTGGGAGTCGGGGTCGCCCTGATCGGCCGCCTTCTGGTACCAGATCGCCGCCTGCGCCGGATCTTCGGCATCGCCGGTGCCGTCGTTGAGTATCACGGCGAGGCAGGTCTGTGCCTGGGGAAGGCCCTGTTCTGCTGCCTTCCGCCACCAGTGAGCGGCCTGAACAAGATCCTGGGGAACCACGCGACCCTGGTTGTAGAGTTCCCCGAGGGAGTATCGGGCGAACATGTGCCCCTGTTCGGCGGCGCGTATCATCCAGGCAACGCCCTGCGCGTTGTCAGCACCAACGCCCCTGCCTTCGAGATACATCCTAAGCCAGGCTGTGCCGGGCATCGGTGTGCGCCTGTTCTGCAGCCTTTCGGCACCAGGCAAAAGCCTGTGCTGCGTCCGGTTGAACTCCGTCGCCGTTTTCGTACATCAGGGAAAGGCAATACTGCGCTCCACTGTGCCCCTGTTCGGCAGCCTGTCGGAACCAGGAAAAGGCCTGTTGTGCGTCTTCTGGAACCCCGGTCCCCCCTTCCGGTAGCTCAAGCCGGGGATGTATTGGGAACCTGGGTCTCCGTGCTCGGCGGCGGCGAGGATGGCGGGAGGAGCGGCAATCATTGCCTTGTCGTCCGTCTGTATCGCGGGAGGAACCGGCGGGCAGCCTGCCACACTGCTGCAATTCCTCCGGTTCTGTACCGGGGAAATCGCATGTGCCATCTGTAAGAAGCCGTATTGGTTGCCAGACGTCGGTGGCCGTGGCCTGACGGTTTATTTGCAGCTGTCCGACTGGTGACGGAGTTTCATGCTAACCTCTTTCAGCACCTTGTCGGCCGGCTTGCCTTCCTCAATGGCGAGACGTTTCGTGTCCATCTCGATTTCCTTGCCGTCGGTTGCCCAGTGCAGCGTGGCGCGATAGAAATTCGGTGCCAGGTCGCTGGTGGCAGGACAGGTGGCGGTGACAGAGATGGACACTTTGTCTTCCTCTGAACTCTGCACCTCACAGCCGGCCACTCCCGCCAGCACCCCGAAAACCAGGAGATTTGCGGAAGCGGCATTCATGCACATGTCTTCCGTCTTCTGCTCGGCTTTGCCGTCGGCGCCGACATCATTGGTTACGGCGGCGAAGGACCCGTTTCTGAAATTCTGTGCGATGACCTCAGGATCGATCTGCCTGATGGCAGGAGCTGGCGTCGGCGCCGGAGGCGGCTTCTGTTCCGCAACTCTCTGAAGCCCGCGTGTGATCGTTGTCGCTCTCTCCGCCACAGCAGACCTGGCTTCGACGCAGGCCTTGCGCTGACCCGCCAGCATCTCGGCCTCGCTGGTATCGAACTGGGTCTTCATCGTGGCCTTCATCGAACTCGGCAGATCGTTCAGTTCCTCGGGCGGCTGCTTCGCGGCGCTTGACTGCATCGAAATCAGGAGGCGCTGGCAGGGTTCGGACAATCCTGGTGTGGTCACAAGGGGGAGGAACTCCGCCACAAGAGACGACAGCTCGGACTCGTCTCTGGCGACCTTCATCCGGGCCATGATGGCATCGGCCTGGCGGAGCGTTTCCACATCGACAGCCTTTTCTCCGAAAGCCGTTTGCGGCAGGAGAAGCGAAGATATCAGGACAACGAGCACAGAGGAGGAGATCGTTCGCATGATTACTCCAGGTCATATTGGCTGCGGCGACGTTTCAGGAACCGTGGTGTCAGGAACTCAAAAACCGGGAGCCGAATCCATGGCCAGCTCAGCGAGACACCCGGGCTTTGTTCGACGGGCCATAAGCAACGACAGGCTGGCTACCATTTTGCGCTTTCTTTCGCCAGTGCAAACTGGGCCAGCTCAATCGACGGGAAACGCTGTGCGGGCCGGGAAATCCGGTGCCGTGGCGGGCAGGGGCGGGCTGCTCGGACCCGGCGCGAGCCGGTTCGGGTGCCCGGATCGTGCACCAGGCACGGGGAATCCGGGTGTCGCAGGGGGTGCCATTCCGCGATAATTTGTTACGGCGCAAGGTGAATATTCGGGGGCGCACGCAGGCTTCTCCTTCCTTCTCCTTCCCGGAACGGTTGACAGCGCGCCATCTTCTGAATTCGCCGTCGTGGGTCTTCTGGCGCTAAAGCGGATTCGTGACCAAAGCAGGTTGGGACTGTGACATCGGGCGGGCAATCCTGGTCCGAAATAAGAGGAGGGAACCCGGTCGGGGCCTCCGATGTTTACGAAAGTTTAATGTTCAGTTTGTGAGGCGGGCGTCGCCCAGCGGACTCGAGCGGTGTAAGGCCCCGTCAGAAAATTACTGCTGCCAGGCAGAGGGCGCAAACCGGCGCAATCTCGCCAAGAGCGCCGTCGGGATTCACCAAATCTTTTGCAGGCCCTGATCCCTCGCTTGCGGTTCTGGCTTGCGGCAATGCCGGTCTGGGTCCTGAGGGCAGATGGAGGACGGACGGAGCAAGGTCGTTCCTTCCGGCCTGCGGGCGGCGATGGCAAATCGCCAACCGAGGATCGCTCGTCCCGGCCTTGATCGTCCAAACGTCACTGGAGCGGCACTACGGGGGCCGTGGGGCCTCTCGTCGAACAGCTGCCAGCCTTGGGGGAGGCATCGGACGCCGTCCTGCGCTCACAGGCCTGGCTGGCGCAGGCAGCGGGCCTGGCCTGCTCTGACAAAGTTCCTCGCGTGTCGGCCCCCCTGCGGGTCCACAGGCCCCCCCCGCGCGCACTGCTGCGTCTGCTATGTGTGGTCACTCTGCGGCGTGCGCGGGTCCCCCCTGTGGACCCACGGGGGCGGCCTCTCCCGGTCCTCCCGGTCCCGATAACCTTGACGGCACCCCAACATTCTGACACCAGCGATCAATGCCCAGGGGCCGCGCGATGGACCGGAATCGGTGATCGCGTTCGTCGGAATGCGCGGCCCTGGCTCATGTTTCATGCAGCGTGTCCCGCACAGCCCCTTGTGGCGCGGACCTACCGCTCCCTCAGGCTCTCCTGCCTGTAGCGCAGAAGCGGTGCCAGCACGTATTCGATGATGCGCCGCGAACCGGTCTTGATCTCCACGGTTACCGCCATACCGGGCGTCAGGTCCACCATTCTGCCCTCCACCTCCATCCGCGTCGTGTCGAGCGCCACGCGGACCGCGTAGAGCAGCTCCTGACCGGCCGGCTCGCTCGACTCCGCAAGCGCCCCGTCCTTTTTCCCTCGCCCATCTCTGTCGCCTGGTTTTTCCCGGATAATTGCATCCTGCGACACGCTGATGACCTTGCCGTGCAGGAGCCCGTAGCGCGTAAAATTGAATGCATCGACCTTGATCTCTGCGTCCTGCCCAACCTCGACAAAGCCGGCGTCACGATTGGAAACCATGGCTTCGATCTCGATGTCGCTGTCGCGCGGCACAATCATCATCAATTGTTGGGCCGGTGTCACGACCCCGCCGACGGTATGAAGGGCAAGCTGCTGCACCGTGCCTTGAATTGGAGACCGCAGGATCTGCTCGTCTGCCTTCTCCTGAGCCTTGACGTAATCCTGGGCAAATTCGTCGGATTTCTTTCGCGCGTCGGTGAGGTCGGCGAGCGTCTGCCGCTCAAACGCCGATTTCGTCTGCGCCAGCTGCTGTTCGAGCGCGCGGCGTGCCGCCTCGATCTC
>WQYW01000004.1 GCA_009781045.1 Alphaproteobacteria bacterium
CGCCTATCTGGTTTTCCCGGATTGGTGGGCATTGATGACGACCATCGCGTCTGGCCGCCCTCCCTGAAAAAACGCAGACTGGGGGATCGGCACCCGATGGAAGGGCCATTTGGAATCGCTGGTTGAGAAAGCCCCCTCTTGGGTTTCTCGCTCGTTCATGTTAATTCAGGAAAATCATGGACTTCCGGAAAATTTTCGAACACTAGGGAATGCAGTGTGAACCGGCTTGCCGAATATTCGCTTGCGTCCTGCAATGCTGTTGCCACCCCCTTTGGACAACCTTATCTGAGGGGGTGGTTTGCAGCGCAAAGACTCTGTTGCGACGCGACGGAAGGTTGCAACCGGCACAATAAAAAGAAACTGAAAGTGAGCTGATGACAATGGTGGCCGACCGCATTCAAAACCTCCAGGACACGTTCCTGAACCATGTTCGCAAAACCAAGACGCCTCTGACGATCTTTCTGGTCAATGGCGTCAAACTGCAGGGGATTGTGACCTGGTTTGACAATTTCTGTCTTCTGCTGCGGCGGGATGGTCATTCGCAGCTGGTCTACAAGCACGCGATCTCGACCATCATGCCGGGAGCCCCGATCCAGCTGTTCGAAGGCGGGGAGGATCAACCGGGCTGAACCAGGCCTGATCCCGATCCGACAACGCTTCCAGCCATCAGGGGCCGAGTGGACGAGTGAATCGTCCCTGGGTCCCTATTTGTGCAGTCTGCACCATCGCAGCGCGGTTTGCGGGTCACTGGCGAGGAGGCCTCAGTGCCCGTGCCCGTGGGCTCAGAACCTTTCCTGCGCCTGAACCAGGTCCCGAGTATCGCAAACTCAGTGCCGGAAGTCCGGAAGTCTGAGTGAAATCGGGGCAGGCCAGTCAGCCCCGGAAGACCTGCAACCACCACTGGCCGCGAAATTGACGCCATGGATCTGTGCCGACAAAGGCGGCCGGCCTGGGCTTCCTGCACAGACTCACGCAGGACGGTTCAACTCGATGCGGTTTTCCAGCGTTCCAGGCGCTTCATGCCGCGGGTAAACAGCCAGGCCGAAAACCGGTTATGGCCGGCTTCGATCATTTTCTTCCGGCAGGCTTCCTGGAATTCCCCGACCAACATGTCACCGCTGACAAAGGCTCCGTTCTCATAGCAATAGCTGCAATATTTCCGGCTCCTGGAACCGTCGGTCTCGGTCCCTCCGCCCTCGGGGTCCCTGTCCAACGGCATGCCGCAACTTTGACAGGATGTGCTCATGAAGCCCTCCCCCTCGTGAAACATTGGATGACAGAGCCATCTATTCCACGAATCGCAGAACAGGTCGCGTTCAAATTCACAGCGCAACTCAACGCGCATCCAGGCTGTTCCTGCTGCCCTGGTTCCTCTCTCCGCAACTGCAATATGCTGCTTTCCCGATCGCCGCCGCATCTCTGCAACGCCATGGCGCGTCATTTTTTTTGCGACCTGGCGCCGTTCTGTTCCAAGGGTGGCGTCACCCTGAGGCGGCCGGGTCGCCAGGTTGACACGGAACCGCAAAAAATACGCGTGGCCGTGGCAATCGGTGACGACAGCCAGCCAGATCCTGCGCAGAAGGATGGCCAGCCCCGGGACCTGAATTCGACCGCCTTGAGCCTGCCCCGGGATCTTCTCTTCCCTGGGATCTTCTCTTGGCCCCGTCAGACTCACGCTGGGCTCGAGGTGCGGGTCTGGATCTGTGGACTGGAGTTCGTCCCATTTGACGCCAGCGCCACAGGGGAGCCTCCAACTTCTGGCTGAGCCGCTGGCGACATCCTGAACTGTGTTCGAGAAAGTCTGGAATTTGTGAAGATTTTCGGTCAAACCGCAAGGAATCGTGACCGGAATCGGCTATTTCCGACTTCTGCTGTCCATCGCTGCTGGTTTAAAAGCACAGGTCTCAAGCATCATGTCCGGAGTTCCAATCCCGTTTTTGAGATCGGGGGAGCATCAACCGACCGAAGAGGATCGATTGCAGTCGCAGAATCCCGATATTGGTCTTCCGTCAAAGGAGGGAGCGCAGGCCCGGGTGATCGTCGTCGGTCCCTATCTGCGTTCGGAAACCGCTAACATGCTGTCAGATGGCCATGTCCAGCGCCATTTTGACGCACGTCTGGACGAGGCCACAGGCCTGGCACGCGCCATTGATCTCGACGTCGCCGCCTCGGTGATTGCGCAAGTGAGCCAGATCCGTCCTGCGACCTGGCTTGGCAAGGGCAAGGTTGAGGAACTGGGTGAGCTGATCCTGGACCAGCGGGCCGAACTCGTGGTGATGGATTGTGCGCTGTCGCCAATCCAGCAGCGCAATCTCGAGAAAGCCTGGAACGTCAAGGTGGTCGACCGCACCGGGCTGATCCTCGAAATCTTCGGCCGTCGCGCCAAGACCCGGGAAGGCACGCTCCAGGTTGAACTGGCCCATCTCAATTATCAGCGCAGCCGCCTGGTGCGTTCCTGGACCCATCTTGAGCGCCAGCGCGGCGGCTTCGGTTTCATGGGCGGCCCCGGCGAGACCCAGATCGAAGCCGACCGTCGCCTGATCAGCGAACGAATCGCCAAGCTCGAAAACGAGCTGGAGAAAGTCCAGGCGACACGGCGGCTGCATCGTGCCGGCCGCCAGCGCGTGCCCTACCGCGTCATCGCGCTGGTCGGCTACACCAACGCCGGCAAATCGACCCTGTTCAACCGCCTGACCCGCGCCGATGTGCAGGCTGCCGACATGCTGTTTGCCACCCTCGATCCGACGCTGCGCGCCATCCAGCTGCCGCATGGCGGCAAGGTCATGCTCTCCGACACCGTGGGCTTCATCTCCAGCCTGCCGACCCAGCTGGTCGCGGCCTTCCGCGCTACACTGGAGGAGGTGCTGGAAGCCGATATCATTCTCCATGTGCGCGACATTGCCCATGAGGATGCCGAAGCCCAGCTCAGTGATGTCGGTGCCGTCCTTCGCCAGCTCGGCATTGATCCGGACGACGGCGCACGGATCATTGAGGTCTGGAACAAGATCGACCGCTTCGGCCCGGAAAAGCTTGAGGAATTGTCCAATATTGCGGCCCGGCGTCCGCTTGACCACCCAGCGCTGATGGTGTCTGCAGTGACCGGGGAGGGCGTCGAGAGTTTACGCGTCACAATCGAGAACCGCCTCGCCGCGCGTCGCACCACGCTCAGTTTGACAATCGACGCCGCCGACGGTGCCGGGATCAGCTGGCTGCACCGCAATTGCGAGGTGCTGGCCAAGGAGCTGCAGGACGATCGTTTCGACATGACGGTGCGGGTCGACGAAACCAGGCGCGACATCGTCATCGCCCGCTTCCATGCCGAACCCGACTCCGGCTCCGATGCTGATTTTGAGCCCGCGTGATGATTCTGTGCCGAATCGACGGACTGCGCTTTCCCATGCCGAGCAAATGGCTTCACCCGAAGAACACCGGCTGGACCGACGTCGATTACGACTTCGGCCTGCCGCAACCTGACGCCACGGCGCTGGCGCAAGCCCTCAACGCGGCCTGTCACGTTTTCTATTATCATGGCGGGGGCGGAATCTGGCAGAACCATCTGCATGGAAAGCAGCACTACGCCTCCCTGATCGCGGCGCAGATCAAAGCCCATCCCGGTCTCACGCACAGACTGCTGGCTTCGGGCGATCGCGTCATCCAGATGCTCACCTATCGCGCCGTCGAAATGCTGGAACACCCGGACGGTCGCTGACCACAACTGACACGGCAACGCCTGTCCGTGTCACAGAAATTCACCGCGCTTCACGCTCGCCTGGAAATCCGCAAAACCGTTCGAATGACAGACACAATTGTGCTGAGCCCCGCAACGTGCTACGCGTTCTGCTCTGTGCCAGACGTTGCCAGGTCGTCCGGCTAGCATGGCGGACAGGTTTGATGCCTGGAGCGCATGGCGCAAGCGTGGCGCGCGAGCGAACGGAACCACTGTGATGCGCGATACAGGATACAGAGTACAGGTTCCCGGGAGGCGTCATGAGACCTGACCAGATTACCAGGTGGTTGATCATCCTGCTGGTGCTTTTCGTCACACCGCTGGTCCGGGCTGAGGACAAAATCACGACCCTGCAGGTCGCGGCTGATGGCTTCCCTGCGGGCCATGAAACGCCGGAGGGAGCTGCCGCCGACCTGGCCCGGGCGTTCATTCGGCACGATGTCCAGTTGTTCAACGCCACCTGCATCAAGCCATTCGCGGGCGGTGTATCGCGCCGGGAATATTCCGCCTTTCTCAAAGCGACCGGTGACAGCATCCGGGAAGCGGCGCAACGCCAGGACGCGGTGGGACCAAAGGAACTCGTCAAGCTGTTCGCTGCCCGAAGCCTCAGCCAGAGCGGCCCGGCCTCGTACGGCTATGCCGTGTTCGGATTCCGGGATGTAAAATTCGTCGACGTCCTGGTCCTGCTGAAGAACGGCAGCAAATACAGAAATCGGACACTTGTTCTCAGGGACAAGACCGGCAAGTGGTATGCGCACCCGCTACCAGGATCGAGCCCGTTGTTGAGCGCCGGACTGAACGAAGAGTCCGAATCCACAACCGATTTCGGCAAAGTCTATAGGGTTCAGAAATAGGCGGCGTGCGGGTTTGCCGGATGGAGCGAAGCGCGAAACAATCGGAGAAGCCACTGAGGAGCGGCGGCGGTATTCAAACTCGTCGCGAGCTGTTATCCAGCTCGCGTTGGCACCGCCGCTGGACTGGTTGGTATGATGGGCGGGTTTGGTGCAGCGCTGTTGCCCTGGGCCTTCGGCTGGCTCTTTGTTGAGACCGGATTTTGGGCAAGTTGTTTCATGTTGCTGTGTGCCATGGCAGTTCTCTGTCTGCTCGTGCTGTTCGTCTCTCCCGGAGATGAGGACCGCACAAGAGCTGCGGCCGACGCTGTCTCCGTCAACTGAACCACGGGTGCAGCGCGGAAGTCGCGAAAATCAACTCGCGCAGTCAATCCCAATCGACGGCTTTCAGGAGTTCCTCCGCCTTTCAGCTCCGCAGCCGTCAGGTCTTCTTCGGTCCAGATGGGCAGCCTGCGAAACGCCACCTTGGACACCGTCTGCTTCGTGCCATCCGGAGCGCGCCGACAAGCGATTACCCAGCGAAAGACCGTGCCTTCCTTGACAAGGGGACGATCGTCGTCCTGGAGATCCGTGATACGAAAATCCGCCTCCTCGCCCTCAACCGTATCTCCTGTGGTGATGTCGAGCAGGCGCGCGGTGAACGTTTCAGCATGGATATCGGTGACATAGCCCTCCCACTCCTGCAACACCACCAAATCCGTCACCTCAGCTGGGTCTCGTTGATCACAGATCGGTCCTTTGCAACTTTCCTCCATACCACCTCACTGCGGGGCACGCTTCTCGCTCTTGGCCTCGTTCCATAATGCATCCATTTCCGCCAATGTGGCCTCCGTCAGTACACGTCCCTGGGCCTCCAGCGCACGTTCGATATAGGCAAAGCGCCGCTCGAACTTGGCATTGGTCAATCGCAGCGCGGTTTCCGGGTCGGCGCCGACGTGACGGGCGAGGTTGACGAGCGCGAACAGAATATCACCGGTTTCTGCCGCCAGTTCGGCTGCGTCATTGCGATCAAGGGCAGCCTCGACCTCGTCGGTCTCTTCCCGGATCTTCTGCAGCACTGCACGCGGATCATTCCAGTCGAAGCCGACGGTGGATGCCTTGCGCTGGAGTTCCATGGCCCGGGTCAAGGCCGGCTGCCCCGGCTTGATGCCGGCGAGAATTGAGCTGTCGGTGTCTGGTCCGGCAGGTCCGCGCGCCGTGCGCTCCGCCTTCTCCTCCGCCTTGATGCGCTCCCAGGCTTCCCGGACATCCTCCGCTTTGACCTTGCCGTCGCGGGCGAAGACATGGGGATGGCGGCGGATCATTTTCGTGGTGATCTTTTCCACGACATCGCCAAAGCTGAAGGCTCCCTGTTCCTCCGCCATGCGGGCATGGAACACCACCTGCAACAGCAGGTCGCCAAGCTCCTCGCAGAGATCGACGAGATCGCCACGGCTGATGGCCTCGGCCACCTCATAGGCCTCCTCGATCGTATAGGGCGCGATGGTGGCAAAATTCTGCCGGAGATCCCAGGAGCAGCCGGTTTCGGGGGTGCGTAATGCCGCCATGATCTCAATCAATCGGGTGATGTCACGGGAGGGGGTCATGGAAAGTCACTCTGGCGGTTTTGAGGATAAAGGATCGGGCAGGGGTCAGGAATCAGGCCGTGCGGAACCCTGAGCCAGTCTGAGCCAACCCTCATATCCGGTTTGTTTTGTGGTGGCGATTGGCGGCCCCCGGCAACAGTGATAAAGCCGGGGGCATGGACGAGAGATTTTCCCGGAAAGGCGCCCTGGTGCTGTTCTCGGGCGGCCAGGACTCTGCGACCTGTCTTGCCTGGGCACTGGAGCGCTTTGAACACGTCGAAACCCTGGGCTTCGACTATGGCCAGCGCCATGGCATCGAACTGGCGTGCCGGACCCGGCTCCTTGAGGGGTTCAAGGCCCTGCGCCCGGAATGGGCCTCACGGCTCGGTGACAGCCACACGCTCTCCGTGCCGACGCTGGCGGCAATCTCCGATACCGCGCTGACGCGCGAGGTCGCAATTGAGATGGGGGCCGACGGCCTGCCGACCAGCTTTGTCCCTGGACGCAATCTGGTGTTTCTGGTCTTCGCCGCGGCGCTGGCCTACCGGCGCGGCATTGGCCATATCGTCGGCGGCATGAGCGAAACCGACTATTCCGGCTATCCCGATTGTCGCGCCCACACCATTGAGGCCATGCAGGCCGCGCTGTCGCTCGGTATGGCACGCGAATTTCAACTCCATACCCCCCTGATGCGGATCGACAAATCCGCAACCTGGCGGCTTGCCCAGGACATTGGCGGGCCCGCACTGGTTGAACTCATCCGCGAGGAATCCCACAGCTGTTATGTGGGAGACCGCGGCTCCAGGCATGATTGGGGCTATGGCTGTGGTGTCTGTCCGGCCTGCATCCTGCGCGCCAAAGGCTGGAGTGCCTATGCGACAGCGAGGGGCGCGCGCGGGGGGGGGAGGGCGCCTGACATCCGGTGAACAGCTTTTTGAAAGACAGCCAGGGCCGGAACGACATCGGCTCCGAATCGGGATTGAACGCCAGGCGGAGGGCATAGGTCACATAGGCCGGAACCTCGCGTAAGGATGAATAGACATCAATCATACGGAAGACGGGCGGAAAGAGCCCGGAAGTCTGCGACACCCCGACCGCCTCGAAGGCAAGCTGCGCCCGCGGCAGATGGTAATACTGGGTCACCAGCATCACCCGCGACAGTCCGTGCTCTTTCATGTAACGCGCCGCATTGCGCGCGGTCGCAAGCGTGTTGTCCCCCTGGTTGTCGAGAATGAGGGCACCGGCTGGAACCCCACGGGCCAGGAGATAATCCTGCATTGCGTTGGTTTCATCGAGCCCCGGGCCATCAATGCCGCCGCTGAGAAACAGGATCGGGCAGTTGCCGGCCTGAAAGCAGCGGAGCGCGACATCAAGACGCCCCGCCAGGGTTGCTTTCGGGGTGCCGTCGCTCTTGAGGCCGTTGCCGAAAACCACGGCAAAATCGCTCCTGTCATCGCCGACCCGCAACCCCTGGATGCTGATATAGACCGCCGCACAGACCCAGAGCACAGCCAGCACAAGGGCGGTTTTGAACAGTCTCGACAGAAAGCGGCGCATGAAAGGACAAGACCATCAGAAAGGGGCAGGGCGGGAACGATAATCCGTGAGGGAGCCAAGGGCTGTCGCATGCGCAGACAGTGAAGGGTTCTTCCCGGGGGCCAACGGACAGTGACAGGCAGCGCCTTCAGAAGTGCTCCCAAACCAGGAGCACCATGTCAAATCACGAAGAAGTCAGGCCCGGAAAGCGGGTCCTTTTCTTATGTTCGTTTTCGCTTATTTTTCCGGTTTCTCCAGCCAATAGCGCGCAAGTTCCTCCACCCCCGGATTTCAAACTCTCCGGATCGAATATCTCCGGATCAAGTAACTCCGCGCCTTCGTCAAACCAGTCGCAGTAGTCCTCCCGATCCGGATGGTTCGGATCCCTGAACATCTCAAGGAGATGGTTGAAGCCATAGGCTCCACCTACATCTTCCGGCGGGCACCGCCCCTGCGCTTCAATCAGGCGGGGATAAAGAACACCCGGTTCGGGAGCAATCACCTTTTCAACCTTGATCCCATGCGTCCAGTTGTCGCCGAAGTCATAGATATATTCCCGCACTTTGATCTTGAAAGTGTCGAGCACTTCTTTGATCGTTGCGGTTTCGGCATTGATAAGATCACCAGCGACCCAGCCTTCGAGGTAAATGTCACCCCTCACTTTATTGAAGACATCCCGCCTTTTGTCGCGGCATCGGAACGCGTATAGGTGCGAATTGTCCCATCCAATAGCTCTCTGCAGCACGGGATGGAGCTGGGGAAGCGTGATGTCACCGGGAAGCTCAAGGCGCCGGATGACCGGAGGTTCGACATCATGGAGCAGGACCAGAACACGGAGGATGGGCGCAGCACTCATCGTTGACCCTTGCGGAAAACCAGTTTTGTTGTGCAGCTGGTTCACGCTGCCTGCCACAAAACACACTGCCTGGCCCGATCCTCCGGAGGGCGAACAGTGCGCCTTCGTGGTCTGGGCGTGCCTTCATCTGAGCGATCAGATGCCGTCAGGTCCGGCGTCCTTTCTTTGGCGATGCCTTCTTCTTTGCGACAGGCTTCTTTTTCTTTGCGACGGGCTTCTTTCCAGCCGGAACCCTCTTCTTTGCCGCCGCTTTCTTTGCCGGCAGTTTCCGTGCTGGTGCCTTCTTCACACCCGCCTTTCTGGTACTGGCCTCCTTTGCCGGTGCCTTCCGGGCTTTCTTTGCGGCGACAGCTTTGGCTGCACGCGGCTTCTTCGCCAGAGACTTCGTGGCCGCCGTCGGGGCGGCCGAAGCCTCACTGGCGGCCGGATTCCCGGCCCTGGCTTTCTTTCCAGACCACCTCTGTGCGAGTGCCATGACGTCGAGCTTGAGGAGTTCCGGGTTGAAATTTTCCGGATCGAAATCCGCGTCGCCATACCACTCGACAAAATCGTCGTGCTGTGCGTGGTTGGGATCCTTGAGACCTTCCCGCAGGTCCGCGAAGCCCCAGGGGCCACCGACATCCTCCGGCGGACAGCGCCCCTCGGCTTCAACCAGACGTGGATAAAGCACATCCGGCTCGGGCTCGATCTCCTTTCCAACCGCGATCGTATGTTCCCAATTGTCTCCGAAATCATAGGTATAGCGCAGCCGCCTGGCGCCGAATTCCTGCAGGACGTCGCCGAGCCTCACCTTGCTGGCATCGCGCAGGGTGTCAAAGCCGAATTCCGGCTGCGGAATTCCCCAGCCCAGATCGCCGCAGCTGATTTCGAACAGATGGCAGTTGTCCCAGCCGAATGCAGCCTGCAGCGTCAAGTGCAGCCGTTCGAGCGTGATGTCCGCCGGCACTTCAAGTCGCCGCGTGACCTTGGGCTTGACATCGTCAAGCGTGACTTTGAGACAAAGAATGGATGCAGCGCTCATGGGATGACACCTTATCTGGCAGCCACTCTACGTCTGCGCCGCTTTGGCGGTCAACCTCTGCCCGGCGAGAGCGGGGACACAACCGTCTTGATGAAGTGGTGATTTTGAAAGTGCTACAGGGGACCACCACGGAAGCCGTTGGCGCGGTCTTTTTTTAATTGCAGCAAGATATTGATTGAGCAGTGTTTTTCTGATCACGATACGATCCGCGGGAAATGCCCAACAGGCTTTTGCAGGTTCGATCCGTCTCTTGAGCGATGCCGGGCTGCCCCGACAAAAACGCCTGAAATCTGTGGGACACCGAAATTGAGATGCGCGGATCTCTTGCCTCCACGGCTGCCGACAATGATGAAAGCACCGATTCTTGATTCTCTCATCAGGCTTGCGGGCAGATCATCGTTCAAACGCGAAAGGAAACATGGAGCCCGGGCGAGGAACCAGACCACGATGGGGGGACCCGGGAGGTGCTGAAAGTCCGCCTGGCACGAATCGAATCATGCCGCAGTGGTGCCTTCGAATTTCACCCGGCCGTGGTTCGATCTGACCGCAAGTTCGTGAGCCCAGACCGGCGCCCCCCCTATTCGGTCGGAATCACCCCGGGAAATCAAAGGCGGACGCCTGTTGGTGCGAGGTTTTCCCTCCACCCTGCAACGCCGTTCCAGGGTACGAGCGGTCCATGGTGTCGATCGCGTCATCGGTTGCGGTGCGGAAAGGATATGGTGTGACCGGGGAGGCGTGAGCTATATTCTGCATCGTTTTTGAATTCTGTCCCTGCCTGAGTTGAGGGGCCTTGCATGCGTTGGCCAATCCATCCGGTTTCTCTTGCGGGCGGGGATGGGGAGGCACGGAATCCGGTCCCGGAAGCAGCAAAGTCGTTGAAACCGGGCCCGGATCGTCAGACAGGTGCGCGAAAGCACCAAACCGTGATGGATGGGCTTTGGCTTGAAGAGCCAAAGGGCATCGTTGGGAACCCGTGAAGCCTGGAGGTTGAAGGAAACGATCATGACGACACCAACGAGTGGAGCTGCGCCGCTGTTTGAATTGCATTCCCCGGTTCGGTTCACGCACACCGATCCGGCCGCCTATGTGTTTTTTCCGCGCTACTTTGAGATGCTCCAGGCGGTTATCGAGGAATGGTTCACCCAGGCCCTGGATCAACGCTACGCCGACCTTATCATCAACCGTCGGCTGGGCACGCCCACCGCCGCCACCCAATGCACCTTCATGAAACCATCGCGGCTTGGGGACGTGGTGACCATTGCCGCCAGACTGGAACACATTGGCAATTCGTCATTCCGCATCCGCTTCTTCGGCAGATGTGAGGGTGAGAAGCGCCTCGAAGCCGTGTCCACGCTGGTGATGATCAGTCTCGGTGACGGCTCGCCACAGCCAATTCCCGCCGACCTGAGGACGAAAATGGAGGCCTATCAGGCCGCCACATCCGACAATGGCTGACGCTTGCGCAACCCGATTCATGCGGACGGGTGCGCGCGCAACGGTCCCAGCACGGTTTCCACGACAGCCAGCGCTGCGATGACCATGCCATCGTGCACCCTCGTTGCTGGCTCTGCGAAGTATTGCTGGCAGCTGCCTCTCTGACACGCTATGGCGTGTGCAGAGATTCTGTGCGGCGTTTTTGGAGCGGTGGCGACGACGGCGCTTTTTGGGCCAGGCCTCAGCTGTCGTCTCCAAAGACAGCGATCGTCCTTGTTGACGGCCGCCGCGTCAGATTCAAGGTGGACTGCGATCCCGGCCTCGGCCCTTGCTGCCGCACTCATTTCCCGTTTCTGGAGCAGCGGCGGTACTGAGGGGCATCGCCGTTCATTATCGAAATCGTGTTGGCGGCGCAGCTGGATTCGTCACCATGACGGCCATGCCTGGAAGAATTCCATCGGCACACGCGCACGTGTCTCGTCTGCTTTCAGTTTCAGCCTTTCCGCTCAACCGTCTCGTCCTTTTCCGGGTAGGCATCGGATGCCGTGCGGTCGGTTCGTGGTGCGTTCGGTCCGTGGCGTGGAGCGCCCGACGCGATGTGGCGGCAAGGCGGAGTGAAGGATGCTGCGAGGAAACACCCGGCGGCTAAGAACGATAATGCCGAAAACGGGGTCGGCGACCAGAAGATGCCGATCCTTGCGATTCTGCACAATGATCCGGAAAGGCGCCTCTACCCTCTACCGGGCAGACCGCGCAGCTGCGCCAGGCGGTGTTGCTGTGATCAGGTTTCACAGGCCATGAAATGGGCAAAGCGTGCCGTACGCCGCAGCCGAGAGGCGCCTTGGCAATGCGAAGCCTCTTTCGACACGCTGCGGCAACTCCCGGTTTCAGTGCAGCGATAATGACTTTCCATCCTTTATCCGCGGGAGTGGATGGCGAAGTTGGCAAGGGGGGATAACATCGCTTACGCGCCGACATCAAAGGAATTAAATCATATAAAGCCGGGACAATTTCACCGCCGGGAATCACGGGTTCCTGCCGGGGGCCGGTCGACGTCTCCGAAATACAGCCTCAACGTGTATCGCGAATACAGTGCTAGCAAGGCGAGTATTCTGGAGAGAAATTGACCGAAAAAGCTGCACCCGACATCACACCCGACCTGTGAGGGTCTTGACGATTTCGCCGGAGTCCGGATTCTTGCAAAAAGGAAAGACGTTGACCAACCAAAATACAAAGTACCTGATCGAAATTATGGGGGTTTGGTTTAATGAACAACTGATCTGAATTTGATGTTTTCACTTTGTGGGGGCAAAGGTGAGCAAGCTTCAGGCGGCATGGCAGGTGAGGGAAGGCCAGTGGAAGCCTGGCCCGGACCTCCCAGAGTGTGCGGGATCCGAGGGTGACCACCCGCAGGCAATGCGGGCCCTGAGGAGGGTTTCGGTCGTGTATTCCGGCCAGCGGTTGGGAGTGGCTGCAGCGCGGCCATTGCCGACGCTGGGGTTTGCGCTTTCCGAGAGCCGCAAGCGCTCTCAGCTGCCGCCGAAGACGGGGCCGCGGGTGCTGCTGCAGCAGGGACCCGTCGCTCCCTTCTTGAGGCATCTTCAGTATTTCCTTGAGAAGAATGGCTTCGACACGTGGCTTATCTGCTTCAACGCAGGCGACAGGCGGTTTCCGGCACGGGAAAATGATCCGGTCTGCCACGACGACATCGCGGCCTGGCCAGGCTGGCTGCGCAATCTGCTTGTCGTGGAAGGCATCGACCACATTGTCCTGTTTGGCGCAGAGCGTCCTGTTCACAACATCGCCCGCGAGCTGGCCTCTTCGCTCGGCATTGACGTCGTGTCGCTGGAGGAAGGGTATGTCCACCCCGGTTTTGTGACGGTCGAGCGCGGGGGTAATAACTGGACGTCGCCGATCGCCGGGGAGGGCCATGCGCTTTTCCTCGCCGGAACCTTCATGATGCGTGACAAGGACGTGATTTACGTTGCCAATCACCCCACCGCCGAACTCGGCACATTCCTGTCGACCATCGTTTCTCCAGTTGTGGGTGCAGCTGAGCGGATAGAGACTGCGGGCGCATGGTGATGATTTCCACCCATTCTGTCGATCGCGGCAGCGCGGATTTCCGCAGGCACACCACTGCTGTCCCGCAGGCGGATGCGTCCGCAAGGATTGCCCTGACCTCCGGCAGGCTGGAACGGATTCCAAACCTTGAAGAGTTTCTGGGGCAGAGGGCGGAATTTGCCAGCAGGATCCGGTCGCAGCACACTGCGGTAGCCGGCTGGGGTGCGAAGCCCTCCGGCTTGCGTGCGCGCGCGATGGCGGGGGCAAACCTGCCGTTTATGCTGCTCGAAGACGGCTTTCTGAGGTCTGTCGGGCGCAGCGATCCGCCGCTGTCCCTGGTGGTGGACGATCTCGGTATCTATTACGACGCGACCGGACCGTCGCGCCTGGAGAAGCTCATCGCGGAGCCGCTGACGGAAGCAGAGAACCTGCGCGCCGGAAAGTTGATGGCACTCTGGCGCGACGGGCGAGTTTCGAAATATAACCACGCCCGCGATTATGACGGCGCACTGCCGCCCCGCTTTGTCCTGGTCTGCGATCAGACCTATGGCGATGCCTCGGTTGCCGGCGGTTTGGCCGACCATGAGAGCTTTCAGCGAATGCTTGATGCGGCACTCGCAGAAAATCCGGATTGCACCGTGCTCGTCAAAACCCATCCCGACATCATCACACGCAACAAACGCGGCTATTTCGAGCGCGCCGGACTGCAGCGCAATCCACGGGCAAGGATCATCGCCGAGGCCTGTCATCCGGTCCGGCTGATCGAGGAAGCAGAGGCCGTCTATGTCGTGACGTCACAGATCGGCTTTGAGGCCCTGATCCGGGGAAAACCCACGCGCTGCTTTGGCATGCCGTTCTATGCCGGCTGGGGGTTGACCTGCGACGAATTGCCGTTCCCGGAGCGCCGCGGCAGGGCTACCCTGGCACAGGTGGTCCACGCCGCGCTGGTTTCCTATCCCCGCTATGTCGATCCCGAAACGGGGAGACGCAGTGATGCCGAAAAGGCGATCACCTTTATCGCCCGGCAACGCCAAATGCGGGAGCGTTTTGCACCCCGTGTCTACGCCCTGGGCTTTTCGCGCTGGAAGCGGCCGATCCTGAAACGCTTCCTGTCCGGGTCGGAGGTCCGCTTTGAGCGCCGCGCAAGCCGGATCCCGCCAAATTCCACCGTCGTGCTGTGGGGAAGCCACGTGCCTCAATTGCCCGAAGGGACGAGGACGATACGTATCGAGGATGGCTTTCTGAGGTCGGTCGGACTGGGCGCAGAGCTTGCCCAGCCGCTGTCCTGGGTCTGTGACGACCTCGGGATCTATTACGACGCATCAAAGCCCTCCCGGCTCGAAGACATCCTTGCCAATGTAAAATTCGACGCAGCCACCCTGGAGCGCGCCGCCAGCTTACGCAAACGGATCCTGGAAGCAGGGCTGACCAAATATAATGCCGACACCGCAGCCTGGCAGCGCCCCAGAGGAACCAGGCGGGTGATCCTCGTCCCGGGGCAGGTCGAGACCGATGCTTCAATCCGCTATGGTACAGCGGCGATCCAGACCAACCTCGACCTCCTGCGCGCTGTCCGCGCCGCCAACCCTGATTCCTACATCGTCTACAAACCCCATCCCGATATTGTCGCAGGCTTGCGCAAGCCCGGAGAGACCGAGAACAGCGTCCCTCCATTCTGCAACGAAATTGTCGTCGCAGCCGACATGGCGCGGCTGCTGGACAAGGTCGATGAGGTTCACACCCTGACCTCGCTCACCGGCTTCGAGGCGCTGATGCGGGACGTGCCGGTGACGTGTTATGGACGCCCTTTCTATGCGGGTTGGGGCCTCACCCGGGACATGACCGTCGTTCCACGGCGGCAACGCCAGCTTGATCTCGACGCTCTGCTGGCGGCGAGCCTGATTCTCTATCCGACCTATGTCAGTCGCTCGACCGGGGTCTTTGCCACGCCGGAGCAGGCAACAGCCGAACTTATCGGCTGGCGCAACCGCGGTCCCGGAAAACCATCGCGGTGGCGGCAGGCCTGGCGCGCCTTCCTGCGGTTGGGCCAACTGTTCCCGTCCCGTCACCATATGGGCGGACTTACGTTCATGCCTCGTGGTAACAGTCATGTCCGAAGATAGTCTCGCCAAGCAGCCTCCCGAAGCCAGGCCCAAGGCACCGACACCGGATCTGGTCATGCCCAAGCTGGTACCGTTAGCCGGCAAACCCGGATGAAATTGCGCTGACACCGGCGGGTGTGGACGCCGTTCGCCCCCAGAAGCGGCGCCGCCGAATCCTGACGATCTCCTTCGTACTCTGCGTCATCCTCCCCTTCATCTTCGGGACGTTCCATTACGTACGCCTTCATGGCATCCGACCGTTACGTTGCCGGGGCCGCTTTTGCGGTGCAAAGCATCACAGGCAGCGGAGGCGTCAATCGTCAATCTCCAGGGTTCGTTCACAGGCCTCGCCAACACCGGTTCCACCAATTCGGATTCTTACATCCTGCTGAAGTTCCTCAAAAGCCGCGACATGGTGGAGCGCCTCGAGAAAGACATGGAATTCCGGGCCGCCTGCGGTGCCGAGAAGGCCGACAGGATCTCCCGCCTTGGTTCCGATCAGGATATTGAACTTGTCGTGGAGTACTGGGAAAAACGTGTAGAGACAAACTTCGACTGCGACAATGCATCGGGAATTATCCCATTCGACGTCGAAGCTTTCAGCACAGACGGTGCCAGGAAGATTGCCGACAGAGTCCTGGCACACAGCAGGGAAATGGTGAATAGGCTGTCGGAAGAAGCCCGACGCAATGCCGTATCTTACGCAGAAGGAGAAGTTGCGCGGGCAGAAAAGAGGCTGCGTGACATCTTTGAACAGGTCCGCACGTTCCGGGCCAGGGAGCAGGCGATCGACCCGGCCGCGCTGGCCAAGGCCCAGATTATTGCCGGCCTCGACAAGCAGCTTGCGGAAACACAGGCTCGTATCGCAGTTATCGAAGGCTCCGTCGAGGAGAATTCACCCGCGCTGCGCAACCTCCGCCGTCAGAGAGAAGCACTCAAACGACAGATCGGCGAGGAAAGCGCTGAAGTCTCAAAAAATTCTCGGAGGGGACATACCCCAGCCCTCTCCGACCTGCTGGCCGTTTACCAAATCATCTGAGTTGCTTATAGCCTTTGCGGGTTTTCTCCAAAGTGAGTTTTTCGGCCTCGGCTTTGGCACGCTCCTTGCTGTCGAAAGTCTTGACCAGGCGTTGTGCCCTGGCGCCGACGCGACCGAATTCAATGACCACGTCACAGCCGTCAATGCCGATGTGCCAGAACCGCGGGGAGGTCCCCTCGACCATCTGCAACTCGTTCATCTTCAGGGGGGGCGGCATCTCCGGTGGCGGAGCGGCAGGCGCATGGGTGGCGGCCGGACGTGGCGAGGAACCGTGACGCGGCGTTCGGGGGCTAAAGGGGACGCTGTCTGGATAGGGGTTGGGATCAAGCAGGTCCCAGCTGGAACGCTTGAGTTCGGTCTCGATGCGGGCAATGGTCTGGTCTTTGGCGCGCAGCCAGGTGGCGACGGGGACATCCAACACCCGCCAGCCGAAGCTACGCAGCACGGTCGGCCGGAAGACAAAACGCTCTTCGACATCCCCTGGCTCGACACTGCGGTCGAGCAGGATGGCCAGCGCATAACCGCTGCCGTCCTGCCCGACAATGGCGAGATCGCAGCGGAAACTGGCGCCACCGACATATTCGTGAACGGTATGACCACGCGAGCGCAATTCTTCCGCAAGAGCGGTGCGCACCGGATCGTCAGGTGCCTCAAGACCAAAGGTCTCGGCCGCCTGCGGGCTCAGCGTGGTCAGAACCGTCTTCGCATGGTCGAGGGCGCCGCTTGATTGGGCATTGGCGAAGGCAAGAAAATTGCGCAGCGCCCGGGCGCCGTCGTTGTGGGTGTTGGTGATCGCCTCGGGGCCAATGGTCGAGATGATTGCCATGTGGCGACGGGCGCGGCTGAAGATGACGTTGAGGCGCTTTTCGCCGCCGCGCTGGTTGATGGGACCGAAATTCATCGCCATCCGCCCGTCGCGGCCCGGCGCATAACAGACGCTCATCAGGATGATGTCGCGCTCATCGCCCTGAACGTTTTCCAGATTCTTGACGAACAGGCCGTTGAACTGGCCGTCATCCTCGCGGACATATTCCTGTTCCAGCGCCGTCGCGAAGGTCGGGTTGTCGGCTGCCAATCGCTCCAGGGCACTGCTGATCTCGCCCTGCTGCGCCTCCGAGAAGGCGACCACACCCAGACTGAGGCCGGTGTCCCGGGTCAGCAATTCCCGAACCATACCGGCAATATAGCGCGCTTCAGGGACATTGATGCGCTGCTCATAAACCCCGTCTTTGATGCGATGGGTGGTGATCGGCGACCTGAGAAGCCGCTCGACGCCCGCCGCCATGGCGTCGTCATCCCTGGAAGACGATGGTGCGGCCGCAATGTCGCCAGAGGGCAGGGCGCGATCGGGAATGGTCACCAGCTGGCCGTTGTAGAAGGCGGCGTTGGAGAAGCTGATCAGGGACTCGAAGCGGCTGCGGTAATGCCAGGCCAGCAGGGTTGCGGGCAGGTTCTGGGCCGCCTGGTTGAGCAGGCTCCCGGCACCGAGCGAAATGGCGATCTGCTGACCATCCTCCTCGGCGATCACCTCGGTGTCCTCGTCGTCAAGCGCCGCAGAGAAGAAGCTCGTCGGGGGCAACTGCATTTCGTCGCCGACGATGATGACCTGGTCCGCGCGGCACAGAGCCGGCACCGCTTCCTCGACCGGGATCTGGCTGGCCTCGTCAAAGATCACGACGTCGAAGAGATCAGTCTGCAGCGGCAAGGTGTCGGAAACCGACAGTGGGCTCATCAGCCAGATCGGCTTTAAGTCGTTGACCACATTGCCGCAATCACCGCCCGAAAGTTCCCGGATCGAACGATAGCGCATGCTTTTGCCGAATTCATGCTCCAGTTCGCGGCGGCCGCCGGCATAGCGTTTCTTGAATCCTCGCCCCTGATCGTCAAGCATCGACAGCGACAGCTCGGATAGGCGGACATGATCGCGGAAATTATGCTGCAGCACCGCGCGCACCACGTCCGAATTCGAGCTGCGCAGACGGGTCTGCGCCGTCTCTGCCTTGCGGGTCAGGCCCATCAGACGGTCGATATCGAAGCGCTTGATCTCGGGGTTGGCGCGCTCAATGCCGCCAATCGCTTCATCGACGACGAGCGCCTCCAGCGCCGGCAAGGGCAGCGCAATCGAGCGCAAGGTCGCGGAGAAACGCGGCTCCGCCCGATGGATTTTGGCAAGGAAGGGAAGAAGGTCGGGAAGATCCTCCAGGCTCTCGCGCAGGTCACGCAGCAATGTGCCAAGCTGTTCAAGGGTCAGCTGGTCCGCGTCGATGCCATCGCGGATGGTCTGTGACAGCCGGCGCAGGGTCGGTGCCTGTTCTGCTGCCTGCGACAGGGCTGCCGCGCCATCGCGCGAGGCGCGCACCTCCTTCATCATGCGCACCACCGCTCGCGGCGGCTGCCCCCGGAGCTGTTTGCGCAAGGCATTGAAGGCTTCAAGGCTCGGAATCGCCATCCTTTGTTCGATGGTGCCGACTTTTGCCTCCCGGGCGGCATCGGCTTCATGGCGCTTGTCGAGAACCTCAAGAACAGAGGTGATCGTGGGCACAATATTGTGGGCGCTGAAGTCGTAACGTTCCCTCACCAGTCGGCTCAGCCGGCGCCAGTTGCCGTCGAAGAACCGGAAAAAGCTGTGCTCCTTCACGCGCGCCAGAGCCAGCGCCGCCCGGGTATCGGCGGGCGACAGTGCGTCAGCGGACCAGTGAATGGCGCGCTCTGCGGCTTTGTGGCACTTGTTGTTCAACGCCTTGAGTTCGGCGAGATCAAGATCCAGCGTCTTTGATGCGCGGGAGCCGGGATTGAGGACATCAAGGAAGCGGGAAAGACCGGTCGCACACATCTCTTCGGCCATGGCCAGGACCACCAGCGCGTCCGTGATCCCCGTCTCAGGCGTGATCAGAGAGTTCGCCTGCAGGGCGTGATCAAGCCTGGCGAGATGCTCTTCGGCCTCGTCAATGATCGCTTCAAGAGCGGCATACGGGGTCTCACTGACGAGGACCGCGCTATTGATCCGAGAGAAGGGGTGTTCGGCCAGACTGGGTGCTTTCGAACAGTCGCTGAGCGCTCGCATGGTCTGTTGTGCCAGCGACCGGTTTGCATCCCAGGTGGAGAGCGAAGGCAGAAGTTCGCGCTGGCGGATGGCAATGTGATCCGCGACAGGCGGCAGGGCAGCGGCGCGCCGGACAAGGTCGCGGATGTTCAAAGCATTCGTTCCGCTTTCTGACCTGCCGACGACCGCATCATAGGCGGCAATCGCCGATATCTGGGCCTCCAATGCGGCAACACTGGTGCTGCGAATGCCGCGCTGTCGCTCCAGCGCATCCTCGGTGTGTCCCCAGTGTTCGTAGTGTTTCTTCAGATCAAGGATGAATTCTTTCTTGTCTTCCTGTGAATCGTGGATGATGCAGGCCAGTCCGTCGAGTCCGGACTGGGCCAGACGGTGGAACACGACATCCAGCGCGGCGCGCTTTTCGCAGACGAACAGCACGCGCTTGCCGCGCGCGGCGTAATCGGCGATCAGATTGGTGATGGTCTGCGACTTGCCCGTCCCCGGAGGTCCCTGGATGACGAAGCTGCGGCCGCTGCGGGCAAGAGCAATCGCAGCGTCCTGGGTGGTATCGGAAGCGACCACATTCCACTTGTCGGCCTGCGGGATTGGCGGCGGCGCTTCCTGGACAAAGGGACGCGGCTCGATCGAGAATATGCCGTCGAAAGCGTTGAGATCGCCGGATTTGTCGATCAGTTCCGCGAAATCGCGCACCAGCGACATTTTCCGGTAGTTCAGATTGGCCAGCGTCACCTGGGTGAGGTCGATTTCCCAGGAAAAGCGATGCCCGGCATCGCCTCCGACATGGATGGTCATGGCCTCGTTCGGGGCCGCGATATGGCTGGCGGAAGGTGCCAGCGAACCGCCTGCGGCCATGCGCTGGGGTAGCGGCGAGGGTTTGACCAATTTCTCAAACAGAGCGTGGCCGAGCGGACGATAATCGTCGCGGGCATAGCTGAAGTCGACGCGCGAGGTCGCCGTCTGCCGGGTCTGGCCGCGGCGACGCCTGAAGGCATTGACCCGCTGTACCGCCTTTTGCAGGATGAGGCGGATCTGGGGACGGTCCTGCAATTCGAGCCGGACACCGGGTTCGCTGGTCCGGATCTGTCGGGCCAGTTCGGCATGGACGTCGCCAATTGTGGTAGTGGTCAGATCAACATGCTCGGGCAGCTGAATGTCATAGAGCTGGCGCAAGGTATGGCGCAGAGCCGGGTTCAACTCTGCAATCGGGTCTGTGCAGCGCATCACATACTGGTCGCGCACCCCTTTGGCTTTGGTGAGTTCGACCGGGAGCCATAACAGCGGCGAGACGATGCGCTGTTCCGGTGCCTCCTTGAGATTGTGCCAGCGCAGAAAACCGATGATCAGCCGCAACTGGTTGAAACCATATTCGGCGCGGTCGCGCCGCGCATCCTGGAGAATCTTGTCGAGCGCCGAGGGCAGATGGGGCTGGTCCTCGAAACGCAGCCACTTGTTGAGTGCGATCGCCTTGCCGGAAAGGACGTCGGCAATGAACTGCCCGCGCCAGGTGCAGAGCTGGTCGGCGCGCACCGATTCGATACGCATGACGATCGGAATCGAGGCCTCCGTCATATTGACGCTGCCCTGCGTCGTCCGGAAATAGATCAGGCGATTGCGCCGCGACAGATCAAACAGGCGATCGCGCAGATGGGACAACACCGCGGTGCGGCGGTTCTTCCCCTCCGTCACACTGGTGAGAATGCGCTCCACATCGAGATCGGCGGGCTGGTCGCGATAGGTTTCAAGACGTGTGGCGAGAGACGCGACATTGGTGGCGCGATCATGACGGATCAGCGCCGTGGCATCGACGATAATCGAGGCCAGAACCGGATGCAGACCGGGCTGCAGGACGAAGAGATTACTGTGATGAAGGGAGAAGCTTTCTATTGAATCGGGGTCGCGGGGATCAAAACCGCAGGCAAGAGACGCAAGGATCATGCCGACCACGTAGACGTCGGTGATCTCATCGTGATGCCCAAGTTCGATTTCCCAGCTGTGCAGGTCGGGCAGATAAAGCGGCCTGGTGATCGTCGTGCCGTTGTCGCCGGCGCTGCGCAGGTCCTCAATCTCCCGGCCGCTTCCCTCATCCACAGTGACGCGGTATTCCCCGACCACCTTCAGCGCCGAGCGCGGCTGGGGCTGCACACGATTGATCTCCGTCCGGTTCGATACCGGTTCCATGCCGGCCTCGTCACGCAGGACAAGGCGGCCGTCGGGGGTCTGCGTAACATCACGCAGTCCAAGCCGTGCCACACGACCGCGCTGATGCAGGGCCGCGACCTGCCGCATCAGGGGCAACATGGCATGGATCACGTCTTCGGTCGGCAGAAAGGGGGGATTTCCGGCATAATAGTCGCCGAGCAGTCTCAGTTCCGGTTGCGGCTCTTGCGCGATGACATCTTCCACCATTTCACGCCGCCTCCCGGGACGCTGCCATCAGGCGGTCCACCATCCGCTTCGTCCAGTTCAGATTGCGCCGCAGCGCCTGTCTGAACAGGTCGAGGGCACCGATCTCTTGCACGATCTTCAACCCCGCTGCCATCACCACATCGCGTGCGTCGGGGTCGGCCATGGCACAATCACAGATCAGGGCGATGAAATACTGTCGGGTGGGATCGTCGATCTTCCCGGCGGCAATGCGGGCCAGATCGAGCGGCTCTTCGTCGCGGGCAAAGTCGGCAAAAAAGCGCAGGATCTGGGTGAGGACGGCCGCGCTCTCGTCTGCCGGAACGTCCTGGAGCAGGCGGGCGAAGAAGCCGCGCGTCATGCCGGTGAGTTCGCACTGGCGCAACAGATCCAGCGATTCAATCGACAGGGGGCCCTTGAGCCGCTGTTCCAGCCAGTCCTCCAGCGCCTCGTCCGAACGCCACCACAAGTCGAGGGCGCGGGCGCGCAGGAAAGTCTCCGGATGCGAGACGCCTTCCGAAGTCGCCGTGCGGGCCTCCAGTTCTTCGGCCTGGCGCAGATAGGCATCGGGGTCGACCGTACCGATCCCGGTCATGATCTTGACCAGGACCGAGATCGCAGGCGCGATCTCGCCAGCCGCCAGTGCAGCGCCACGATCGGCATAAAGTTCCGTATGCAGGCTTAAAAGCCGTGCGGTCTCCCGATGGGATGCGGTCGCCTCCGGATCGGACAGGGCGTGATCGAGGATGCGGCTGCAATGGTGAAAATCGCCCCCATCGACGCTCCATAGCCGGTAATGGGCGAGTTCATGCCCCATCAGCGCCAGCAATTCGCGGGGCGACAGTTTCTCCAGCACCGGCCCGTAGAAGATCAGGTGAATTTCGCCCGGGATATAGCACAGCGACGCATTCATGGTGCCGTCATTGGCTTGGTAAAGCGTGGCCGGCGCCTCGATCTCAAGCGCAGCCATGGCGGCGTGGAGCGCCTCGAAAGCCGCCGGATGGGCTCCCGGTTCGAGGCGATAGGTCTGGCGCAGCATCGAATCGCGCATCCCGGCGATTTCCTGGCGCGCCTGTTCCGACTGCGCCCAGGCCCACACTTCGGGTTCGGCGGATTTCCCGTACTCAACAAGATCAAACTGATATTTCAATGGCTTGAGGTAACGGGCTGGGGTCGGCAAGTCCATGCGGGAAAAATCCGGTTCGAAAGCGGTTGGGCTCAGCAGCTGTGGTGCCAGCACTGCAGGCAGCGACAATTTTTCACCAATGCCATCCGTTGGCGCAACGATTCGCAGGAGTTTTTGGAAGGCTAATTGCGCCGTCCTACCATCTTACCGCCATGACCATATACGAAGTCCTGGTGGGAACCAAGGCGCGAATGAAACACAGGATCCGACTTCATCATCTGCCGTGACCGTGACTCGATGTTGCCCGCAATCCCAATTCACTCGAACAGATGTGAAGGCTCCGGGTTTGAGTGGAACCGCGGGGAGTGCGGCGTGCTGGCATTGGAAGCTGCGTTCGTGCTAACCCTCGCCCAACATGTGGTGAGACCTTGGCGAGGATGAGCATGAGGCAATGGAGAATCGGGTTTGCCGCTGCCCTGGCTTTGCTCCTGGTGCCGATGATGGTCAGTGGCTCCCATGCTCTCGTCCTGCGCCCGAAACCGGAGAATTTCAAGCTGGAGGCAGGACTGCCGCCCAAGCCTGCCGATGTTCCGACGCTCATCCAGCGAGCCCGGGATTCAATTGCCAGGGACCGCCCGACCCTTCAGGACGACATCGACAACCTTTTTATCGCGCTGCTGCGAAGCCGCGACAGCGTGGATCACTACAATCTCGTGGCGGCCATCGGGGAAATCGGCGACATCCGGTACGGAACCTCTCCGGTCAGGGTCAAGAATTATGTGCGGCAGCTTGTTCTCATCGTCCTTCCCAGACTGCCGGCTGACGTGCAGAGTCACGCTGGAACCGTCTGGAGCCGGTTGTTCCCCTCCAGGAAATTGATGGAACGCGAGATCGGTATCGTCGCTCCGGCCAACCGGGTGGAGGAAGAGGAGGGGCTTGCGGTCCTGCGCGCCCGCGGTGTTGGCGTCTCCTATGACACCCTGAAGGATGCGCTCACCACCGGCGATCTGCAGCTCACCCAGGCGCTGCTCCAGGCCGGCCTGAACGTCGATAAGGCCAACATTGAGAGTACCTACGATGTGGTCTGGTCATCTCTGCACAGCGCCTGTAGTGATCCGACCATTCCCGCAGACTGGATCAACGGGGTCATCGATCGTCTGGTCGAATATGGCTATCCCATCGCCCATGTTGACAGCTTTCAGCATACGATACTTTTTCAGCTTGTTTCCGAATGCTCCGGCGCGGTGGTGGGGCACATCGCAGATCTCGGGGCTCCGGTCGACCTGCGTGACCCGAACGGAGTCACGGCCCTCGAAATGGCGCTGGGGCGCGATCGGTTTGAGGCCGCCGACGCGCTCCTGGAGCGCGGTGCGCGCCTGAGCCCCAGCGCGGCCAAACGTACGCTGCTTTTCCCGCGGCAGGATTCCCGGCGTGCGGGTTACGTCCAACGCGCCACCGAAGCAGAATGAAGACGTGCCAACGAGTCGCGCCTTACCCGCCCCACCTTCATTTTCCACGCAGGATCTGAACGCATGAACCGTGCTTCCCTTACACCGTTTCGCATCTGCTCTCTGGTCTTGTTGTGCTTTGGCGTTCACCTTGGTTCAATCTCCACAGCGCAGGCGCAGAGTTCCGAACAGCTTATCGCCAGGGCGTTCAAATCCATCCGGACGAACCAGCCGAGCGCGGTGAATGATATCTCGATGCTGATCACGACCCTGCGCAAGAGCCGCACGATGTCCGAGCAGACGGAGTTGATTGAAGCGCTGCGAGAGATGGGAGACACGCAGGGCTCCAGCCCGCAGAAGATCAAAGACTATCTCAAGGATATCATGCCGCTTGCGCTGCTCGATGTCCTTCGCAGTCGGGCCGATGGGCGCGTACGCGGGCAGGCATTGATGAGCCTGCGCAGCTTCGGACCGGCAGACGATCTTCTCGACGAAGCGATTGCAACAGCCGAGAAAGACAGCAGCCCTGACCGTGACTATGTCCATGAACAGGCCAGCCTGCTCAGTCAATGGAAACGGGACGGCAAACCTGCAGTCGCCGCGCCGGCGAAAGCAGGCGCCACCGATCCTGTCAGGCGGAGGAATGCCGAAGAATACCTGCGAAAGAACGATAAAGAGGTGGCCTATTTCACGCTCGCTGATGCGGTGGCGAAGCTCGACGAAGACGAGGTTGATGCGCTGCTCGATGCGGGATTACGGCTTGCTGATGTCCATCTTCCCGCTGCAAATCAGGCTGTTGCAGGTGGCCTGAATGTGGCATGCCTCGATGAGAGCGTCTCACCTGACAAAATCGGTGACATCCTTCAGCGCCTGCTCAAACAGGGTTTTCGCATGGACATTCGTGATGAAAATGGCAACGAGCTTGTCATGAACACGATCCAGTCATGTCCGACTCCGGTGATTGCCCGGCTGATCAATCTCGGTGCCAGACCGGATCCCACCAACAACCAGAACACCACACCGCTCGAAATGGCAATTATAAGCGCCAAATGGGACTTGGCGCGAATCCTGGTTGATCACGGAGCCGGGATGAGCAAGGAACAGGTGGACAGGATGTTCATGGAACTGCCCGAAGATCCGGAGCAACTGGATCTGCTCAAGCGAGCCATGAAGAACAAGCTAAAGTGAGCGAACCAGCAGAGCAATCCAGGAAAGGGAGAATTTGCGTGAGATTACTCTATCTTTTGATTATGGTGGCCATAGGGTGCGGTGCTGCCAGCGCACAGACGGAAGATTTTTACAAGCCGAAGATGACCAAGGCCGAGGCGGTCGCCTATCTCGAAGACGCCGGGGTTGATCTGTTGCCGGACAATCTGCCCGGGAGGATCCTGAGCGGAGACGCCGACGGGGTTGAGGCCATGATCGTGGCCGGCATTGATCTGAAGGCAAAAGGCTCGTTGCCACAGTCACCGCTGCAGCTCGCCGCTCAAAGCTGTACCCGTGGAGCGCATGTCAAGCCGGCCGACACGCTGCGCATGATTGATCTGCTTCTGGGCGGCGGAGTTGATCCGAACCACGACGGCATGGCGGGTCTGACCGCCCTCATCCTTGCGGCGCAGCAGCAGTGCCCGCCCATCGTCATCAAACATCTGCTGGCAGGGGGCGCCAAGCTTGAGCAGCGGACACCGCAAGGCTTCACGGCGCTCAGTATGGCTTTGATCGTTGCCAATTTCGACGCGGCAGAAACCTTGATTGAGGCGGGAGCGAGGCTCAGTCCAGAAGCGGGCAGGAAATTCCTCACCGGGACCAAGGACGACAACCCCCGGCTGGTAGAACTTATCGGGCGTGCCACGGCTGGAAAGTGAGCGCGGTGTGACCGCCGTCGACAGCGACAGAGGCGATAGGGGCGGGGGTCAATACCGCTGTCCTTGTTCGCCGCCTTCCTGACGCGAACACCAGGCAGCATTCCCAGGCACTCTGTAAGAAAGAGTTCGATGGCCGGATGAAGAGGGAATGCTTTGGAGGATTGGCGGCGCCCTCTGCAATGAGGTAAACGATCGTCATGGAGAACATTTCGCGAATCGAGAGCAGTCTCGTAGTCGTCAGCCGCAAGGTTGGGGTGTCTACATATGACTTCGATTTCGATCTCAATTTCTCCTGTGTCCATCCCTGCCAGTTTCGGGATGGCGAAACCTGCGTCATGAGAATCGGTGCGGTCCCGCGCTACGCGCAGGAATATGAAGACAGAAAGGCCATCGGCCTGCGCCTCGTTAACTCCCCAGAGGAGCATTTCAGGGCCAGTGAGCTGGACGGATGGTATCTGCCGGATCTGCGATCTTACCCCGACAACACGTGTTTTCGAGGCATTTCCGCCGCGTGGTGACGTCGAGCGCGAATTTGGCTGGCCGGTCTTCGTCAAGGGGTCTCGCCACACCAGCAGGCATCGGTGGCGGAATAGTCGCATCAAACACCGCCCGCGTGGTCTTTTGCCGAAAACCTGTGGCTCTTCCGGCTCCCTGAAAGACTGAAGCGGCCAGAACGGTCGGTTCCATTCCGTCTGGCACGAGGCTGCCGTTCGCTGCCACAATTCGGGGAACCCGTCTTTCCCGAGAACCGGCCCGGGTCCGTGAGGCTTTTGCGTGCGCGGCACCTTGCAGATTGTTGACAGATAAATATCTTAGAAAAGAGCCAATTCCATGGCGCAGACTCCATGTTTTCAGCTAAGCCGTTTGAACAAAAGGGAAAAGTCATGAAGATCGTTTGCATCGGCGGTGGCCCGGCGGGCCTCTATTTCGGGCTTCTGATGAAGAAGCTCAATCCCGTGCACGACATCACTGTGGTGGAGCGCAACAAACCCTACGACACATTCGGCTGGGGCGTGGTGTTCTCCGACGCCACCATGGACAATATGCGGGCGTGGGACAGGGGGACGGCCGACGAGATCCAGGAAGCCTTCAACCACTGGGACGATATCGAGCTGCGGTTCAAGGGGCGTACCATCCGTTCCGGCGGTCATGGCTTTGTCGGCATCGGTCGCAAGAAGCTCCTCAACATCCTCCAGGAACATTGTGAGAAGGCCGGCGTCAAACTGGTTTTCGAGACCGAGGTGGATTCCGACACCGAATACCCCGATGCCGACCTGATCATCGCCAGCGACGGCATTTTCTCCAAGATCCGCGGCAGGTACCAGGACACATTCAAGCCCGACATCGTCGTGCGCCCGAATCGCTACATCTGGCTCGGCACCAACAAGCTCTATGACGCCTTCACGTTCGACTTCCGCAAGACCGAACACGGCTGGTTCCAGGCCCATATCTACAAGTTTGACGACCAGACCACGACCTTCATCGTCGAATGCCCCGAGCAGGTCTGGAAGGCACACGGTCTGGACCAGGCCGACCAGCAGCAGTCGATCGACTTCTGCCAGAAGCTTTTCAACGAGGGCAATCTCAACGGCGCCAGGCTGATGACCAATGCACGCCATCTGCGCGGATCGGCATGGCTCAATTTCCAGCGCGTGGTCTGCGACCAGTGGTGGCTCAGGAACGAGAATGGCAGCCATGTGGTGCTTATGGGGGACGCGGTACACACAGCGCATTTCGCCATCGGGTCGGGCACCAAGCTGGCATTCGAGGACGCCATTGAACTCACCCGGCAGTTCCAGCTTCTGGGCGATGGCCCCGGGAAGATCACGCAGGTGCTCACCGCCTATCAGGATGCGCGCCGGATCGAGACGCTGCGGCTGCAGAATGCGGCGTGGAACGCCATGGAATGGTTCGAGGTCTGCGGAGCGCGCTATTGCGACCAGCTCGAGCCTGAACAGTTCATGTATTCGATGCTGACCCGCAGCCAGCGCATTTCCCACGAAAACCTGCGTCTGCGAGACAAGGCCTGGCTGGATGGCTATGAGCGCTGGTTTGCCAGGCGGGCAGGGGTTGCGGTCAGCGATGGCGAGCGCGCGCCGCCGCCGATGTTCACGCCCCTCACGCTGCGTGGCCTGACGCTGAAGAACCGCATTGTGGTGTCGCCGATGGCACAATATTCCGCCACAGAAGGCGTTGTCGGCGATTATCATCTGATGCATCTGGGCGCCCGGGCAATGGGTGGCGCGGCCCTGGTGTTTGCGGAGATGACAGCCATCAGCGCCGAAGCCCGCATCACCCCCGGATGTCCCGGGCTTTACAGGCCTGAGCATACCGCCGCCTTCAAGCGTATCGCGGACTGGATCCACGCCAATACCGATGCCCGATTCGGCATCCAGATCGGCCATGCCGGTGCCAAGGGATCGACGCGCCCTGGCTGGGACGGCATCGATCTGCCGCTTGAGTCCGGGAACTGGCCGCTGATCTCGGCTTCGCCCCAGCAATATGTCGAGGGGGTGAGCCAGCGGGCGCGGGAAATGACGCTTTCGGACATGGACCTGGTCAAGACCCAGTTTGTCGCCGCAACCCGTGCCGCAGCCGAGGCCAGCGTCGACTGGCTCGAACTCCATTGCGCCCACGGCTATCTGCTGTCGAGCTTCATTTCGCCCCTCACCAACCAGCGCGGCGACGAATACGGTGGTTCCCTCGCCAACCGCCTGCGCTATCCGCTCGAGGTGTTCGAGGCCGTGCGCGCGGCCTGGCCGAAGGACCGGCCGATGTCGGTGCGGATCTCGGCGCATGACTGGGTGGAAGGCGGCATCCTGTCGGGTGATGCGGTGGAGATCGCGAAGGCCTTCAAGGCCGCTGGCGCCGATGTCATCGACGTCTCTTCCGGCCAGGTGAGCCGGAAGGAAAACCCGGTCTATGGCCGCATGTTCCAGACGCCATTTGCCGATCGCGTGCGCCAGGAAGCCGGCATTGCCACCATGGCGGTGGGGGCGATCAGCGAGGCCGATCATGCCAACAGCATCCTCGCCGCCGGCCGGGCGGATCTTTGCGTTGTCGGCCGGCCGCATCTGGCCAATCCGGCCTGGACCCTGACCGAGGCCGCCAGGATCGGTTTCGAAGCCGTCACCTGGCCAAGGCAATACCGGGCGGCCAAGTTCCAGCTGGAGAGCAGCTTCGCGCGCGAAAAAGCGGCCGCCAGGAAGTGATGTGAGGGGGCAGCCGCCGCGTAATCGCGGCCGCTGCCCCCCGTGCGTCCAATTGTTACGCATGGCGTGCGGAATTCCCTCGTTGGCTCCTCACATTGCAAGCCGGGGCGTGCGCGGGTGTCGCCGGGGGCTGCCCTCACATGGGGCGTTCAATGCGCGGTGCGCCTGCCGGGCGCAATTCTGTCGCCCATCTTCCGGAATTTCAGGGAACAAGAGGTTGAAGGACCATGACGACCCAACAGAATGGAATTGCGCCGCTTTTCGAATTGCACTCCCAGGTCCGGTTCACGCACACCGATCCCGCCGCCTATGTCTTCTTTCCGCGCTATTTTGAGATGCTCCAGGCGGTCATCGAGGAATGGTTCACCCAGGCACTGGACCAGAAATTTGCCGACCTCATCATCCACCATCGGCTGGGCACCCCCACCGCAACGACGCAATGCACATTCATGAAACCGTCGCGACTGGGCGACGTTGTCACCATTGCTGCCAAGCTCGAACACATCGGCAATTCGTCATTCCGCCTGCGCTTCTTCGGCAGCTGTGACGGCGAAAAACGCCTTGAAGCCGTGTCCACGCTGGTCCTGATCAGCCTCAATGACGGCTCTCCGCAGCGCATTCCCGACGATCTGCGCAGAAAAATGCAGGCCTATCAGGCGGCAACATCCCCAAACGGGTGAGGAGGCTGCATCCAGAAGTTGACCCACAGGAGTTGAAAGACATGGCCCCATCTGGCAGAAAGGGTGTGACCGTGCAGAGACACCTGACATTTCCGGGACACATGTTGTGAACGCGTTGATCAAACGGGGGAACCGTAAAACCTCGTGCCGCCAGCCGGTGGCCCTGATGGTTGCGGCCATGGTCCTTTTCGGCGCGCCCGGCGTCGCTCAGGCAATCGATTCGGGCATGCCCTCCCTGCTCGACGGCTACGCCAAACCCAGCAACCCACCCGAGAAGGATCCGTCTTCCGTGGAGGATGCGGTTGCACGGTTGACTGCGAAACTTTCCGAAAAAGAGGTAAAGGTCCTTTGCGAGATCAAAGAGGATGAACTGATCCGCTACCATATGACCCTGGGGGCCTACATCCGGAACAGTTTCGGTCTGTGGGGCAGGAACAAGGATTTGCTGCGCTCGGCATGCGGCGAGAAATACTGTCATCCGGACGATGCCTCGACGGTCATCATCCAGCATCTGTGGAAGAGCCTGCAGGAACACAGTTGCAACAAATGAGTGTTGCGCGTGCCAGTGGCAATCCGCGCGTGGTGATCGCGATGCTGTGAGCGATCAGGATCTGGAACGGAAGCTGTCCGGGAGATGTTCTCTCAGAAATTCCAGCGCGGCCTTGCGGTCGAGGTCGTCCGCGCCGCCGGCACTGTCGGAGGTGAGCAGACAGGCGGCACACGCCTTTTCGCAGCCCGGCGTCTGGCAATCAAGGATCTGCCCGGCTCGAAGGAGGACGGGCATGAACAGATGATCCAGGGATACTGCAAAGCCAGCACCGCCAGTGGCGCGATCGAATAGAAACAGCGACACAGGTGCCCCAGGCTCCATCTGGCGGACTGCAAATCCCATCTCATCACCGAGTTCCTGGGCCAGGGCCTCGCGCAATGCGACAACCAGTGCTTTTGCGGCCGCTCGCCGGATCGCAGGCTGGAGCTGGAGTTCGAAAACGTCGGTGGTGATTTCGCGACCGAGGGCCAGATTGCGCCTGATGCTGAAGGGGTGGTCGTTGCCCGGACAGATCTCGATGTGCTTGCGTTATCGCAGTGGCTTGTGATCGACAAGGATGGGCTGGGGGGCCGACCCGCTATTGTCACAATCTGCAATCTGCTTCCGCGCGGCCGCACTCGAGGCAGATGGCATAGCCGTGGCCGCCTGAACCGCCGCGATTGGAGTAATAGACCAGACCCTCGCGGGAACAGCGGTAACGGCCAAGTTCGGGCAGTGGCAAAATCTGCCAGCTGAGCTGGCGTGTCGAAACGACGGGATCCTCTGGCGGAATATAGGACAGGGTATTGGTGTCGGCATGGGCACGGACCCGAGGATCCACCGAAAAGCCGGCAGGGCGCAGGAACTCCTGGGAAGACAGGCCCTGTCCGCCGCAAATCGGGCAACACTCAAGTCGAGCGCCGCGTCTTGTGTCGCTGGCGCCGCACTGCCGGCAGGTCCAGAAGAAGCGCAGGCTCTGCACTTCGGCGACATTTTCTTCGTTCGCTGGGCGTTTCCAGTTCAGGGTCACCCCGGCCGACTTTTGGACGAGCCCGTCAAGGACAACCTCCGATCCCGGCGCATAGTCGCGGATCGCCAGATCGAGCGAACGCTGTGGGCCTGAGGTTCGGAACTGACGCGAGCCATCGGGCGCAACGTCCTGCGGCGACTTGAATTCCTGCCCCGGCAGGAAGGATACGACATCACATACGTTTGAGTTCCACCATCATCCGCGACTTGCCCGCCTCGCGGACGCCTTCGTCCTTTGCAAGAGCGACCAGTCCCTGCCATTCCCCGACAAAGCCGGCTGAAAGTTCGGCGATGGCTTTTCGGGTCTCCTCGACCAAGACCGCTCTCGCCCTCCAGCACCGAGCGACGGGTCAGTGTCGTGATGGCTTCGGTGGTGGCGCCAAGCGGGAGTTGACGACCCTGGGACTGCAATATTGGCTACGTCCGCTGCGAACCGACGCCCATAGTCGCCGCTTTCTCCTCACCGTGGCGACCACGATGGAAATGGGCGTCGACATTGGTTCGGTGTCTTCGGTGATGATGACCAACGTGCCGCCCTCGATTGCCAATTACCGCCAGCGCGCCGCCCGTCGCGGCCAGGCGGTCGCGCTGGCCTTCACCTTCTGCGAAGACCGACCGCTCGACAGCGAGACATTCCGTGACCCTCAGGCCTATCTGCAACGCAGCCTTGCGGCACCGAGAGTGACGCTGAGCAGTCGGCCGATCGTGCAGCGTCACGTCAACGACCAGTGGAGAAATTCATCGCCTGGCTGGCGCGTGGCACAACAAGGAACGTGATCCGGGATGGCGCGGAACAGATCGGGGGCTGGGATCGTCCCTGCGCAGCGAGGTCGATGCGGAATCGCGCCGGAACCACTCCGCACGATAGGCCACGAAGAGGGCACCGGAATGCGTGTCCGGCTGAGTGAGGCGATCCACGCCCATATTGCGAAGGATTGATCCTGCCTGATCATATTCGCCATCGGCCATTCGGTAGCGATAGAGCGCTTCCGTCTATCGCGGCAATCACGGAGCCACGTTCGGACACTGCCGGATCACTTTCGCAAAACCTGTCGTCCAGACGCTGCTGGGAGGGGGAACTGTGGACAACCTTGGAAATCTGCCCGCGATCCCCGCCAGAATTGCGAGAAACTTCCTTTTTAATCAACAACATACCGCTCAATTCCCAGTTCAGCCGTTTTGGGGCTGGCCTTTTTGGTGACAAATTCGCACCAATGTGGAACCTTTTTTGTTCGCACCAATTTGGTGCTTTTCTTTGCGCACCAATTTGGTAACATCCCGAGATCGTGAAAAAATACAAATATCCAAATGGCTTAGCTGCGGTGCTCGAGTCGGTGGACAGGAATCCAACCTGGCTTGCCAGGCAACTGGATACGTCGCGGCAGAATGTCGCCCGCTGGGCGCAAGGCGAGCGCAAGCTGACCGTCGAATGGGCGAAGAAAATTGCCCCAATCCTGAATACGACGCCGGACCGACTCCTCCTGGTGGCTGTGGGGGAAAATCTGCCGCTCCCGAAAGTGCTGGTTCCGGTTGCCAGCGGTCTCATCCACCGGACGGGTGACCTCAATTTCCCGATCTATTCGGCCGCGCAGGGTGGCGATGGCTTTGATGTTGTCAGCGCCGATGTGATGGAATGGATCAGGACCCCGGGAAAAGTTGCCGGCGTGCCTGGCGCCTACGGGATTCTGATCCGGGGGACGTCCATGATCCCGAGGTTTGAGCCCGGCGAAATTGCGCTGGTACACCCACGACGGCCACCTGAGAATAATGCAGAGGTGGTTCTGTATCATGGCGAAGGCAACACCAGGGCATTGATCAGGCGGCTGGTCACTGTCGACGATATTCAATATCGCCTTGAACAGTTCAATCCGCCGAAGATTTTCAGCGTGGAAAGGATTGCGTGGCCGACTTGCCATCTGGTTGTCGGAAGATTCTGAATGCCTCAAAGACCTTCCGGCCTGCCGCCGGTCGCGCCAGGGGCCTCTGTCTATTGCCGGCATTTTCCCTCGGCGGTCTCCAAGGGAGAGGTGAGGGGATGGCCAGCCCACAGGGGCCCGATCTGTGGTGGTCGGGCACAGTCTGCCGTCTTCTGCGATACTTGGCCCATTCTGAGACCGCTTCAGAATCAATCAGTTCTCTCGAAATTTCACTTACGGCACTTATTGCATTTGCGTCACTTATGGGTTATCGTGTCGGCAAAAGAGGGACTGCTCGATATGAACGTGCCCACCTATTGCCAACCGCAGGCTACCCCGATGGATGCGGCGCTAGCCGACATATCCCGTCGAGTGCTGTCCGATGTCGCCTGCGACAAGCATCCACTGGTATTATGTGTTCGAGACGCCGGGCAGGACAAGGTTGTCAAGCTTCCCGCCAGCGCCGTTTCGCTGCTTCTCGGAATTCTTGAAGCAATGGCCGCTGGTCGAGGAATAACTGTCGTAGCAGATGATGCTGAACTCACCACCGTGCAAGCGGCGGATGCGCTCAACGTCTCGCGCACATTCCTGATCAACCTTCTGGAGACAGGAATCATCGCACACCGCAAGGTAGGGACTCACCGGCGCATTCGTCTGCAAGACGTAATGGCCTACAAAGAGCGAATTGACCGTGAACGCGAAGCTACCCTTGATGTTCTCGTTCGCGAAGCCCAGGAGCAGAACATGGGATATTGAGAATGATCCGTTGCAAGGCTCTGCTTGATGCCAATGTCCTTTACCCAGCGCCGTTGCGCGACCTTCTCATGCAGCTCTCTGTGGCCGATTTGTTCGTGGCGAGGTGATTATCATCACCTAATTCCCTCTCTCTCACCTTGCCAGATCCAGATGACAGGCATGTTCTCGCAGCTGCCATCGTGGGGCGCTGCGATGTAATCGCAACGCAAAATCTCAAGCATTTTCCTGACGCTACCCTTGCGTTCTACGGTATCAAGGCGCAGCATCCTGACAACTTCCTGGTCGCCCTGTTTCAGGGCGCACCCACTGCATTTTGCCAGGCAAGTAGCCACAGTCCGCGCGCGTCTCGTCTCACCGCCATATGGTGTCGGAGACTACTTAAATGCTCTGTTGCGCCAAGGGCTTATGGGCACTGTCGCAGAATTGGCCCCGTTTTCAGATCTACTTTGACCATTGGGAAATGCATCATCTGGGGATCGGCGGCGGTAGCCAACAGAGGTGAGGGCAGCCAGAAGCACAGAAGCCAGAAGAGGTGGATCAAGACGCCGGCCGTTGCCTGCCTGAATCAATGCCCTGTTGCCTTCGCCATGACACCGAACCACCTCTGCATTATTCATTATTCTCAGGTGGCCGTCGTGGGTGTACCAGCGCAATTTCGCCGGCTGGTACAATATATTGCCGGCATTTTCTCGGCGGTCTCAGCCTTGGCGCGATCCAGGTCAGCGACCGCGGAGAACGGACCAGAAAGGGAGGGCATCATAGCTGGGGTGAAGGAGGGGGGGCTGGCAGATTTTCTGAATTCTCGTCGGTCACCCGCGGCATATCGACTCACTTCACACGATCGACATTCTGCCGCAGCCATTGGCTCAAATGCTCAAAATCGAACGTCCCGGCGGCATAGAGACCAAGGACAAAATCCTCCGTCTCGTTGACGTTTGCCGCCAACGGGGCGCCATTGATGACCAGGAAGGTATAGGTCACCGCAAACGCAGTCCGCTTATTGCCATCGATAAACGGATGGTTCTGCGACAGACTTTCCCACAGTGCGGCCGCCTCCTCAATCAGGTCGGCATAGTACCCGGTCTGTGGCCGAAAGAGGGCCGCTTCCAACAATCCGCGATCCCGGACGCCGGCCGAGCCGCCATAGCGCTCGATCTGGTCATCATGGATGGACAGCACCTCAATGACGGTGAGGTAGTCCATCATTCAGCCAGCTTCTTGTAGAGCGAGCCAAACGTCTCGTGGCTGGTCTGGTAGGCTGCCATAACATGCTGCCGCGGCCGACCTTGCTTCCGCTTTTCGATCAGGTCAGCCAAGGCTTCGTCGACCAGCGCTTGAAGCTGTCGGCCTTCGGATTGGGCCATATCCCGTACAGTGCGCAGGATCTTCGAATCGACCTGGGTGGCGAATTTCTCGCGGGCCTGGGCTGCCATCGGGCGTCTCCTGTTTGCCAGCGCATCATGTCATGATTTGTCATGAAACGTCAAGTTTCCCCCGGCTGGCTCAGAAATAATTGCCATTTTTCTCTGCGGGGAGCCTCACAATGCGCGGGATCATCGATCCAGATCTCAGGATCTGTGGGCCAGGCCGAGCCCAACGCACTCGCGCGCACCCGCCATGGCGGTGGATCGTCGCCAGTAGGGCCGGTCGCCGAAGAACGCGTCCATATCCAGGACCCGTCCCATAACTGATTCGCATAAGGCATGTTATGGAACATATCTTGGGGCTGGTGGGCCGCCAGAAGCCAAAATGCCCCGCCTGCGTTTTGCCGACGCGCCGCCAAAGACGGGAGATCGGACAAAGGCATCGCCCTGTTGTTCCCAAGGCCCCCAGGAGCTGGCCCCAACAAGAGCCGGCCGTGTGCCCCAGCCGAGGAAGACACGGAGCGGATTGCTGGGTGGCCCCAACCCAGCCCCTGCGCATTGTGATGGATGATGGTTTTCACGTCACACCGGAGGCCGTCGCCCGTGCACCCTATCTGTCTGGCCCGCTGGTCATCCTGGCAACCTTGCCATTTGAGATTCTAGAGCGGCTGATGAGATTCTAGAGCGGCTGACGGAACGACAGATGGAGCGAGCTATCTGTTAGGTATCGGTTTCTCGTGTCACCATGATCTGTCATCACCCTCGAGTTCAGATCCTCAGATGCAGACAGAGGATCGCTGATCTTGGCATTCCGAGATTTAGGCTGTGGGTCGATGTCGGGAGAACGGGGATCGGGACCAAAGTGGTTGCTGCCACCCTCCTTGGGAACAGGTTTGACGAAGGCGGGCACAACGGCAAAGAGAAAAGGGAACAGAAGGAACGAGGATAGTATATACCCATCCACTGGTGTTCGCGTCGTGGACGCGGCGAAGATGACTGGTGTCAGCATTTCTGGCCCATGCCGGTATAGCATGTCACAGCCCCACTGCACGATTGGAGGGAACACGAAACAGGAGAGAAACATGTGAACCACGAGAAAAATTCCGTAGGCCATGCGACGCACCCGGCCTCGAAATTTGAAGACATTGCGGTATCCATCGAAGACATATCCGAACAGCGATGACACGATCAGCCTTGCTGGCATAGGGATGACTTTCACACAGAACCCAGGAGTCTTGAACCTGAATCCGGGAGTTGGAAGGCAGAGTGTCGTCGGCAACCATTGTTGAAACCCACGATTTAAGCCGCCTCCCCCTTCACCGAACGGTTCCTTGGTTTGAAATATAGGTTGCCTGTGGCCATGGCTTTGATCCATCTGAATCAGCCAACAACGTCGGCGCATGCCCTCATATCCGAAATGAAATTCATGGCATCCTCTGACTCGCCCGATGACTGAGAATGCTGTTGGAAAAGATCTAGACTCTGTTCCCATTGATGGTGGCCGTGTCGGTGTGTTTCTCGACAATGCGCACACCATGCCGACAAGGTGGCCGCATGGCTGGGCCAGCCTGGTCCACGGAAAAATTGTACTTCGTTCTCTCGTCTCGTCTCCACCTGAATCCGAGTGAGCGGTGAGCGGGCTATGGGGAGTGATGCACAAGAACCTCACTCAGAGCAGGTGCTATGGCACCTTCAGGGAACTCGCCGACCCGATATTGGGGTTCTTGCGCCATGAGGTCACTCCGTGTCATCAACCCGGAAAAATTTCGGGTGGTGACGGTGACACAGGAAACGGATTGCTGCGATGCACAAAATTGCACATAGCACAGCTGTGCACGGTTCATGGCGCCCGACGAAATCACTGACGCAGGAGATCTCCCGCCATTTTCGGGTTTTCATCTGAACGGAGATCGCCCAATTTTTTCAAAAATCGAATGACCGCAGTCAACGGGCTCATTGCCGCCGCAAAGTCGTGGCCGATGCATGAGTGTTGTCGCATGCCGCAGTCCAGCGGAATGCCCTCCCCCTTTGAATGCGGGAGGTTCATGAAGCGCTGCTTGCCTATTTCCGCGCCTTGAGCCTTGATCCTGAATTCGGATCCGCGGTGAAGAACGCGCTTGCCGCCCTCGCCAACTGGTCGGTGGAGCTGTCCCAGGCGAAGAAGTGGGAGGACGCGCTGGAGGTGGTCACCACGGAATGGGGCAAGAGCGCATTCGGGCAGGCAGGCGTCACCGGAGTGGCGCAGGCGGCACGCGCGGTCGCGGCCAGGTTTCCAGGCATGCCGGACCTCAATGAAACGGCTGCCAACCAGGTCAATAACGCTGTCATCAAGCAGGTGGACAGCGGTGAGTTCGCAGCAGCGCTCCTCTTTCTGGATGAAGCCAGGCCGCTATTCAGGCAGGACAAGCTTCGATCGTTGCAGGAATACGCCTACGACCACTGGGCAAAGCGACGGATGGCTGCGAAGGATTGGAGCGGTGGGGGCGGATGTCTATGTGAAGGTTATTGCGGTCGTGGGCGCAAGCGATCTTCTGAAAGGCAATATCCGCTATCTCGCGCAGGAATGGGGCAAGAACGCATTCGAGGAGGCAGGCGTCACCGGAGTGGCGCAGGCGGCACGCGCGGTCGCGGAAAAATTTCCAGACATGCCGGAACTGAATGAGACCGCTGCCAATCAGGTCAATAACGCTGTCGTCAAGCAGGTGGAGAGCGGCGAGTTTGCGGCGTGCCTCCGTTTCCTGGATGATGCCAAGCCGCTATTCAAGCAGGACAAATTTCGGTCGCTGAAGGAATACGCCTACGATCACTGGGCGAAGCAGCGGATGGCTGCGAAGGATTGGAGCGCAGGGGCGGATGTTTATGTGAAAGCGATCGCGGTCCTGGGCACCAGCAATCTGCTGAAAACCAAGTGGTGGCGGCTGTCGACCTGGCCGCGCAGCGTTTTGCGGTTGGGCCGGTGCCGATCCCGGTCGGCACCATGGCTTCCGGTGCGGTGAACGAAGCGGTGCGGACGGGGCAACACGAAGGCGCGCTTTCTCTGCTTGGGCGTGTCTCGTCTCACCTTTCGAAGGACGAAACGCGTCCGCTCTTCGAACTCGTCTACAACCGATGGGTGGTGCCAAGACAAGCACCGATCTGTGCCAACAGCCCGGCTGGTCGCGAATGCGTGCCAGATTGCCTCAGGACAACATTCCAGGATGATCCTTGAAACGAAAGGAACGAAAATTCCTGTTCTTTGAAATTTTTGCATGATTGCTTCCCGCGGAAGGAAACAAATGAACCCTTTGATGCGCCAGGAGCAGCATGGAACACCGGGCCTGATCTGGCGTTTGTACTCGCCTGCGGGGTGATGTGGCATGGGAAGGCCGTCGTCTTCCTGACTGGGCCGGCACAGTTCTGGCGTCTTTGCGCAGTGCAGCATGAAAAGACAGTCGCCACCGCCAAGATATCGTTTCCAATTCCTGTGCTCTTGATGAATAAAACCGCTGGATGGCGCACGCTGTGGTGGCATTACACGCCAGCCCGGTTGGGCCAATTTCATGGCACAGGTCGACGAAGGGATCCCATCTCCAACACCCACGTAAATGACAATCGCTGCTGCCGCTCACCCTGTTCCGCTGGCGCGATGCCAGGGCATAAAGCCCCCGCGTTGCCGGCGATCGCGCGACCGGGATACCGGCACCGACCGCTCCATGGATTTCAACACCTGTTTCAGATCTTCGAGCTTTCCAAGGGAGATTACCGATGACGGAGAGGCAGAACCAGTACAACACCGGACTGGACAAGACGGACGCCAACTACGTGCCGCTCACACCCTTGAGCTTCATCGCGCGCAGCGCCACCGTCTATCCCAACCACGTCAGCGCCGTCTATGAAGGCCGCAGCTACACCTGGCGCCAGACCTACACCCGCTGCCGGCGCTTTGCTTCCTATCTCCACGACAAGGGCATCGGCGTTGGCGACACCGTAGCCGCCATGCTGCCGAACCTGCCGGCGATGAACGAGCTGCATTTCGCGGTGCCGATGGCTGGTGCCGTTCTCAATGCGCTCAATATCCGCCTCGATGCTCCGTCCATTGCCTTCCAGCTTGACCATGGCGGAGCCAGGATCATCCTGGTCGATCCCGAGTTCGCCCATATCATCACGGAGGCTCTCAATCTCATGACCGGGCCCAGGCCCTTCGTCATCGACGTTGACGATCCCGCGTTCAAGGGCGGCAAACAGATCGGGGAGATCGAGTATGAAGCGGCGCTGGCCCATGGCGACCCCAACTTCACCATGATCCGCCCCCAGGACGAGTGGGACGCGATTGCGCTGGGATATACATCCGGCACCACGGGCAACCCCAAAGGCGTCGTCACCCACCATCGCGGCGCCTATCTCAATGCGGTCAGCAATATCCTTGCCAGCAATCTCGGGCCGCATCCGGTCTATCTCTGGACCCTGCCCATGTTCCACTGCAATGGCTGGTGCTTCCCCTGGACCATCGCGGCCGCCGCCGGTGTCAATGTCTGCCTGCGCAAGGTTGAGCCGACCAAGATTTTCCAGCTCATCAAGGAATTCGGCGTCACCCATATGTGCGGGGCACCCATCGTCTACAATGCGCTGACCAATGCACCCGACGCTCCGAAAGAGCCAGGCCGCATTGTGGTCGGCCTGGTCGCCGGTGCGCCGCCGCCGGTTGCCGTGATCGAAGGCGCCGAGCGCATCGGCATCAAGATCTCCCATGTCTACGGCCTCACCGAAGTCTACGGCCCGGCCTCGGTCTGCGCCGAGCAGCCCGGCTGGGACGCGCTGTCACCGAGTGAACGCGCCCGCATGAAGCGTCGACAGGGTGTCCCCTACCCGCTCCAGGAGGCGGTCACGGTGCTCGATCCGATGAGCATGCAGGAGGTCCCGCATGATGGCGAAACCATCGGTGAGGTGATGTTCCGCGGCAATATCGTGATGAAGGGCTATCTCAAGAACCCCAACGAAACCAAAGCATCCTTCCGGGGCGGCTGGTTCCATACCGGCGACCTTGGCGTGGTCGACCAGGACGGCTATGTCATAATCAAGGATCGCTCCAAGGACATCATCATCTCCGGCGGCGAGAATATTTCCTCGGTCGAGGTCGAGGACGTACTGTTCCGCCACCCCTCGGTTCTGTTTGCCGCCGTGGTGGCCAAGCCGGATCCGAAATGGGGTGAGGTGCCTTGCGCCTTCGTCGAACTGAAAGAGGGTGCCACCACGACCGAGGAAGAGCTGATCGCCTTCTGCCGTGCCAGTCTGTCGGGCTTCAAGACCCCTAAATCCGTGGTGTTCGGACCAATCCCGAAAACCTCGACAGGGAAAATCCAGAAGTTCCAGCTGCGCAAGGACGCCGGCTCCGCAACCGCGATTACCGGGTAGACGCAGGCACCTCGATGCGCATGCCGTTAAAGGCGGGTTCCACGCCTTCCGGCAGCGAGCGCCGCAACTCTTCGTAATCGACGTCGGCGGTCATATTGGTGATAATCGCGCGCTTCGGCCTGAAGCGCGCGATCCACTCCAGGGCCTGGGCGATCGATAAATGGGTCGGATGGCTGGTGTAGCGCAGCCCGTCCACGATCCAGAGGTCGAGATTTTCCAGCGCCGCAAAACTTTCCGGAGGAATGTCGTTGACGTCAGGGGTATAGGCAGCGTTTCCGATGCGGTAGCCGAGCGCCGGGATCCGGCCATGCTGCACGGCGAAGGCCAGAACCGGCACCCCGCCCCCCGGCCCCATCACTGTCTCATGCTCACCAGCCTCAATGCCGTGGCGGGTAAGAATCGGCGGATAGGCGCTGCCCTCCGGGCAGATGAAGCAATAGGAGAACCGCGCCATGATATCGGTAGCGGTCGACTGGTTGAAGTAGACCGGAATGCAGCGTTTCATAGAGAGCACGACCGAGCGCAGATCGTCCATGCCGTGGGTCTGGTCGGCATGTTCATGGGTCAGGAAGACGGCGTCGATGTGATCGACATTGGTCGCCAGCAGCTGCTCGCGCAGATCCGGTGAAGTGTCGATCACCACCCGCGTGGTGCCGGAATCGGCGACCCGCTCGATCATCAGCGAGCAGCGGCGACGGCGATTCTTCGGATTATTGGGATCGCAGACCCCCCAGCCCAGTGCGGGGCGGGGCACCCCCGCCGATGAGCCACAGCCCAGGATGGTCAGCGCCAGTGTCATCACGCGGCCTGGGGTACCCGGGAAAACAGCCGGAAGAAATTTTCGGTGGTGGTCCGCGAAATTTCTGCCAGCGAAACGCCCCGCACCTCGGCCAGCACCCGTGCCACCTCGACGACATAAGCCGGTTCATTGCGCTTGCCGCGGAATTTCTCGGGTGCGAGATAGGGCGAATCGGTCTCCACCAGGATGCGGTCCGAAGGCAGTTCGGCTGCAATTTCACGCAACCGGTCGGAAGCCCTGAAGGTCAGGATGCCGGTAAAGGAGATCGTCAGGCCAAGTGCCACTGCCCTGAGCGCCAGTTCCCGGCCTCCGGTGAAACAGTGGATCAGGGCGCGAAACGGCCCCTTCCCCATCTCCTCCTCGAGAATGCGGATACAGTCGTCATCGGCATCGCGGGTGTGGATGATGAGCGGCAACCCGGTCGCCCGGGCGGCAGTGATATGGGCACGAAACCCGCGTGCCTGCGCCTCCGGCGTGCCGAATTTGTGGAAATAGTCGAGCCCGGCCTCGCCAAAGGCCACAATCTTGGGATGGCGACGGGAAGCCGCGATCAGTTCGTCCGGGGTTATGCCGTCCTCCTCATCGGCGTGGTGGGGATGGGTCCCGACTGAGCAGTAGACATTGTCGAAACGATCCACGATCGCAAGCAGCGCATCCAGCCGCCGCACCCGCGTCGACACCGAAACCATGCGGCCGACGCCCGCGGCCGCCGCGCGCGCGACGATGCCGTCGACATCGGCGGCAAATTTCGGGAACTCGAGGTGGCAATGGCTGTCGACCAGCATCACCGCATCCATCTTCTGATCCATCGTCACAAAACCTGCGTCTTCGGCTCCACGTAACGGGGAAAGGCCGGTGTTGGAGCCGGAAACTGTGTCCCCGGCGCGATGCGCACGCTCCCGCCGAGCATGCCGAAGTGACGCTCGTCGGCACCGATCCCGAGACTGTCGAGCAATTTACCCGCCCCCAGAGGCACCACCGGCTGGGCCAGGATCGCGATCTGGCGCACCACTTCGGCGGTGACATAGAGCACCGTCTTCTGCCGGGCCGGATCGGTTTTCGCCAGCGCCCAGGGCGCCTGATTGGCGAAATAGCGGTTGGCTTCGGCCACCGTCGCCCACACCACATTCAGCCACTGATGAATCTGCTGGGTCGCCATGGCCTCGCGCGACAGCGCGATCATGGCGTCGGCCTGCGCCAGCATGGCTTCGTCGGCCTCGGAAAATTCCCCTGGCTCAGGCAGCCCACCGTCATATTGCTTGCCGATCATCGACAGCGAGCGCTGTGCGAGATTGCCAAGATCATTGGCGAGATCGGCATTGGTGCGGGTGACAATGGCCTCATGGTTGCAGTGACCATCCTGCCCGAACGGCATCTCACGCAGGAAGAAATAGCGCAGCTGGTCGACGCCATACTGATCGGCGAGATCAAAGGGATCGACGACATTGCCGGTCGTCTTCGACATCTTCTCGCCCCGACTGAGCAGGAAGCCATGGGCGAAAACCCGCTTCGGCAACGGCAGGCCAGCCGACATCAGGAAGGCCGGCCAATACACCGTATGAAACTTGATGATGTCCTTGCCGATAATATGCACGTCGGCCGGCCAGAAATTCCAGTTGCCGTCGTTTTCGTCCGGGAATCCGATGCCCGTGAGATAGTTGGTGAGGGCATCAACCCAGACATACATCACATGGTCTTTGCTCTCCGGCACCTTGACGCCCCAGTCGAAGGTGGTGCGGGAGATCGACAGGTCCCGCAGACCGCGCCTGACGAAACTGAGAACCTCGCTGCGTCCCGAGTCCGGCCCTATAAAGTCCGGATGCTCTTCATAGAGCTTGAGCAAACGATGCTGGTAGGCTGAGAGGCGGAAGAAATAGCTCTCTTCCTCGACCCACTCCACCGGCGTATTCTGGTCTCCCCCCCGCCGCACGCCATCGGCGTCGACATGGGTTTCATCCTCTTTGTAATAGGCCTCGTCACGCACCGAGTACCAGCCGGCATAACTGTCGAGATAGATGTCGCCATTGGCCTGCATGCGCTGCCAGACCTCCTGGGTGGCACGATGATGCTGCTCCTCCGTGGTGCGGATGAAGCGGTCAAAGGAGACATGGAGGCGCTCGTCCATGTCGCGGAAACGGGCGGTGTTGCGGGCCGAAAGTGCCGCCGGCGTCAATCCCTCGGCTTGCGCGGTCTTGATCATTTTCAGACCGTGCTCGTCGGTTCCCGTCAGGAAGAAGACGTCCTTGCCGTCGAGCCGCGCGAAGCGCGCCAGCGCGTCGGTTGCGACCGCCTCATAGGCGTGACCGATATGGGGATTGCCATTCGGGTAGGCGATGGCTGTGGTGATGTAGAAGGAATTGGGGCGGCGACAAACTGTTCCCGCCGGCGTTCCCGCTGCGCTTTGCGACAGAGTGCGCACCGCTCCCCGTGGCGCTGCAGACGTGCGCGGAGTGCTGGCGGTGGCCTTGGTCCTGACAACGGTCGTCGACCGGCGGCTGGCACCCCGGGGAGCTGTCTGGCGCGAGGTTGATCGGGTACTGGTCCTGGTCGCCGCAGCCTTGGTCGCCCTGGTCGTACCGCGTGCTGCGGTCTTGCCCGCAGCCGCCTTGCGGCCGGTCGCAGCTTTTCTGGCCGTTGTCTTCGCCGCTTTGGCCGCCTTCGACCGCGCTGGCCGACCCGAGACCTTCTTCGCCGAGGCCTTCCGTGACACTGCCTTGGCGGCCTTCTGTGCCGGAGGCTTCCTTTTTGCTGCAACCTTTTTCTTCGCGGCGCCCTTCTTTGCGGACGCTTTCTTGCGTGAGACGCCGGCAGCTGTTTTGCCGGCTGTCTTGCGTTTAACGGTTTTCTTAGCGCGCGTTGCCACCACGAATTCCTTTGCAGCTGGAAAAATGTCAGAACCGGTCAAACCTGCCCCAGATGAAGCTGAACGCGAACCAGACGGCTCCAGGATCAAGACCGGCTCATTGGCTCAAACCTGTCGGGCAGACTTGATGTCGGGAAAAATCGAGCGAGGCTTTTCCTCAATCTGCGTGCTGAACCGCCTGCGCAAGCCAGCCGAAGACCGAAAGAATCAGCGGCTTCCGGTCCAGATTATAGGCTTCGACGTCACGCGCGGCGCGGACGATCTTTTCCCATACCTCCGCCAGCCGTGCAAGATGGGGCAGTTTTTCATTGGTACAGTCACTGAGCTGCCCAGTGATCCAGCGCTCGATGCCGTCAACAAAGACAGCAAGCGCCGCCCGGTCGGCGCTGCCGAGGCTGTCCCCCAAGGCATGCATCTCTGCGCCATCGACCTGCGGCAGCCTGGCGAGCAAAGCCGCGACGCGCTGCTGCAGCTCCAGGGCACCTCCGCCCATCAGGGTCAGTGCCTGGGCGACACGCCCCTCTGAGGCCTCGGCTGCGTCCCGCAGATGTGGATCGTTGGCATCCAGCGCTGCCGCGGTCGCCGCCGCTCGAATCACATCCGGCACCAAAAGCGGCCGCAGGCGAAGCCTGCGACAGCGCGATTTGATCGTTGCCAGAGCACGTGCGGGGGAGTTGCTGACCAGGAGGAACAGGGATCGCCGCGGTGGCTCCTCAAGCGCCTTGAGCAGCGCATTGGCCGCGTTGTCATTGAGTTCATCAACCGTATCAACGATGCAGACCCGCCATCCCTCGCCAGAAGCGGTGGCTCCGAAGAAGGGAATTACCCCACGGCTCTCTTCCACCCGGATCACCGTGTAGAGTTCACCGGTTTTCTTCTTCTCGTTCTCGACCCGCTCGATCGCCAGCAGCGCGCCATGTGCGCCGGACGCCACCTGATGCGCCACTGGGTGATTCGGATCAACCGCCAGGGATTCAGCCCGTTGCACCGCAGGCGAAGAGGGCTCGCCATGGGCGAGCACGAAGCGCGCCATCCGATAGGCCAGCGTCGCTTTGCCAATGCCTTGCGGCCCTTCTATCAGCCAGGCATGGGCAATGCGGCCGCTGCGGTAGGCGTCGAGCATCATGGTCTCGGCATCACCATGACCGAACAGACAGTCTGTCTGCCGCGGAAGCCTGATCGAAAGGGCAGGCTCGCTCTTCTTGCGGGGAGCTTTCAAGGGCCGACCTCCGCGGGCACCGCTTCAGCCCTCTCTGCCACCTGCACCTCTTTGGCTTTCCCGGCCGTGGGCTCCTCATTGGCCTTCTCAGCGGCAGGCACCTCTTTGGCCTGCCCGGCCACGGGCACTTCGCCATCCTTCCCATCTGCGGGAACTTCAACGGCCTTCTCAACCGTGGGGACTTCTTCGGGCTTGTCGGTCACAGGCCCCTCGTCCGCCTTCCCGGAAGCGGGCACCTCACCGGCCTTCTCCGCCAGGGGCGCCTCTTCGGCCTTTTCGGTCACCTGCGCCTGTTCGGGCATCCCGGCAACGGGCACTCCGCCATCTTTCCCATCTGCGGGAACTTCAACGGCCTTCTCAACCGTGGGGACCTCTTCGGGCTTGTCGGTCACAGGCCCCTCGTCCGCCTTCCCGGAAGCGGGCACCTCACCAGCCTTCTCAACCGTGGGCGCTTCTTCGGCCTTTTCGGTCACCTGCGCCTGTTCGGGCATCCCGGCAACGGGCACTTCGCCCTCGTTCCTGACTGCGGGAACTTCAACGGCCTTCTCAACCGTGGGGACCTCTTCGGGCTTGTCGGTCACAGGCCTCTCGTCCGCCTTCCCGGAAGCGGGCACCTCACCGGCCTTCTCAACCGCGGGCGCCTCTTCGGGCTTTTTGGTCACCTGCGCCTGTTCGGGCTTGTCGGTCACAGGCCCCTCACCTGCCTTCCCGGTTTCCTGCTCCTCGACGGCCTGCTCGGCCACCTGATTGGTGGGGTTGCCGTCCGGTCCTTCCGGGCTGATTTTGATTGGAAGACGTTCTTGCACCAGCTCCCAGACGCGTTCGGCAACCGCCTCGGCGCTGTCGCTGGCATCGACCAGGGCACAGCGCCCAGGCTCTTCTGCGGCAATGCTGCGAAAGGCATAGCGCAAGCGCTGGTGGAATTCGGCATCCTCGGCCTCGAAGCGGTCCGGAGTGTCTTTGCCACGGCGTGCGGTAGCACGCTGCAATCCGATTTCGACCGGAAGGTCCAGAACGATCGTGAGATCCGGCTTCAGATCCCCGATCGTGACCCGTTGGAGCGATTCAATGAGGTCCGTGGACACCCGCCCAAGGCTGCCCTGATAGGCCCGCGTCGAGTCAGAGAAGCGATCGCACAGAACCCAGCTTCCTGCTTCCAGGGCTGGCAGGATAACCTGATGGACATGATCGTCCCGCGCCGCCGCGAACAACAGCGCCTCAGCCTCCGGCCCGAACTGCTTTCCTACCCCTGAGAGCAGTACATGGCGCATGATTTCCGCTCCGGCGGAACCACCAGGTTCACGGGTGGTGACAGTCCTGTATCCGGCGGCGTTCAGTCGATCAGCAAGTATCCTGATCTGGGTCGACTTGCCGGTCCCCTCGCCCCCCTCAAAGGTGATGAATGGCGCACGCGCCGGCTTGTCGTCTGGTTTTTTTCTCGTCAAGGCAGAGCGAATGGTCGAGGGAAGTCTGCGCAGGCTGTCTTTGACACTGCGGAGCACCAGAAAAGATCGAAGCTTCGCGCGCCTTTTGGTTCGAGCCGCCTGCCGCCGCAATCTTTTCTGGATCCGCCTGCGCCGCCTGTTGATGCGGCGGATCACCACAGCAGATCGCATCATCGCCTGTCTGGTGGTGCGTGCCAGCTGCCGCCGCAACCGTTGCTGAAGCCGCCGGCGCTTTCTGTTGATTCTGCGGAGTACCAGAGCAGATCGAAGCATCAGGCGTTGGGAAGCTCGAGCCACCTGCCGGGCCACCCGAACAGATCGAAACACCAAACGTCGAACGGTTCGCGCCAACTGCCGGCGCAACCGTTGCTGAAGCCGCCGGCGCCTTCTGTTGATGCGGCGGAGCACCAGAGCAGATCGAAGCATCAGATGTCGGGCGATTCGTGCCAGATGCTGGGCTGTCAGAGCGGTTCGGCGTCTTGTGCGCCGGGCGGTTCGGGCCAACTGGCGCTGCAGCCTTTCCCGGATCCGCCATTCCTTGCGCTTGCGGTTGATGGCCTGGGCCGTCAGAGCAGTTCGGCGTCTTGTGCGCCGGACGGTTCGGGCCAACTGGCGCTGCAGCCTTTCCCGGATCCGCCATTCCTTGCGCTTGCGGTTGATGGCCTGGGCCGTCAGAGCCGTTCGACGCCTTGTGCGCCGGGCGGTGCGTGCCAGTTGCCGCTGCAGTCTTTCCCCGATCCGCCACTCCTGACGTTTGTGGTTGATGGCCTGGGTCGTCAGAACAATTCGACGCCTTGTGCGCCGGGCGGTGCGTGCCAGTTGTCGCTGCAGTCTTTCCCCGATCCTCCACTCCTGGCGTTTGCGGTTGATGGCCTGGGTCGTCAGAACAGTTCGACGGCTTGTGCGTCGGGCAGTTCGCGCCAGATTTCGCTGCAGTCTTTCCCCGATCCGCCATTCCTTGCGCTTGCGGTTGATTGCCCGGGCCACCACAGCAGTTCGACGCTTCGTGCGCCGGGCGGCTCGTGCCAGTTCGATGCGCCTCTGCCGGATGCTGCGGGCTACCAGAACAGATCGAAGCATCAAACGCCGGGTGGTTCGAGCCACCTGGTGCCGCCATGCTGACGGGATCCGCCATTGGGTGCGCAGTTTGTTGATGGCGTCGAGCATCCTGGAAAAACTGCGCTTGAGCGTGTCTGGAAAAGTTGATGGCATTGGCGGCAACAATCAGAACCTGCTGATTCCGGCGTGGAAGGTTCCGACCACAAGCTCGCTGATGCCATCGATCGCACGGCTCAAAGTTGATCCGGTGCCGATGCTCTCGGCCGCGTAAAGCGGCGTCTCCACTGCGAGATTGCCGGCGCGCAGGATCCTGACCATCCCGATCGGCTGCCCCTCCTGAATCGGCGCCTGCACCGGCCCCTTGTAGACGATGCGCGCGGTCAAACGCTCACCGCCGGTCTTGCGCACCATCACCGCAACCGGTGTATGGCTGGCGAGCTTGACCCAGCCGTTGTCGCCACCAAAGACACGCGCATAGCCCAGCACCTGATCGGGATTGAACATGGTCCTGGTTTCAAAGCTGCGAAAGCCCCACTCCAGCATCTTCTTGGCCTCCGATGCGCGGTCCTCGGGACTTTCGAGGCCATTGACGACAACAATGAGGCGGACGCCATTCTGCACCGCCGACCCAGCCATGCCATAGCCCCCGTCATTGGTGAAGCCGGTCTTGACCCCGTCGGCCGACTCCATCGAGTTCAAGAGTGGATTGCGATTGAACTGACGAATCTTGTTCCAGGTGAACTCCTTTTCGCCGAAGATTTTGTAGAAATCCGGGTGCTCAAGGATGATGTGGCGCGCCAGCTGCGCCAGTTCCCGGACCGTCATCTTGTTGCCGGGGTCCGGCAGGCCGTTTGAATTGGCAAAAGTCGATTTCACCAGGCCCAGCCCACGGGCCCGTTTGGTCATAAAATTGGCGGCGAAGGCGGCCTCACTGCCGGCCAGCCCCTCGGCAAGTGCGATACAGGCATCGTTCCCGCTCGGGATGATCGCTCCATGAAGCAGATCACTCACCGACACCTTGCTGTTGATGGCGGCAAACATTGTCGATCCACGCGAGGGAGCCCCCCCTCTCCTCCAGGCATTTTCACTGATCCGATATTCGTCAGTCGGTTTGATCTCGCCTTTCTGGATGGCATCAAAGAAGACCTCTGCGGTCATCATCTTCATCATGCTGGAAGGGGGACGCAGCTGATCGGCGTTTTTCTCAAACAAAACCGCTCCGCTGGAGGCCTCGATCAGGATCGCGGTCGGGGCGTCACCCTCGAACCCACCGTCTTCCTTCTTGGCCCCTTGAACACTCTGATTGGCGGCATGAAGCACTCCCGCCCAGCCCAGGCCCGCTGCAACGCAAAGCGCAAGAAGCCCCGGCAGCAGCCGGCTGCGGTGGATGGATGATCGTTCGAATGCCATGGCCTGTGCCTTGAGCCGCAACCGGGTAAATAATGCAGAAGATGCGCCTTTTTAACCGCAGATGTCCCGAGCCGATAGCAAAATCCGGCGACAGAACAAGGGACAAGAGACCGTGCCCTGAATCCTGGGGGCTCAATACAGCCCGTGCCCCACCGCCGGATCGGCTGGCCTCGAATCGACCGGGGCAAAAGCGCTGACGGGTCTCACTGCCTGCCTTGTATCCCCGCCATGGGACGTTGTGCTGCCGCTGTCGCGAACCTCGCCCGCCTGGCGGCCGCGACTGATGTTGTCATCGGCCAGGCGGTTGCGCGTCGGCAGCACACCAATCCGCTTCGGCGCTTCAGGCAGGAAAGGCCGGCTGGCCGCAATCCGCACCATGGAGGGTGCCGGAGCCGGAGTGCCGGTGCGCAGGGTTGCCATCAGCTGGCGGTCGTCCGACCCCTCAAGGGGGGCGCGGCCGACATATTCGACCCTCACCCTGGCCACACCGTGGTTCTTGAAATCCAGCAGTTCGGCCGTCTTGTGGGAAACATCGATCACCCGATCGCCATGATAGGGGCCGCGATCGTTAATCCGCACGATCACCGACCTGCCATTGCCGAGATTTGTCACCCGGGCATAAGAGGGCATCGGCAGGGTGGTATGAGCGGCGGAAATCGAGCCCATGTCGAACACCTCCCCGTTGGCGGTCAGGCGCCCATGAAAATCATCGCCGTACCAGGATGCCAGCCCTTCCACCCGATAATTGGGGTTTTCTTCCGGCACATAGGTCCGCCCTGCCACGACATAGGGCTTGCCGACCCGATAGGTGCCCCCGCCCTTGGGGATGGGATCGGCCGTATCCACCACCTTGGCGCTGGAGGTCACGCCATATTTGGGATCCACATGTTCGATCAGGTTGCTCGCAGCACAACCGGCCAGAGCCAGACACCCCGCTGCCACACCCATCCCCCGGGCCACCCGCAACAGCCTGTTTGAGTCCGCAACACCCATCCGCCGCCCCTGTGTGTCGTTGCCCCCCATTCCCAGCGGAAATCCGCCCCGAAAGGGCCCTGTCGCGACCACGACAAACGCAGAACGATGGCGCTACCGAAACACGGCGGAAATGAGGAACGCCGCCACATACCGCCACAAAGATAGACGAAAGCTGAATAAAGTGTGGCTTTTGGGTGGCCGCAAATGGCGTTTTTCCTTGGGTCTGCCACAGTCTGTTGCGCCAAATCCTCACCCCCCTCCTTTGTTTTTTCTGTCACTGGAATCCTTTTGACTGTGCAGGGCGTAGCGCGTTTTCTGGCTGCGAGGGCATCAATCAAGTGATTTCGTGGAAGTTTCAGATGGTTGAAACAGTCTCGGTTCTGATGGGTTTGGTAAGCGTCGGCATCTTCTTGGCCCATGCTTTCGAAGGGTACCACACGCGCGCCTGAAGCCCCTTGAGTGGCAGGGTTTACGTGTGGCGTGACGGATCAACTTTGACAACAGAAAGCGTTCGGAAACCAGCCAATCCGTTTTTTGTATTGCGTACGCGAGCGGCCGATATTTGATGCGCAACGATGATCTGGTCGTGATGAAAACGGCTTAGCCTTTTTACGGGCTGGGCCGTTTCAGCTTTTCGGGCACCTGATTCGCCGACATCCGATTGCCTGGTGAGATCCGGCAACAGCAGTTGCGGGACAGGGAGAGAAGGCGGTGGTTCCCCTCCGTCCGAATGCGTCTTTTGCATACTTCAAGGATCCGGTCCTTGTCTCGCGTCGAGCTGTCGGCACAGCTCGGGACCTCTTTTCCGGTCTCCGTCCCCGCCGCAAAACCAGGTCTCAAGAGCTTGACATCACACATCGATATCCGCATTGGGGGGCTCCCAATCCGCCAGGGCTGACGAAGCCGGAAAACAGATCCTCAAGTAATGGGTGCTGCGCGAAATGACCCCTGAACCAAAAAAATCCAAAAGCTTTGGTCCGGCCCCGCGCCTTCGCGCCCTCCCCATGATCATTTTCGGGTCGCGCTGGCTTCAGCTGCCGCTTTACCTCGGTCTGATCATTACGCAATTCGTCTATATCGTTCTGTTCGGCAAGGAACTCTGGCACCTGGTCTCCCACGCCTGGGACTCGAACGAGCAGCAGATCATGATGAGCGTCCTGGCCCTGATCGACGTGGTCATGATCTCGAACCTCCTCGTCATGGTGATCGTCGGTGGCTACGAAACCTTCGTCTCCAGGCTCGATCTGCAGGGCCACCCGGACGAGCCGGAATGGCTTGGCCATGTCAATGCCAGCGTCCTCAAGGTCAAGCTTGCCATGGCCATCATCGGCATCTCCTCGGTGGCGCTGCTGCGCACCTTCATTGAGGCCGGCCATCTCGGGTCCGATCGCACCACCTACACCGAGCATGGCGTGATGTGGCAGGTCCTGATCCATATCACCTTCATCCTGTCCGCCATCGGCATCGCCTATGTGGACAAGCTGAACGTCGGCGGATCACATAAATAGGCAGAACGCGCTGCAACGGCGCCCGCGCGGCGGGCCGTGGCGGAGAGATCGTGCCGGGGAGCGGAGACATCCCCCCTGCCCGCCACGTCGTGGAGGGCGGCTGCGAGGCTGTGACAGGCACCGTCGCAACGAATCAAAGCACATTCGATGTTCGATGGGGTATGGACATACCGGAGCGGCTCGGCTTCCGTCCCCGCATTTCATGGCCATCACGCAAGATCTCTCTATGGAAAACGACAAAGTTCGCAACATTCGCGCCGCTGCCGAGCGGGGAGACGCAACCGCCCAGAAACGATTGGCTGACAGATATGCCAAAGGTCGGGGCGTCGTTCAGGATGATGCGCAGGCAGCGGTGTGGTACAACATGGCCGCTGAGCAAGGAGACGTGGACGCCCAGATCAGCCTCGGCCATATGTATGTGGACGGCCGTGGCGTTGAGTTTGACGATGAACAGGCTGTCGCATGGTTTCTCAGGGCTGCCGGCCAAGGGAACGCTCAGGCGCAATACATTATCGGTGCGGCTTACGAAGAAGGCCGTGGCGTGGAGCGCGACGATGCGCAGGCCCTTGTCTGGTACCACATGGCCGCCGAGCAGGGATATGCTTTGGCACAACTCGAACTCGCCAATTCCTACTCAAAACAGGCTCTTGCGTGGTACCGCAAGGCGGCCGAGCGCGGGCTCGCACTTGCCCAATTCGCCCTTGGCGAAATGTACGCGAATGGCTGTCATGTTGCCCAGGACCATAATAAGGCCGTCGCATGGTACCACAGGGCCGCTGCGCAAGGCGACGTGGTCGCCCAGTTCAAGCTCGGCTTGGCCTACAATACCGGCCGGGGCGTAAAGCAGGACCATGGCGAAGCCGCGATCTGGTTTCGCAAGGCTGCGGAACAGGGCCTCGCGAGAGCGCAATATTTTCTCGGCACGATGTACCGTGTCGGCAGAGGGGTTCCCAGAGACGAGGCGCAGGCCACGTTCTGGCTGCACAAAGTCGCCGATCATCCCGGTTTCGTTCCCCCCGTCGAAGCACCGGAGTGAAGCTCCGCAACTCCCAGCATGGAGATCGTGCGTTTTCCTTCCAGCTTTGGAGTTTCCGAGGGCGGCATGACCGCAGCAATGTATGGTACCGGGGCGATCCGCCCCCTCCCCCAGTCTCTCCACAATACTGTCGCTCAGATTAGGGATTGTACATTTCCCCGGCCCGGTTCCTTCCCGCCTCGTTATCCAAACAGTGGTGCAGACTTTCGACGCTTTGGTGCGTGCCGCATGGCACGATTGCCGGCCAGGCCGCCGAGGCATACCCACGCCAGCCAGCTGATTAATGCTGGCGTGGATATTATGACGATTTCCAAGCGGCTCGGGTGCCCAAGCCTCCAAGCCCGACGTCACCTTGCGCATCTATGCCCACCTGTTTAGGAAAGACGATGGCAAAGCGGCAGCAGCGATCAATGCTGCGCTAAGTCGGTGAGCTGTTGGGTGCCGATTTCACGTTTCGTTCCTTCGGGGGCATCATATAAATACTTGAAAAGATTGAACTGGAAGGGTGGCCGAGTGGTTTAAGGCACCGGTCTTGAAATTCGGTTGCGGCAGTCCGTTCCTGTATTGTCTTGTCCCGATTGGACCGATTTTCTACGGATTTTGCCCGATTTTGCGTCCTTTTGGTTGGCCCAGTCGCTCCGGTTGATGGAAATCCCGGGGAGTTGGGTAGCAAAATGGTAGCAGCGGAGAGAAAATGGCAGCAGCACGTTCTCACGCTGTTCTCTGCACATTTTCAACGACTTCGCGCTTGGTCTTGACGTGATCGCAGCAAGCCGGATTGATCGGCCTGCCCTGCCTTGGGGTAGGACCGTGGAGCAAACCCAAGGCTTCCCGCGATAAGGCGTTCAACCCCGTTGGCAGGCCGTCGACCCGATCAAGACCAACGACCCGACCGATCAGGGCGGCGATGACACGGTGACCAGGGCCAGCCGATCAACCGCAGCAGGCGGCGGCCAAGTCAACAAACCAGCCCGTCCAGTCAACAACCCAGGTCGCCAAGTCGGTCCCTGATGCGGCACCCAGACTGCCGCGCGGAAGCCGCTGGCGTGCCATCCGGGTAAACCAAAGCCAAGCCAGCCGTGCACCGGGCAAACCCGCCCGGGCCCGGCAAGCGGCCACAAGCGGGCCGCAGAAAGCGCTGGTGCGGTTAGGCGGCCGCTGCCCCCGCCAATCCCCGTGCCACGTCCATCCTTGGCGCGCCCGCCCGCCAAGTTCACCGGGGGTTTGCCCCATGGTGGCACAAACCCCAAACTGCTCATCCTGCCGCGCTCCGTTGAGCCCGGACGACAGCATCCGCGGCGGTGCAGCCTCGACATCGGTCTGGGGAAACGCCAGAGCGCCAAACGCTTTGGCCGTGACGCCTGACGGGGGGCAAGCTGCCAGGCGGCCGCTCGCAAATCGATGCCGTTGCCATCACACGCCACGGCTCACCCCAACCGGCAGGCGATTCGCTCCCTCCCGGACACAGAGTTCACCGATATCGAGAGACGATCTATTGCGATCCTTGACGCGGGTCCTCCACGGTTGACGCCTGTGGGTGGTGAAGGCGTGGACAATTTGAGGAAGCGGCCAGCTCAGCCCGCAGCCGAGTCGCAGCCGGCCCCGGCGGCGGTGTCAACGCCGCAAGCCGCCGTCCCACAGAGGCGGATTGGCGCGCCATGGTGGTGCGTTGGCCGAAAGGGCCAGGCCTCATGTGCGGGATCAATGATTTGCGCTCGCCAAATCCGGCTAGCGCAAAAGTCCAGCCCCTCTTGCGTACCATTGACGACGGCGACCACAGGCGTTCTAATCGGGAACGCCCGCCGACCTGTCATGCGCGGGCTGAACCCTTACTGCTGCCATTGACCGGGAACGCACGATCCACGGTGCAGGCCTCGACGTGGGTCTGGGGAAACGCCAACACGTCCAGCGCCTGTGCTGCAAAACAGGACTCCTTGCCGTTAACGGCAAATTGGGCCAATTCGTTCAGGATCGATAGCGAATGGCCCCGCCGTTCAGCTAAAGGGGCGTTGCGGGTACCCGTGGGGTGGAGAAAAGGATTGAAATGCGCGCCAAATACAGGAATCCGCCCATCAATGAGGTGATTGTCGGGGCGTATTTTGATCAGCCGATCATGCCGCTGCACTCGGAGCACGTCGGTCTTTTCTGGTCGCAGGTACGAGACACATTCCCAACCATCCGGCAACAGCCTGAATTAGCTCCCCCAGCGCTGAATTTTTCATTTCAGCTTGGGATTACCGATGAAACCTATCCGATGCCGCGCTTCTGGTTATCGTCGGAAGATGGCGCCACCGTTGTCCAGATTCAGAAGAATGCCTTCCTGCTAAACTGGCGAAAGCGGGCTGATGCTTACCCGCATTTCGACAACGTCAAAGGTCTGTTTGACAAATATTTTTACCTCTTCTCGACCTTTGTCCGGTCCGAACTGAAAATTGACACAATCAATATCCAAACGGCAGAACTCACCTATAGCAATCTCATCGAGCACGGCAGCTATTGGACCGGCCCGCTGGATACCGCCCGGGTACTCCCTTCATTTGCGATTCTGGACGTTGGCGCCCCGGCCACGGGGGCGCCCGATTTCAACTATCTGACTTCCTACCAACTTGCCCCCGACCTGAAACTCCAGGTGTCCGCCCGAACTGGCCGCAAGGCGATGAACGCCAGCGAGTCGGTATTGGTGTTCGATCTGCGGGCCATCGGGGCAATGGGCACCGCGAATACGAGCCAAGCCGACCAATGGTACGATCGCGCTCATGAGACAATAGGCAGTTGCTTTGACGCGATGACGAGTCCAGATATCCAACGCAACTATTGGGAAAGGGAGTGATTTTGCATGGCGTTCGACTCGGCGACTGCCTTTGCCCCACCTCTACCCATGGCTCTGCATGAGCCCGCGGGCCGGCGTGGCAGCGGGCGGGCGTCCCCCCGCCACCGCAGCTTCCAAACCAGTGTCGCCTCCAATTTCAGCGAGACAGCTTCTGAAGTCGTTGCACCAACCATAAATGGCTTCACCGCTCGCTGTCCCGAGATGGCCGAGCAATCCAGCCCTGCAACGATGGTTCACGAACTCATTGGACGAATCCAGTTTCTGGCGGTCGAAGCTGAAATTGACAAGGTGCCGTTCTCCGTCGCCTCCTGTGACGACTTCATTAGCTTTCTTGTAGAAGCGAATCCAAAGGTCCGCCCGTCATTGTTCCTCAATGATAACGGCAATTTGCGTGCGCTGTGGCGCAACAATGCGCGTGAGCAAATAGGACTTCAGTTTCTCGGAGGAGGAAATATTGAATTCGTCATTTTCAAGCGTCGTCCAGGAGCCGATAAGTTGGCCAGCGCTGCCGGCACAGATACAAAGCCGAATATCATGGCTCACATCAAGGCCAGTGGGGCGCTCGGTCTTCTGATGGCATGACGGATAAACTACCTCAAAGCGGATCGGCCATCCCTGATGATCACCACGTCATCAGGTATGTCGGCGGGCGGCACGTTGATGGCGACGTTATCAACGGGGAAGCATTTCTGACGAAGCCTCAAGAGGATGCGCCGTCGGTCAATTGGGTGGAATATTTTGATCCGCCAATTGATAACCAAGTGCAGGGTGTCAGATCAGCAGCGCGGTTGCAGTACGGCAAAACGGGAAAACTCGTAAGATTGAATGTCGGCGCAACCAGGGATTATGTGCGGGAGAATTCACCGGACGGTCTTCAGTTGTCTTTTGTCAGCGATCCTTTGCCAGCCCACGAAAAGTTTGGACCTGATCCCTCACACGCATTGATACGTGGTGTGCCGGTAACAGATTCCGCAGATGCTGCGCTCATAAAAGATTTGATTGCTAATTGCGTACTTCAGCCATTCTATGCCGCTGTTCCGTAGGCCGGCCATCGGCATCACCGAGCCTCATCCGAGCACGTCGCAGCCCGGGCGCAGCGGACCTTCATGCATCGGCGATAATCCCACGGGTTGACGAACGAGCCCGCGTGGATGCCCTGCGGGGCCGCCGCTGCGGCCCGCTGGTTCGCCGAATATCGAATATCGGCCACGGGAATATCGTGGCCAGTCGAGCGCGTGCCCTTGTGTGACCAACCACGCACCCATGTCGGTGCCGGCAATGGCAGGTCGCGACCGAGCGTTCCCGGTTGGCGTGCACGTCACGGCCGGCCAGAGCCAGCGCTGCCCTTTGGCCGCACCAGTATGCCTTGCTGTCGACGCCGTGGCACAACCGCTCTCGGGCGCGTCGATCCCGTCAAGCCGAATGTGGGTGCCCTGGATTTCCAGCGTGTCGCCATCGATTACCGAGGCTTGACCGACAAGGCCCCCGGCTGATGCCTGGGCCGCCGCCAGGGCCGCCCAGGCGACCGCGGCAAGGATCATGGTGGCGTGCTTGCGTGGATTCTTCCATTCGCCGCCCCTGCTGTTGTTGGCAATCGTCTGTTGCTCCCGCGCGAAGGCCTGCGCCTGTGCAGCGCTTCCTCGGTCGACAGCCGGCCGTTGATCGTTGGTCGAACCCCGGTCCGGGTTGTCGTCGTGGTAGAAGAACCGGCTTACGCGTGAACCTCCTTGGCGGAATGCTTGACGAGCCTCAGTTGCCCAAGGACGGGTGGACGAATTTTCGGTCGGCGATATCAATCACGTCGGAATCCCGGACTCGGTCCCATTGGATCGGCGGGGTCGTATTCCGGCGAAAATATACTATGATCACGTCTGCTTCACCCTGATTGCCGCGCTTGTCAGAGAACGTGTCAGTCGCGGTAATCTTCACGCTCGAAACCTTCGGGAATTGCGAGAAAACAGATGGAACAATCTGCTTAGTTCCACACCGGCGTACCGCCGACCCCCTTGAATGAAACTGGTAGCTGGTCCTCCGCCGGTCACCGATCTGTCTGATCTCGCCAGTTCAAATTGGAGCGCTTTCCTGAGCGCGACACTGCCGCGGACTCGATTTATGAACATCCTCAGCATTCATTAACCCATTTCCTGTCTCAATTTCGGGCTGCTGGTACAGAGGTCGATTTCTCAATGGTGCACAAAAGCCTGTTTCTTAGCTGGACTCGGGGAGCCTGGATCACCCCCATTGGAGCCAAGGGCCGCAAGGCCCCGGAGCACGCTTTCTAGATTTCTTCTACCACAGGCATCCCCACGCTGGCAGCGCCAACTTTTGTCGAGGAGCGAGATGGATATCCTGTACGATCGAGTGGCTGGACTGGATCTTCATAAGTAGTCAGTCGTAGCCTGCGTTCGAGTGACGGTGAGCGGGAAAGTTGAACGGGAGTGCCGGACGTTTGGCACGACCACAGACGACCTGACCGCGTTGCTCTGTTGGCTGAAGAAAAGTCGATGTACCCACGTTGCGATGGAGGCGACCGGAGTATGCTGGAAGCCGGTCTGGAAGATCCTCAGTGACGGAGATTTTGAGCTTCTCGTGGCGAATGCGGCGCACATAAAGAATGTTCCCGGCCGCAAGACCGACGTGAACGACGCAACGTGGATTGCCAACCTGATGGCCTGCGGATTGATAAAGGCAAGTTTTGTTCCGCACGAAAAACTTGAGGAATTGCGAACGCTTGTGCGCACGCGTAAGCAGTTTACACGGAACCAGACGCAACAGTGCCAACGCATTCAGAAGACGTTAACAGAAGCCAACATCACGCTGGATTCGGTGGTAACTGATATCATGGGGGTGAGCGCGCGGCGGATCATCAGCGCCATGATTGACGGCGAAACGAACCCGCAGAAGCTTGCGGCTTTCGCCACAACACGTCTCAAGGCCTCGCCGGAGGAACTCCAGGCTGCACTGCACGGTCGGCTGACGGACCTCCACCGTTACCTCCTCAAGCTCTACACAGAGATTTGGGACGTCCTGCAGGTTAAGCTGGTTGATATCGACAAGCGGATCGATAGCCAGCTGGATTTTCTCGATCAGGATGCAGTTGCGAACGAGATGCCTCCCTGTCGTGTTTTGATCGATCTGCTGAAGACCATTCCGGGCATCAGCACGCTATCGGCGACTGTAGTCCTCTCCGAGATCGGCACCGACATGAGCCGGTTTCCGACGGCTGGCCACCTTGTTTCCTGGGCTGGACTGTGCCCAGGGCAAAATGAGAGCGTTGGCAAACGCAAGTCCACGCGTTTGCGTAAGGGCGCGCCCTGGCTGAAGACGTGCCTGGTTCAGTGCGCATGGGCTGCGGCAAGGAAAAAGAACAGCTATTTGCGCGCCCAGTTCCATCGAATTAGGAGCAAACGCGGCTCCAACAAGGCCGCTTGCGCGGTCGCCGCTTCAATCCTCACCGCAACCTACCATATGTTGAAGAAGGGCACTGAATATCAGGATCTTGGCGAGGATTACTTCGATCGTCGTACGACCATGGTCAAGGTTAACTATCTTGTGGCCAAGCTGGCGAAGCTCGGCTTTTCCGTCACGATCGAGCCTGTTGCGGAGGCAGCCTGACAAAGCGCTCGGTTACCTTGGCTCAGGGCTGCCTTGTTTGGAGCACGCCCGAGTGCCCCGGGTGCCTGCTGCCCGTCCTTGACGCAGAACCGGCGGTCTCGCCTGGGGCACGCGCGGGTGCCTGCTGCACCTTCTCGGCAATCTTGTGCGGGTTGCGACGAGGCGAAATCACAGCGTTGCGATGGCGGTCGGTCAATCTGGACGCTGGACAGTTGGCCGTTGTCGCATCCACCGAGCAAACGGACGCAGGGACGATACGGGAGAAGGAGTGCAAGAGCGGCAAAAGCCGAACGGTCGCCCTGCCCGCTCTTGCGATCGAGGAGCTGCGCCGGTGGCGGGTCGCTCAGGCCGAGGAGCTTCTGCGGCTCGGTGTCCGGGTTGACGATGACTGGCACGTGATCACGAAGACGGATGGGGAGCCGATCCAGCCCCGCAGCTTGACGCACGTCATGTCCGACTTTCTCAAGGAATGGGGCGTCACCCTGCACGGACTCCGACACGCGCACGCCTCGCACCTGCTCGCGGCCAAGGTTCACCCCAAGGTGGTCCAGGAGCGCCTGGGTCACTCCTCGATTGCCATCACTCTCGACATTTACAGCCATTTGCTGCCGAATATGCAGGGCGAAGCCGCTGCGGCGGTTGACGAAGCACTGCGGGCCGCCATAAACAAGCGCTCCGAAAACATTGGGTAGCAAAAGGGTAGCAAAGGCACATTTTCTCGCCTCGCGACATCTAAAAGAACTAAATGTTTTCAAGGGCTTGGAAGGGTGGCCGAGTGGTTTAAGGCACCGGTCTTGAAAACCGGCGTGCCCGCAAGGGTACCGTGGGTTCGAATCCCACCCCTTCCGCCAAGTCCTCGTTTTGTGCTCGTTCGTGACCGTCCACCCACGTCCATTTCATCTAATGAAAATGTATGGGCGCTAGTCACTTAACCTCCGCATCGGGTTATCGTTGTCCGCCAAAGCTCACCCTCAGCCGCGTTTTTGACGTGGGGTGAGACGTGGGTTTAGGCGGACACCTTTTTGGGACAAAACCATGGGAGATCTCACAGCCATCCGGGTAAAAAACGCGAAGCCTGGCGAAAAGCTGTCTGACGGTGGCGGCTTGCGCCTCGACGTGGACCGGAACGGGAACGGTGCCTGGATCTTCCGGTTCAGGTCGCCCGTCACAGGCAAAGAGCGCTTCATGGGGCTCGGTCCCCTCAGCGATGTGTCACTGGCGCAGGCACGGGAGGCCGCCACAGCAGCCCGGGCTGCCGTCCGTGAGGGATATGACCCGATTGAAGACCGGAACGCCAGGCGAGCGGAAGCCAGGGCCGAGGCATCCCGTGCGGTGACATTCCAGGAATACGCGGAGCGCTTCATCGGCGGCAAAGAGGCCGGATGGAAAAACGAAAAACACCGCCAGCAATGGCGAAACAGTCTGCGGGACTACGCCATGCCACACATGGGACACTTACCGATTGCCGACGTGGATACGGAGGCCGTGCTTAGGGCACTGCGGCCTGTTTGGGCAGAAAAGCCGGAAACGGCACGGAGGGTGCGCGGGAGAATCGAGGCGATCCTGAACGGTGCCAAGGCGGAAGGGCTGCGCACGGAAGAAAACCCCGCCCTTTGGCGCGGCCACCTCGACCAAATCCTTGCTCGGCGCCGCAAGTCGGATGTGGAGCATCACGCTGCTTTGCCCTACGCCGAAATGCCGACGTTCTGGCAATCGCTCGCCAGCGACGCCAGCCATGCGGCGCAAATGCTGCGCTTTATCATCCTGACGGCGGCATCGGCGAAGTTGCGGGAATGGTCGAGGCCGCTGATGTGGTCGGTGATACCTGGACTGTGCCGGCGCCTCGCATGAAGGCCGATCGGCCCCATGTCGTTCCGTTGACCGCTGCAGCGAAGGCTTGCTTGCCCACACCGCGTGTTTCCGACGTTTCGTCGGCCAAATGCATCGCGCGCCACACCACGTCCCCAGCGACCACGCACGGTTTCCGCTCAACGTTTCGCGATTGGGCTGGCGACTGTACGCAATTCCCGCGCGAGGTAGCGGAGATGGCCCTTGCCCATGTGGTCGGTGACGAGATCGAGGCCGCGTACCGGCGCGCGACTGCGCTCGCAAAGCGCCGCCAACTCATGGAGCAATGGGCCAGCTATCTCAACGCGCCCCGAGAGAGTGGGCGCGTGCTGCAATTCAACGAAGCGTGAACCCGCTGGGAAATTTTCAAAAATCTTCTGGATTCCCTTCGTGTTGATGGTGGATGCGGCCCAAAAGCACGCGCTCCAGTCTCCACCGTCATCAGTCATCATGGCAATCCAGTCATATCAAACGGAGTAAGGGCCGAGTTGGCCACTACGGACTTGGTCATCCCATGGCTTACGCTCGCGCGGTTCATTGATTTTGGTGGGGATAGACTGCGGTCCCGCTTCTCGCCATCGGTGGCCGGCGCGCCATCAAGGTGCTTGCAGCGCCATTTGTACAGAAGCGCTGCGTTGATCCGATAGTGGGCCGCCAACGCCAGTATCGACAGCTCCAGACCGCAAGGTGGGAAACCGCTTTTCTTCGCATGATGTCCTCTCGCGACGCGAATCACTTCTTGCCCTGGCGGAGGGGACACTTCAACGTGGAGCGAACATGCGCGCTTATCGCTCCAATCCAACACCTTACTACTTTTCAACACCGACTAGACATGGAAATTGAATACTGTTTTCAGCCTTGAGAGGGCAAGTAATTACGTGCTGTGCAGTTTGAAACCGTCCGTCACTGCCCGTGATTATCCAGCAAACTCAACGGCTTAGATTTTTGACATCCTCTCTTGTCCACCTGTGCGCAAGTGTGCTTATTTGACGGATATTCGACAAGATGGTCATGGTTCAACGATGTCGAAGACCCTCATTGAGGCCCAAATCACCACCGCCAAGGCACGTTCCAAACTGGAACTCGGCGTCCACTGGCGTCTCCTTGATGCAGAAGCGCACCTTGGATACCGCAAAGGAAAACGGAGCGGTGTCTGGATTTTCCGTTGGCGCAATCACCGCGAAGACGGAAAGTACAGGCAATCCGCCATCGGTATCGCCAACGATATCAACGATAAGCCGACCGATGGCGCTCTGACCTTCGAGCAGGCTCGGAAGGCTGCCGAAGAGGCCGTCCTCCGTGCCAGAACTGAGACCGCAGCGCTGGCAACAGGTCCCGCCCCAACCGTCAGGTCAGCTATTGAATTCTACATCGGCGAACGTGATTCCCGAGAGAAGCGACGAACAGGTCGTGACGTTCAAGCCGATGTCGGCAGTAAACTACGGCGTTACGTTCTCGGTCAAGCCAAACGCGGAAGTCAGACACCCACCACGGCTGCTCCATTGGCAGCCATTCCACTACACGCATTAAGGGAGCAAGACCTTCGGGCGTGGCGCGAGATGCTGCCGGACACGTTAAAACACACAACAAAGCATCGCCTTATTAACGATTTGAAAGCAGCCCTCAATACTGCATGGAGTCGCCTTTCCCAAAGCCACAAGGAACTCAACCCTACGTTTCCTACCATCGTGAAGGATGGCTTCAAGGCCGAACGCATCGACGACGACGACAACACGTCCATTGCTCGCGAGAACCAAATCCTCACGGACGACCAGATCTCCGTCATATTGCATTCAACGCGTGTGGTCGATGAGGAACAGGGATATGATGGCGACCTTTATCGAATTGTCCTCTGCTTGGCCGCCACCGGCGCCCGGCACGCGCAACTCAGGCGTATGCGAGTGGGCGACATACAACCAAACGAACGTCGTCTCATCGTACCTGCTTCATTTAAAGGGCGCGGTGGCAACGGCGGCTCCATACCGATTCCTGTGGGAGACGACGTGATTGAAGCGCTGCTGCCATCAATCATAGGACGTCCGGCCGATGCACCACTATTCCTGCGATGGAGATATCAGCAGGAGCCGGGCACAGGTACGTGGCGAAAGTCGACGCGCGGCAAGTTGAAGAAGTCTGAACTCATACGTCCGTGGCGTGCCATTAGAGAGCACTGCGGTATGCCAAATGTCATTCCCTATGCTCTGCGACACTCAAGCATAGTCCGCTGTCTCCGGGCGGGACTTCCGATCCAGCACGTCGCAAAACTGCACAACACCTCAGTCAAAATGATTGAGCAACACTACGCAAAATTCATTGCGACAGCCTTGGAAGACCTCGCAAGGCGTGCCATCGTTCCCCTCGTCAGAGAAGACTGAGCGGATATGCTCGCTCTGCTTGCGATTGCCGCCATAACGCTTCCGATTGCATCATGGTTCTTTCGCAACAGACTGCTTTGAGGAAGGATCCCCGCCGCAGCCGAACAGCAACTCCTCATTGGCGAAGAACCGCGCACCGAGAGCAGACAACAGCCCCATGCCGCATCGTTTGTGGCACTGCCG